>JAYQQG010000094.1:0-13220 GCA_038145765.1 Verrucomicrobiales bacterium
GCTCGATGCCGGCGAACGCCAGCTGCACATCGTGGCGCCCCTCGGTTCGGGCAAGACCGTCACGGGATTGTACCTGTGGGCAGAGGTGATACGGCAACCAGCCCTGGTGCTTTGCCCAAACTCGGCCATCCAAAGCCAGTGGGCGGCGCGAACGGATTTGTTTTCGGCGGACGAAAAGGCGTTACCCAAGCATTGGGTGAGCACGGAGACGGAACAACCGGGCCTGTTGACCTCGCTGACCTATCAATCCGTCACCCTCCCCTCGCGGGATGATAGCACGTTGGACACGATGGCGGTTTTCAGCTGGGTGGATCATCTCATCGAAAAAGGCGTGGGACATGTCCATGCGGCCTTCACAGAAATTGAGCCAGAAGGAGTGGAAGATAACATGGTGGAGCTCAGCCGCGATATGCTCGAGAGAGTCGAGCTGCGGCCACACTTCCGGAGCCTGTGGAAAATCGGCGAACCGTATCATCCCGAGCCCATCCTCGCGGTTGAAACAAATACGGTGGCGGCATGGGCTTTAAACCAATGTCACCCATTAGCCAAGAATGGACCGAAGGCACTCTCACCCAAGCCATCGGTCGCGCGGTGATTGGCGGACTGGCCGAAGCCGAGTTACTGGAAAACATGAGTTGGAGCGAGGCCGAGAAAAACATTCACGCCGCTGAACGATCGGGCGGTTATGTGCGCATTTTCCTCGAAAATGCCGATGAAGCCACCAGCCGCATGTTTGCCCAAGCGATGGCTGATGTGTTTGGGCCCGTGGCAGATGCGCGCTACCTCATCCAGCGCCAAGCTGATTTTGAATATTCAGAAAGCCGCTTCAAAGGCTCGTGGGTGCTTGAGAAAACGCCCGCTTTCATTTCCCGATTCATCGAGAAGCGCACTCAGGTTACCAAGCGCCGTCGTGAAATTTTGAAGGTCCACGCCGTGCCCAAAATTCTGGCTCGCAACAAGGAGCGCGCCCTGCTCTTCCAGAAGAATTGGAACATTCACGTCAGCCCCGGCAACGTGTGGTACTATACCCACGATGGCACCAAAAGCATGCTAAAGGAAGCTGGCGAAAAAGGCTGGCTGCCAACCGATCCGGTCCATCAAAAGGACGTGTTCATGTAAAAAAACGCCGGACCTCCTGAAGAGGCCCGGCGTTTCTTGAGTGTTTCTTTAAACCGCTTCCTCGCCGCTTTCGCCGGTGCGGATGCGGATGGCTTGCTCGATAGGCTGGACGAAGATCTTGCCGTCCCCGATCTTGCCGGTAGCGGCCGCTTTGCTGATGGCCTTGATGGCGTCATCAACTGTGCCGTCGGCGACCACGGTTTCAATCTTCACCTTGGGCAGGAAATCCACGGTGTATTCACTGCCGCGATATATTTCCGTGTGCCCTTTTTGCCGGCCGAATCCTTTGACCTCGCTGACGGACATGCCCACCACGCCGATTTCGGCGAGGGCATCCTTCACTTCCTCCAACTTGAAGGGTTTAACGATTGCTTCAATTTTCTTCATATAAGTTTGCCTGAGTTGAGGTTTAATCGTTGTAGCCCGCCTCGCCGTGAGACGAGATATCGAGCCCGCTGGTTTCATCCTGCTCATCCACCCGCAGGCCCACCATGGCATCCACCACCTTGAGGATGATCCACGTGGCCACAATGGTAAACACACCAATGGCCACGGCCGCCTTAAGCTGGATCACAAACTGTTCTCCACCGGCAAATTCCCCGCGACCATCCAGCGTGCCACTAGCACCCAGGAATGCCAGTAACAGTGTGCCGATAATGCCGCCCACACCGTGAACGCCGAATACATCCAGCGAATCATCATACTTGAACTTCGCCTTGATGGCCGTGCTGGCGTACCAGCAAACAAAACCAGACACGAGACCGATGATCAGCGCCCCTTGCGGCCCCACCACACCAGAGGCCGGTGTGATCGCCGCCAAGCCTGCGATGGAGCCCGTCACAATACCCAACACGCTGGGCTTGCCGTGCTTGAGCCATTCCACCGCCATCCACGTGAGCGCGGCCGTCGCAGCAGAGATTTGCGTGACCACGATGGCTGTGGATGCAGCGCCATCCGCCGCCACAGCGCTGCCGCCATTAAAGCCAAACCAGCCGACCCACAACATGCCCGTGCCAGCCACCGTCATGGGTAAGTTATGCGGCATCATTTGGGAATCCGGATATCCCTTGCGCGGGCCAAGCACAATACAGGCCACGAGCGCACCGAAGCCCGCAGTAATGTGCACTACAATACCGCCGGCAAAATCCTGCACGCCCATTTCGCCAAAGATGCCGCCGCCCCAGACCATGTGGCAGGCCGGCACATAAACAATTAGTGCCCACAAAGCTGTAAACAACAGCATCGCCGAGAAACGAATGCGTTCCACAAATGCGCCGACCATCAGCGCCGGTGTAATGATGAAAAAGGTCATTTGAAAAATGAAAAACAACTCGGGCGGAATGGAATCGGCGTTACCGTGCGGCGTGTCTCCCACACCATTCATGAGTCCATACTTGGAAAGGCTGCCGATGTAATTGCCGCCTTCAGCAAATGATCCCGAATAACCCACGGCCACCCAAAGCAGTGTCATCACGCAGGTAATTGCAAAGCAGTGCATCAGCACCGAGAGCACGTTCTTTTTCCGCACCAAGCCGGCATAGAAAAACGACAAACCAGGAATGGTCATGAACAACACCAGCGCGCTGGCGGTCAGGATCCATGCGGTGTTACCGGAATCAATCACCGGCTCTTTCTCGGTCGTTGCATCACCACCATCACCTGCCTCTTCGGCAGGGGTGTCGACAGCATCGTTGGCTGCGATGCTGTTGGTTGGAATGCTGTTGGGTTGATCGGCTGTTTCATCAGCCCACAGATTACCCCCGACAAAAGTCAGGGCAAGCAGGATACAGGGTATGAATTTTTTCATGGCCAGAGGTCGCCACAATCGCGTTGGGCAACTATCAATCTCATTCATCAAAATGATGAGTGAAATAATCTAAGCGCTTTTTACCCGAAAAATGAGTAAATGCGAGAATAATTATGACAGATTAAGCCAATTGCCCGGCCAATTGCTGGTGGGCGGCGTGCCAATGCTCGATCGCTTCACGCAACTCGGCTACGGCTTTCTCAAAGCGAGCGCGCTGCTCGGCGAGTTGTTCTTTGGTAAGGTCGATCTTCTTTTGCGCCGCCTTGGTGTACTCATTCTTGGCGCGTTCCCACGATTCAGCAGCCGAATGCAGTTTCTCGCCGGCCTCGGCAAAGAGGGCCTGGGCCTTTTCGCAAACCGGCCGTGGGGCATTGGAAAGTTGCTCGGCTAGTTGCTTATCTTTCTGGCGAATTTCGGCGAGCATAATTTTCTCATCTGGTACTCGACGCAAACCTCCGGTGAGCCCCAGTTTATCCAGAGACCACGCGGCCCATTTGGTGGGATCAAACTGCCACCATTTTACGCCGTTGCGGTAGTCGTGCTGAAACTCGTGGTGATAGTTATGGTACCCTTCCCCAAAAGTCAGCAACGCCATAAACCAGGAATCGCGGGCGGTGTGTGTGCTGGAGTAGGGCTGCGTTCCCATGTAGTGACAAAGGCTGTTGATAAAAAAGGTGCTGTGATGCACGGCAGTCAGACGGAACATGCCTCCCAACAAAAGTCCCAATACGATGCCGTGCCAGGAACCTTCCAGCAACCAACCGGCATAAGCCGGAAAGGCAAACCCGACTAACAGACCGATTTCAATCCACCAGCGATGCTGCCACATCACCAGCTTGTCGGCCTGTAAATCTTTCACGTTATCCAAGGGCGGGTTGAGTCGTTCCTTGAACAAAATCCAGCCGATATGCGCGTGCCAGAAGCCTTTCTTGATATTGTACGGATCATGCTCGTGATCCACATGCTTGTGATGCCGGCGATGGTCGGCGCTCCAGACGAGCGCGGAATCTTGCATGGCCGTGGCGCCGCCAATGAGTGAGAGGAGTTTTACCGGCCATTTGGCCTTAAAGGAAAGATGCGACAGCAGCCGATGGTAACCAAACGTGATTCCCATGCCGGAGATGACGAACAAAAACAGTGCGATCAGCGCATGTGCCCACCAATTCTGAATTTCAGAGCCAAATTTCCAGATAAACAGTGGTAAACCCACCACGGACCCGAATAGGATCAATCCCAGAAAAAAGGTGTTACCCAAGTGGATGTTATTCCACACGTATTTTCGTTTCACAGCCATGCGTTGTTACCCCACCCCGAGGTCGGCGGGGACGATGGCATGCACCCCCGAATTGTAAACAAAAACATGCTCCCATTTCACGGTTTTGCCCGTTATTCTCCGGAAACGCATGAATTACGCCAAAATCCACTGGCTTTTCGCCGGCCTTGTTATTTCGGTATTTTCCCTCGCGGCCAAGCCCAATGTCCTCCTCATTGCGGTGGACGATTTGAACGCCGATCTGGGCTGTTATGGGCATCCGCTGGTGCACTCGCCGAATGTGGATCGGCTGGCCAAGCGCGGGGTGCGGTTTGACCGGGCTTACTGCCAGTATCCCGTTTGCAATCCCAGCCGCTCGTCGTTCATGACCGGCCTGTATCCGGAACAGACCGGGGTGCTTTCCAATGCCGGTCATTTCCGCGACAAACAACCGGACATCGCCTCGCTCTCGCAGCACTTCATCAACCACGGCTATTTCGCCGCGCGCATCGGCAAGATTTATCATTACGGCGTACCCACCCAGATCGGCACCGACGGCGTGGACGACAAACCTTCGTGGAACAAGGTCATCAACCCCATCGGCATCGACCGCACGCGGCAGGACGAGGTCATCACCTTGCGCTCCGGGGCCTACGGCGGCACGATGAGTTGGCTGCTGCTCGACAGCAAGGATGAGGAACACACCGACGGCCAAGCCGCGTTGGCTGCGGTGAAGCTCCTCGAGGAACATCATCCGGACAAGACCGGCAAACCCTTTTTCCTCGCCGTCGGTTTTTACCGCCCGCATACGCCGTACGTTGCCCCCACCCATCACGCGAAACATTATCCGCTGGATAAAATTAAACCGGTGCTGGAAATCCCCGGCGACCGTGACGACATCCCGCCCGCCGCCCTGCCTGATCGCCCGAACCAACGCGAGCTGACCCTCGAGCAACGCAAGGAAATCATCCGCGCCTACTACGCCTCCACCACCTTGATGGACGCCTGCCTCGGCCGCGTGCTCGATGGCTTGGAAAAACTCAAGCTCGCCGACGACACCATCGTCGTCTTTCTCAGCGACCACGGCTATCACCTCGGCCATCACGGCCTCTGGCAAAAGAGCGATCTCTTCGAAGGCAGCGCCCGCGTGCCGCTCATCATTTCCGTGCCCGGCATGAAGACCGCCGGCCAAACCAGCGCCTCCCTTACCGAGCTCGTTGACCTCTACCCCACCCTCGCCGACCTATGTGGCCTCCCCAAGCCCAAGCACCTCAAGGGCAAAAGCCTCACGCCCGTGTTGGCCGATCCCAAGGCCACCGTCCGGCAGGCGGCCTTTAGCACGACACAAATTCGCCCGCGCCTGCCCGGTATGAAAACCAACCCCCGTCCCCTCGGCCGTTCCATCCGCACCGAACGCTACCGGTATACCGAATGGAACGACGGCAAACACGGCGTCGAGCTGTACGATTACCAAACCGACCCCAACGAAATCTCCAACCTCGCCCGCTCCGCGGCGCGCGCCGCCACGCTCATAAAACTCAAAACCCTCTTCGACAAAACCCGCCAACACACCCATTAAATCATGAAAATCCTGAACATCCTGTTTGTTCAAACCCTCATCCTCTCCACCGCCACCGCCGCGGTGAAAGGCAACTGGAAACGCCACGTCGTCTGGGAAGGCCAACACAACAACGTCGCGGTCGCCGCCGACTTCACCGGCGATGGCAAAGTGGACGTCATCTCCAATGCCGGCGGCAAAACGCGCCTGTTCGTCGCGCCCAATTGGAAGGAAGTCATCATAGGCGACCACAAAGACCACACCTTCATCCACGGCGAAACCTTCGATGTGGACGGCGACGGCGATGCGGACTTCATCGGCGCCCGCTATCAGCCTGGACTCATCGTGTGGTTCGAGCAGCCCAACAAAAATGGCGACGCCAGCCCGTGGAAGGCGCGCATTGCTGAGGACGAAATCATCGGCATCCACGGCGTGCTCAAGGCCGATGTCAACGGTGACGGCAAACTCGATCTGCTCGCCAACAGCGGCCAGCCGCGCGGCAAATTTCCCAACTCCGCCGTGTGGCTGGAGGTGCCGAAAAATCCACGCACTGCCAATCGCTGGACGCGCCATGTGTTCGCCAAGGAAGACGCGCCCGGCTTGAGCCATTACCTCGGCGCCGGCGACCTCAACGGCGACGGCCGGCTCGACATCACCCTCGCCGCCAAGGGCGGGCCATCCGACAAGTCCGGCATGGGCGAATGGTTCGCCTGGTGGGAAGCCGGCAAGGACCCGACCAAGCCCTTCAAAAAACATCTCCTCCCCGGCAAGCACCCCGGCGCCACCAACATCATGCCCGCCGACGTGAACGGTGATGGCAAGCTCGACATCATCGCCAGCCGCGGCCACGGCACCGGCCTCATTTGGTACGAAAATCCCAAGTGGAAAATCCATGACATCAACACCGACCTCCTCTCCTCGCACTGCCTGCAAGTCGGCGACATTGACGGCGACGGCGATATTGACGCCATCACCTGCGCCTACCTCAGCCGCAAGGCCGCGTGGTTCGAGAACGACGGCAAAGGCAAATTCACCACCCACATCATCCACGCCGACCAGGCCGCCTACGACATCCGCCTCGTCGATATGGACGCCGACGGCGACTTCGACGCCCTCATCGCCGGTCAACAAAGCAAGAATGTGGTGTGGTACGAGAATCCGCAGAAATAACGTGCCCGCTATCACGGACGAACAACGCGCGCAGTTTCGGGAGGAGGGATACTTCATTCTGGAACGGGCCGTCTCGGAAGCGCACCTCGCCATTTTGCGTGGCTCGTGCGATTGCCTGATCGAGGCGATGCATGCGGAGATGGATCGGCTGGGCACGGACCACATTCACATCAGCCATCGCGGCAAACGCTACCATATCGCCAAGCGATACGAACAGACACCGCGCCTGACGGAGTTTGTGTTCAGCGAGTTGATGGCGGAGATTTGCCGCGCGACCATCGGCGACACGGCGTTTTTGTTTTACGACCAGTACGTCGTGAAAGCCGCCGAGCAAGGCATGGCCTTTTCGTGGCATCAGGATAGCGGTTACCTCGGGTTTCCGCACACGCCGTACGTCACTTGCTGGACGGCCGTGGACGACATGAGCCTCGCCAACGGCACGGCCCATGTGATGCCCTTTTCTCAGATCGGCATCCGCACGCTGGTGGAGCATGTGCGCGATGAGAAAACCGGCGACAAGGCGGGCTACTTCGGCGAGGAGACCGGCGTGCCGGCGATTGTTCCGGCGGGCAGCGTGGTGGTGTTCAGTTCGCTGAGCTTTCATCGCAGCGGCCCGAACACCACCGACCAAATGCGCCGCGCGTACGTCACGCAATACTCACCGGAAATCATCCGCCGCCCTGGCGAAACTGAGCCGATGCACTTGGGCGTGCCTTTTTTGGAAAACGGCCGCAGAATTCCGTCCGCATGAAAACGCTCTCCCGCCGTCAATTCCTCGGGGCCGCTGCCGCCTTGGCTGCAGCGCCCGCACTGGCTGCGAAGCCAAAGTTTCGCCTCAATTTCATTTTGTCCTCCTCGATGTACGGCACACTACCGCTCAAGGAAATCCTGCCCGAGGTGGCCAAGACCGGCGCGGACACCATCGATATCTGGCCGCGCGTGCACGGCAATCAACGCGAGCAAATCGAGGACATGGGCCACGAGGCCTACGCCAAGCTACTGCGCCGCCACAACACCGCCAAGGGCCCCGTGCGCATGGGCTGCATCACGCGCTACGACCTCGGGCCGTTCGGTCTGCAAAAGGAAATGGCTTTTGCCAAAAAATTCGGCACCAAGGTCATGGTCTGCGGCGGCCGGGGCAAACGCGGATTGAAGGGGGCCGAACTGAAGGCGGAGGTCAAAAAGTTTGCCGAGCTGATGAAGCCCCACCTCGCCGCCGCCGAGGCCGCCGGAGTGACCATCGCCATCGAGAACCATTCCAGCAATCTCATCAACACGCCGGACTCGCTCAAGTGGCTGGCCGAATTGGCGCCCAACAAACACCTCGGCATCGCGCTGGCGCCCTATCATCTGGAGAGCCTTGGCGTGGATGCCGCCGGGCACGCGGCGCTCATCAAGGCGTTGGGCAATCGCATCGCCATTTTTTACGCATGGCAACACGGCATGGGTTGCCACAAAAAACTGCCCAAGGAACAGGAGCTGCTGCAGATGCCCGGTCGCGGCAAACTGGATTTCACGCCCATCCTCGGCGCGTTGAAGGCCATCAACTACAACGGCTTCACCAGCATTTTCATGCACCCCGTCCCCCGCGGCATCCCCATCCTCCCCACCGCCGCTCAATGCACCACCGAAATCAACCGCGCGCGTGCGTACTTGGATAAATGCCTCGCATCCGTTTAACTTTCCAATATGAGCAACGAAAAACCCAAGGTCCTTATCATCATCGGCGATGCCGCCGAGACGGTGGACACGCTGTATCCCTACTTCCGTCTGATCGAGGGCGGTTACGAGCCGGTGATTGCCGCGCCGGAAAAGCGCACCTACCAGATGGTGATGCACCAAAATAAACCGGGCTGGACGATCACCAAGGAATGGGAAGGCTACACGATGGACGCGGACATCGCCTTTGCTGATGTAAAGCCCGAGGAGTATCTCGGCATTTTCTTCAGCGGCGGCCGCGCGCCGGAGTACATTCGCGAGGATGAAGATCTGCTCAATATCACACGCTACTTTTTTGAAAAAAACGCGCCGATCGCCAGCGTCTGTCACGGCGTCGAAATCCCGGCGCGGGCGGATTGCGTCAAAGGGCGGCGCATGGCCACGGTGCCGAAGGCGAAGTTTGACCTCGAAATCTGCGGCGGCATCTTTGTCGATGAACCGTGCGTGATCGACGGCAATCTCATCAGCGGCCGCACCTTTTGGGATCACGGCCACTACATGGGCCCGTGGATGAAACTCCTCGATGAAGCCCGTGACGCCTAACGTGCTGCCGGCGCCCCGCCGGCAGGCTCAATGCCCAACTTCTGCCGGCGAGGCGCCGGCAGCACATTTAGCGTGATCCGCCTCGCAACCATCCTCGCACTTGCGCTGGCGTTCACCGCGGCGGCGCAGCCGGTGGTGCCCGGCTTTGATCGGTTCCCGCGCGATACACCGGCACAACAGATTGCCGCCGGCGAGGTGCTGATCAACGAACTCAATTGTGTTGCCTGCCACCAGGTGGATGCCGAAAACGCGCATCGGTTTCGATCCCGGCCCGGCCCGACGCTGTTCACCACACACAATCCCGCGTCCGCCGGTTGGTTGCGGCATTGGCTGCTCGACCCTCAAAAGCTCAAGCCCGGCACGACCATGCCCGATCTGCTGCATGGTTTGGATAAGGACGCCAAGTCCGAGGCCGTCGAGGCGCTGAGGCATTATCTGATGACGATCTCGCCGGCGACCGGCCCGGAGGCCGCCATGATCGGCAGCGGCGCGGAAGGCAAAAAGCTGTACCAAACCCTCGGCTGTGCCCAATGCCATGCGCCCGACGGGCAGGACAACGGTCGCGACATACCGCTTGGCAAACTGCGCGGCAAATATTCGCACGCCCACCTAGTCAAATTCCTGCGCGATCCTCTGCACAGCCGCCCCGCCGGTCGCATGCCGCGCACGCCGATGAGCGAACAGGAAGCCGCGCATCTCGCCGTGTACCTGCGCGGTCGCGTAAAACCGTTGGATCTCCACGGCCTCAACCGCGGTCCGCTCGCCCTCAAGCAACAGCGCGAAGGTGCCAAACTGTTTTCGCAGCTCAACTGCGCCAACTGCCACGACACTTCCAAGCTCAAGGTGCAGCGTGCCATGGCCATATCGCTGGATGACCTCAATCTATCAAACGTGAAAGGCGGTTGCCTCGCCCCGAAGCCCTCCGCCCGCGCGCCGCACTTTCACCTGAGCGCCGCCCAACGCACCGCCATCACCGCCGCGCTCCAGGCCAAACCGAAACCGTGGACTGCCCGCGATCAAGTTCACCACCGCATGCGGCAGCTCAACTGCACCGCCTGCCACACGCGCGAGGGCCTCGGTGGGCCGGATGCCGCGCGTGACAAACTTTTTCTGACCACCGGCAACGACCTCGGCGACGAAGGCCGGCTGCCGCCGTTGCTCACCGGCGTGGGCGCCAAGCTCACGGAATCGGCGCTGCTGCGGGTCTTGCGCGGAGACGGTGCCATCCGGCCGTACATGAGCACGCGCATGCCGGATTTCGGCGAAGCGCACGCAAAGTTTCTCACCCCGCAATTCGCCACCGCCGATGCGCGCGCCAATGTGAAACCCACTCCGCGCAACGGCAACGAAAACAAGGTCGGCCGCAACCGCTACGGCCGCGAGTTGGTGGGCACCAAGGGCCTCAACTGCATCACCTGCCATCAACTCGGTAGCCACAAATCGCTCGGCATACAGGCGCTTGACCTCGCCACCTCACCCGGCCGGCTGCGGCCCGAGTGGTTTCGCGATTATCTGATCGACCCCGCCGCCTTCCGCCCCGGCACGCGCATGCCCTCCTTTTGGCCCGGCGGCAAAGCCGTTAGCCCGGTTTTCGGTCGCAACACCGAGCGGCAAATCGACAGCCTGTGGGTGTACCTCAATGAGCTGGACCAAACCCGTCTGCCGGAGGGCTTGGAAAAGAAAGGCGGCTTCGAACTGAAACCGACCGATCGGCCGATTGTGTTTCGCACCTTCATGGAAGGCGCCGGCACCCACGCGATCGCCATCGGCTTCCCCGCCGGCGTGCATGCGGCGTTTGATTCCGAGGCGGTCGGCTGGTCGCTGATTTGGCGCTGGAAATTCCTCGATGCCGAAAGTACCTGGGACGACCGTTTCACCCCGCTAGCCAAGCCGCTGGGCACTGATGTCATCAAGCTACCGCCCGGCCCAGCCGTCGGAATTTTGGAAAAAGGCAAGCCATGGCAAAAGAGCGACCTGCAATTTCGCGGGTACCGACTCGCCAAGGACGGCACGCCGACGATGCTTTATCGCCACGGAAAAACGGAAATCACCGACACGCTCGCACCGGGAGGCAAAGGGCTGAAGCGGCGGATGGAGTTCACCGGCGGCGAAGGTGTTTTGTGGGTACGCCTTGCCGCCGGGGAAAAAATTAAATCAACCGAAAAAGGCGTGTGGGTGAATGACGCCCAACTCAAAGTCATCACCCCCTTTGCGACGTTGATTTCGAATGACAAACAACTCGAACTGCTCGCACCGGTGAATTTGAAGGCGGAAGGCAAAACCATTTTGGAGGTGGAACTGCAATGGTAACTCGATTGGTTTGTAAAAACTACGGGCTGCTCACGGACTTGCAGGCTCGTCCCTCCAAGCTCACGGCCCTGCCGTTGCGCGGGCTCCCGGAGGGAGCCAGCGATAATAGCCCGGCGTTTCAACGCCGGGTTATTGCGGCAACATTTCTCAAAAGTCCCGGAGGGTCGGCTGAAATTGGGCGATTGATTTCATCCGTCCCTCCGGGACTTCTTTTTCAACCACCCCAACGACCCAGCGTTGAAACGCTGGGCTATTTTCGGTTGGCCCTCCGGGCCAATTTGGAGGTGAAGTTGTCATGAAGACTCGATTTTTCACCACAGAGACACGGAGAGCGCAGAGGTTTGTTAAACTGGTTTTCTCTGTGCTCTCTGCGTCTCTGTGGTTCAACTTGGGTGCTGCCGAAAGTGATTTTTACAAACTCACCTCCGTCCCCTTCCCGAAAGACCTGAAGCTGGAGGTGAGCGGCATGGCGGCGTTGCCGGGGGATCGGATGGCCATTGCGATTCGCAAGGGGGAGGTTTGGATTGCCTCCAAGCTCTTGACCGGGAAACCGGTTTACCAAAAATTCGCCAGTGGACTGCATGAACCACTGGGCCTCACGCTGTATCAGGGCGATCTTTACACCGTGCAACGCAGTGAGCTAACGCGCCTGCGCGATACGGATGCCGACGGGCACGCGGACGAATATCTCACGCACGCCAAGGGCTGGGGGGTGACGGGCAACTATCACGAGTACGCCTACGGGCCGGCGGTGGATGGTGCTGGCAACATGTGGGTGGCGCTCAATTGCTCCATTGGCAAGGGGCCGAACCCCAACAACCGTTGGCGCGGCTGGAGCCTGCGGGTGAAGCCGGACGGCACCTGGGCGCCGGTGTCCGGCGGGTTCCGCTCGCCTTCGGGCATCGGCACCAACCTTGCCGGCGATGTGTTTGCGACGGATCAACAAGGCAACTGGTTTGCCACCTGTCCGCTGATGCATGTGAAGCGCGGGGCGTTTCATGGGCACGCCGATGCGCTGCAGTTCACCCAACTGCCGGGCGCAACCTTTCAGGTAAAGCAACCGCTCCCCAAAAACCTGACCGTGGCCGAGGCCGCCCGGCGCATCCCAGCCTATCAACTGCCGGCCGTGTGGTTTCCCTATCGCAAGATGGGCATGAGCACGACGGATATTTTGGCGGACAGCACGAAGGGCAAGTTTGGGCCGTTTGCCGGGCAATTGTTTTGTGGCGAGTTCACCATGTCGTTTGTGTCGCGCGTGTTCTTGGAAAAAGTTGATGGCGAATATCAGGGCGCCTGTTTCCGCTTTCGAGAAGGACTCGACTGCGCGGCGCTCCGGCTGCAATGGGGCGCGGATGGCTCCATGTACATCGGCCAAAGCAATCGCGGCTGGAATTCGCTCGGCACCAAAAGCTACGGCCTGCAGCGCCTGCAATGGACCGGCAAGGTGCCGTTTGAAATGAAAAGCATGTCTGCCACGCGACACGGCTTTCGCCTGAGCTTCACGCAGATGCTCGATGTCGGCACCGCCATCAAGCCGGAGAGCTACACGCTCAAGAGCTACACCTATCCGTACCAATCCAAATACGGCGGCGAGCCGGTCGACGTGAAAACGCACACAGTCAAGTTTGGCGGACTGGATGCGCTGGGGCTGTTCATCGACCTTACCGTGGACGAACTACGCGAAGGCTACGTGTACGAACTCCACGCCCACGGCGTCCGCAACAACAAAGGCCAGCCGCTCC
>JAYQQG010000095.1:0-13140 GCA_038145765.1 Verrucomicrobiales bacterium
CCATGGGACGGCCGACGGGGGTCATCATTTCCTTTAAGACATCAATGCCCAACGCATGTAACAGGGTGGCGTGGACATCGGCAACTCCGACGGCCTGATCAAGCTCCTTTTCTCCATCCGGATGGGTTTTGCCGTGGACATAACCGCGCCGGATACCGCCACCGGCGAGGGCGATGGAGAACCCACTGGGCCAATGGTCGCGGCCATCGGCCGCATTGATCTTGGGTGTACGCCCGAATTCGCCGGCGCACACGACGAGGGTATCCTTGAGGCGTTTGCGGGTGCGCAGTTCTCTGATCAGGCCGGCGAGAGCGGGATCGAGGATGGCGTTTTGTTGGGCTGTGAAATTGTGGTTATCGACGTGCGTATCCCAGCCATTGAGGGTGATTTCCACACAACGGACACCGGTTTCAATGAGTTGGACGGCGGCCAGGCAAGCATCGCCGAAGGGCGTTTTGCCAAATGCATCCCGGGTGGAGGCGGGGGCCGTGGTGACATCGAAGGCATTAATCTGGTCCGATCGCATCATGCGAATGGCCTTGGCGATGGTATGATTGTGCAGGGTGGTTTGCTCATCCAGTTGCGGCCGGCGCCGACGGGCAAAGTTTTGCTCGATGATTTTGAGGTCATCCAGGCGACGGTCCAGTCGCCCCGGCTGCACACGGGCGTTGAGATTGCCGGCGCGGCCGGCGGTATTATAGACCTTGAAGGCATCCCATTGGGCGCCGAGGTAGCCGCCGCGGGCGGGCCATTGGTTAGGCAGTATGGAAATGTGGCGCGGGATATCCACGTCCTGATCGGGGAGTTGATGGCAGACCACGGCGCCAATAGCCGGATGCACGAGGGTGGGATCGGGCCGGTGCCCGGTCTTGACGTGGTAGGTGCCGCGCTCGTGATCGCCTTCGCGGCTGACCACGGAACGGACGAGTGACATTTCATCCATCACCTCCGCCGTCTGCGGCAGTCCGGCTGCGATTTGAATCCCCTTGGCGGCCGTGTCGATAGCTTGAGTGCCAGCCGCGATTTTTTTACCTGGATGCGGATCGAAGGTTTCGAGCTGACTTGGTCCGCCTCCCATCCAAAGCATGATGACGGATTTGGCCGTGCCGCTCTTGGGCAGTTGTTCCTGCGCCCGCCCAAGCCAGTGGGCCACGGGCGTGAGCCAGGCGAGGCTGCCGATGCCGGCGGTACGCAGCAGGGTGCGGCGGGAAACGTGAGTGGCACTGTGGCAAGCGGGGTTCATGGCGGTATCAATGGTTCCAGGAAAACTCGGTGGAATTCAACATGGCCCAGTAAAGATCGGTCATGCGGTTTCGTCGGGCGAAACGGCCGCCTTCATCGAGCGCGGCGACAAAGTGGGCGGATTCTTCGGGGCTGGGCCGTCGGCTGAGCACGGCGAGGTAGGCGGCCTCGACGGCGGTCTGGTTATCGCGGGCGGTGGCGAGAATCCGGGTGGCGGCGTTGACGACGATGTTGTCCTTGATGCGTTCATGGACCATGTTGCCGTTCATCAGGAGCAGGCGTTGCGGGATGGTGCCGCCGTTGGCGGTGAACTCGTCCTCCCCCACATCGCCGTAGCGCTTGATGAAATCACTCTGCTGGGCGGACCGGTTGATTTGCCAAATGATGTGGGCATTGGCGTCGAGCGGCTTTAGGGAAGTGGCCTGGAGAATACTGCCGGCCACCTGTTCGGGGCGCAGGCGCGTGAGGCCAAAGGCGGCCCAATGGGCATCATGCTCGGCCGTGGGCGGCTCCATGCCCTGGCTGTCCAGCTGATACACGCGTGTGGCGGCGATGACCCGGATGAGCCGGCGCAGGTCGTAGCGGTTGGTGATAAAGTCGTCGGCTATTGTGTCCAGTCCGGGTGGGAAAGGATTGTCGGCCGTGCTCTTGAGGGGGATTTGGTCCACAGGCGCAATCAATGGCCGGCCAAACATTAGCGCCCAGACGCGGTTGACGGTGGCGCGGGCGAAGGCGCGGTTTTCATGATGCGTCACCCAATCGGCCAAGCGCCGGCGCGGATGACCGACCTCGGGCAGGAGCTCGGTACTGAAGGGAACCTGTTGCGGGATGGCGTTCGTGCGGCTTTCGCCTTTGTATTTAAATTCATACGGCTGACCGGTGTCATGTAGGCCGGAGGCGGTGAAATCGGCTTCGCCAAAGAAGGACGCGAGTTGATGGAAATCCTTCTGTAACCAGTCATCGCCGAGATAGTCGTCATGGCAACGCACACAATCAATGCGCACACCGAGAAAGGCGCGGGTGACGCGGGCGGCCAATTTGGCTTCGTCGGGCCCTTTGTTTTCGTTTTGGTCGATGGTGACGGTCACAAAATTGACCTCGGGATTGTTGGTCCACAACCCATTGGCCGTGATGAGTGAACGCACGATGCGGTCGTAGGGGCGGTTGATGTGGATCTCGTCGGACAGCCAGCTGACAAACCGGCGGCGGCGATAAATCAGGAAAGGTCCGTTTTCCACGCCGACCGTGGCGCGGGCCAGACGTTCGGCGAGGTGATCACTGGTGCGTCGATCCTCAAATAACCGGCTGAGCCACCACTGCACACGGGTGCCCTCGGGTTGCTTCTCGAGTTCACGAATTTCTTCCAGGGAAGGGATGGTTCCGGTGAGCCCAAGGGAAAGCCGGCGCGCGATGGTGAGTTCATCGGCTGGCGCCATTGGTGTGAGATCCGCTTCAGTCCAGTCCGCGGCGAACTGGTCGTTGATCACCTTGACGGTGGTTTGGAAGCTGACATTTTCGAACTCTGCCGGCTCATGATGACTCGGCGGCGCCACGGTATCCGACTGCAATAAATCGCTCACCACCGCGCAGGCGCTGGCGAAACAGATCACCCCGAAGAGCAGGTTGCGTTGCCACACGGGCGGGGGTACCTTGTCGGCGGTCATTGCTTCAAGACAATACCACCAGTGGATACGCAATCGCAAGGGGAGGAGTTTCAAAAGCAGGATGAGAATCCTGAATTGCCACCTGTCCTTGGCGGGGAGCCGGCGGATTCGGTGCCGGATTTGCCACCCCATTTGAACGGAACGGATGCGCCGCAGGAAGAAGTTCCCCCTTTGATCGAACCGGCGCCCCCCGGCGAACCGCCTCCCATCGCTCCTCTGGCGGATTCGCCTCCTGAAACAGTGGAGGTTGTTCCCCGCCGGGCATGGGTTCTGCGGGTGTGGGATGAATTCTACGGGGCAGTGGGTTGGTGTTTTGGCCTAGTATGCCTGATCGCTGGGCTGGGTGTAGTGGCGGCCATCCCGGTAGTAAACTTGGTGGGGTTGGGATACCTGATGTTTGCCTGTGGACGCATTGCCGCGACTGGACGGTTTCGGGACGGCTTTGTCGGCATCCGTCGGGCCGGGCAATTGGGCGGGGCGATTCTGGGTGTTTGGTTGCTCCTCTGGCCGGCGCGCCTGCTGGCGTCATTACGCGATTCGGCTCTGGTGGTGTCGCCTGATCGTTATGGTTTCTGGAGTGCAATGCTGTGGTTGGTTGCCGGCATCACCGTGCTGCATGTGGCATGGGCCTTGGTGCGCGGCGGCAAACTCCGCCATTTTGTTTGGCCGGCACCAGTCCGGTTCGTGCGTTGGCTGGGTGAATCCAACAAATATGCGACGGTCCGGGACGCGCTTTGGAAGACGATGGCCGGACTGCAGTTGCCGCGATTGTTTTGGCTGGGCGCACGCGGCTTCGCGGGCACGGTTCTTTGGCTGATTCTGCCCGTGGGCCTCATGATTCTCGCGGCGATGATCCCGCACAACGCGGGCATTTTGATCTCCCTGATGGGCGGGTTGCTGATGACTTTTGTGGTGTTGCTGTTGCCGTTTCTGCAGGTGTGGTTTGCCAAAGAAGAACGGATGCGTGCCTTCATTGAAGTGTGGCCCGTGCTGAAATTAATGGGCCGGTCCCCATTTCGCTGCTGGATCGCCCTGGCCCTGACGTTGACGCTGGCCGTGCCGTTGTTTTTGTTGAAGGTGGAACTGACTCCGGCCGAGATCACCTGGTTGCCGGCGTTGTTCTTTGTGATCTTTGGATTCCCCGCGCGCCTTCTAACTGGCTGGGCCATGGGGCGTGCGATCCATCGCGAACCATTGAAATCCGGTTGGGCCCGGTGGCTGAGTCGTTTGACCGCCTTCGGATTGGCCGTGCCGTTTGTGTTCGCCTACGTACTGATCCTGTACTTTTCCCAGTTCATTTCCTGGAATGGTACGTTGAGCTTGCTGGAACAACACGCGTTCCTGATCCCCAGCCCGTTCTAGCCGTTATTTTCCAGCCAAAGCCAGCACGGCCCAGCAGGTGGCGCTGAGGGAGATGAATTGATCTGTGCCGTGCGGGAATCCGCTTTCGAAATATTTTTGGATGGGGCGACTGCGGGTTTTCACGTGCCATGAGCCGTCGGGGTTCTGGTTTTTCAGGAGCCACAGCTCGGCGCGATTAATGGCGGGGGCAAATTGCTTGAGGGCACCGGCTGTGCGCAGGGCGACAAGGGCCTGGCCGGTGGCGTAGGCGTCGCTTTTCATATCGGGCCGTTGCGCGAATCCGCCGTCTTCCTGCTGGGTGGCGAGTAGCTTGAGCACCGGGCCTAATGCGGCTTTGGGTGCGTCGGCAAGGCCGAGGATTTGGAACACACGATCCTCGTTGGATTTGGGTTCGGTTTGCTTCAGCCAGTCGAGCGCGCGCTTTCGCTCCGCCGATTCCTCGGGCAAACTTTGGATCGCCAGCGTGGTGGCGGTGAAATGGCTGTCTTCCAACGGCGGTCGATGCGTCCGAATCCGCCAACTGCCGTTGGGGTGTTGTGTTTTAAGGAGATACGCAAGGAGTGCCTTGCTGGTGTAGTTGGGTTGAGAATTCGCTGCGCGCAAGCCGGCGAGTGCATAGCCGGCGGTGTACGGGCCGCCGACCACGCCTTGGCCCTTGTGCAGGCGATCTTGGCGGTCGGCGAAATACTCGAGCGTGAACTTGATTTGTGCCTTGATGACTTTTTCTTCCACTGTAAAACCGAACTGCTTCGCTCGGCTGAGTGCCATTAACGGCAGGGCCTGATGATGGCAGGTGAAGCAATCACGTTTCTCAACGTAGACGCCGGCGGTTTTCTCAATAAGCGGAATGGCCTTGGCGACCGTCTCGCGCTTGGTGGCGGCGTGGGCGGTGAATCCAATCACCACAAAGATACAGAGGGCACAGAGAATTTTCATCCGTGTTAATCTGTGAATCCCGTGTCTCACACGCGGGCGATGTTCACGAAGCAGTGCACGTGGCCGAGCACGCGGTAGTTCCACACGAAGCCCGGGCCTTCGAGGCGCCAGAAGTGCCAGCGGATTTTTTCGTCGGTGGACCGCTTGTCTTTGTAAAAGGCGAGGTTGATTTTCTCGAGGCCGCCATTGGCTTTCACGATGTCCATCACCTCGTCGCCGTCCTCCTTGCGGAACGGCGCCACGCACGCGCGCATCACCTTGAGCACCTGCTCGCGTTGATCCGGCGACAACTCGCCGATGCCAATGCCCGGGTACGGGCGCTCGCGGTGCTTCACGGACTTCGCCATTTCACCGGGCGAGCCCTGCGCGATGACCGCCGCCTGGCGTTGCTTGGCATCCAGCGCGTCGTACACGCTTTGCACAGCCTTGGTTTGGAAGCGGTAAACATTCTTCTCGCTGTAACCGCCCGCGATGTGGCCGTAATAAATCGGTCCGCCAAACGCCGCGCCCGGGATGGTGTTGCCATCGCATCGCACGGTGAGGTGGTGCCCGGTGAACAGCCACGAAAACTGGCCCTGGTTCGGGTCGCCAAAAAAATGCGCGCCGCAACCCTGCAGTGAGCCGCTGTTGTCGAATTCCTCATCGCGGCTAATCTTGTGGTAACCCTCGTCATCCGAACAGATCGCCTTCAGCGCCCGCTCGATCAATTCCTGCTGCGCCTTGGTGTAAAGACCGCCGATCTTCGCATTGTTGAGCGCGCGGTTGTACATGCCCAACCGCGTCGGCACGCGGTTCTTGCCCGCGCCATCATCGAACGCCAGCGCCACTTTCTGCTGTTGATCCTTTGTCAGCGTAGCAAACAACTCCTTCAACAACGCCTCCGCCGGTTTCTCTTTCGCCGGTTTGGCGAACGCTGCCGGAACCGTTGCCGCCACGGCGGCCGTGGTGCCCGCCAGTTTCAAAAAATCGCGACGCGCAATGGTGGCGTCCTCGAGAAAGTTACAATCGGGACAATCGGATTCGATCAAGGGGTTCATGATATTTTGAATTAAGTAGGGGTTGGGTTGATCTTTGATGAAAATCACTTGATGTACCCCGGCACCCAGCCGCGAGAGCCTTGCGGCGGGATCGTATCGGCGGCGTCCTTGCCATCGGCCAAGGTAAAGGCGATCGCGAGGGGAAACTTCCCCTTCGGCGCGTTGCGCGTGTAGGTGCCTTCGCCGTGGAATTGGCCGTGGGCGACGAGGTCGAGGCGGGTGACTTGGCCGTTTTTGGATTCGATGCGGCCCAAGATCTCGGCGGTGTAACCGCGCGCATTGTCGGCGGTTTGCAACTGCGCGGTGCCGTGGAGTTGGCCGTTCACGATTTTGCCCTCGAGCTTTTTGATTTCGTTCTCGCGCCACATCGGCGGTTCGCCGCGCGTGTTGTCGACCAAATGATAACGGGCCAAGCGCGTGAGCAGGCTCTTGGGCAACTGGCCCTTGGCCAGCGCGGCGTGTTCGTCGGCGCGAATCCATAGGTTGTCGCGGCCGAGTGAGGTTTGAAAAATGCGGCGCCATTCGCTTTCCGGTTCCTCGTAACCGCCAAGAACCTTGGATGTAACTCGCACCACGAGGCCGCCCTTGGGCGGTTGCGGATTGTAACGCGCATCCAGCTGGCCCTTCGCGATGGAGGCGACCTTCTCCGGTCGATGTTGTTGCAACGCGCCGTTCAACATGCGCATCACGCGATCGGCACCACGATTGTTCGTGTAACCGAGGAAACGGCCATTGGCGTCGGCGCTGTACAAACCCTGCGTGGTGCCGCGGCCGACCTTGCGCGGGCCTTGGTTGGCGATCTTTTGGTAAAAGCGGCCCTCGTTGTCCTTTTGCCGGCGTTGATACGCCTGGTCGATGGCGACGGGTACGAAGCGGGTTTGCAGCAGCTTCACAATTTGCGGATTGGCGAAGGTCGACTCACGGTCGAGCACTCCGTTGTTTCACGTGCACCCGAGCGGATGCCCGTCCATCGCCCAAATAAAAATCGGCTTCCCCGTCCGGGCCGCCTCCGCCTGTGCATCGAGCACCGAAGTCTTCCAGGGTATCGTCCGCCACGTCGCCTTCGGATCCGGCTGTAGTTCGCGATGCAGTTTCTCAAAGGCCGCTTGGTCGAGGCCAAAGGTGGCCTGCACGGTGAGTGCGGTGAGGATGCCCAGTAGCTTCATACCCAACAGCCTCGGCTGCTCTCGGGTGCCGCGCAAGTTCATTATTTGCCATTGGGCATAACCGGTGAATTGCCGGTGCACACGAAAGAATAACTGTCACTTGGTGAAGGGCACTTTCGTGGTAGTCTCAACCCGTTGAGCGAATCTTCGGATTCACTCGGTCAGCCGACTGACCACGGGGTTGCGGCGAGTGCAGGAATCTTCGGATAAACGCAAGCGCCACCCGGTCCTCCCTCGGGAGAGCCACTTTCCCCGGAAGCCATCCTTCGGGACGGCCTCCACGGGAACTTGCCTTCGGGGAAGTTGCCACCGGTAAATCCTTTCGGGGAGCTACTGGACGGGAAAGCAGCAGCCTTAACCAAACGGCGGCCCTTCGGGGACGCGGGGCGGAGGTCAACCGGCAATTGCCCTGCCAAGGGCATTGACCTTCGAGCGAAGGATTCTTCGGAATCCACCGCGAAAAGGATTGGTAGCCGCCCGGCGGTTGAGCTTCGGTTCAATCCAAGGGCGGCTTTTTTTTGGATGAGCATTACCGGGAGGGCGAAGCTCCGGCTGAGCCGATGGATGAAATTCTGTCGATCCGAATTCCCCTGCAACGTTTCCACCTTCCGGCTCAGCGGGAGCTTCGCCCTCCCATTGTTCCTCAAAGGAGCCGAAACCTTGACTTTTTCGACTGTTTTCCCGATACACTCGCCGCCTCATGGCACGCGATAATTCCTTGATGGATGCGATCGTGGCGTTGTGCAAACGCCGCGGGTTTGTGTTTCAGTCCTCCGAAATCTACGGGGGCTTTGGTGGATTGTGGGATTACGGTCCGCTGGGTGTGGAGCTTAAGCGCAACGTGAAGGACGCGTGGTGGCGCGACATGATCACCACGCACGATGAGCTGGATCAGCCCGAGGGGGCACCGCGCCGGTTCCAGATGGTGGGCATCGAGTCGAGCATCATCATGCATCCGCGCGTGTGGAAGACTTCCGGCCATTACGATTTGTTTCATGACCAAATGGTTGACTGCCGGGAGACGAACAAGCGCTATCGGTATGACCACGTGAAGGGCCGCTGGGTGGCGCACGAGGGGCAGAAGTTTTTTGTAACGACCGTGGGCGCGGATGATTTGCAATCGGCGCTGCAGGAACGCGCGCTGCGTTTCTTTGGCCTGAAAAATAAATATGCGGACAAACTGGATTGGGACGGCGAGATTGTTGACCTGCCGACGGTGCAGGATCATGCCGAGGTGCTCGGGCCGGATGCGAAGGAAGTGGGGTCGTTGACCGAGCCGCGCGAGTTTAACCTGATGTTTGAGACGCATGTGGGCGCGATGCGCAATGAGGACAACAAAGCGTTTCTGCGACCGGAGACAGCGCAGGGCATGTTCGTGAATTTCAAAAACGTGGTGGACAGCAACCGCGTGAAGGTGCCCTTCGGCATCGCGCAGCAGGGCAAAAGTTTCCGGAACGAAATCACGCCGCGCAACTTCACCTTCCGCAGCCGCGAGTTTGAGCAGATGGAGATGGAGTTTTTCTGTCACCCGGAGGAATCGCGCAAATGGTACACCTACTGGCGCGATCGCCGCTTCCAGTGGTACGTGGACCTCGGCATCGACCAATCCAAACTGATCCTGCGCGATCACGACGAGGACGAGCTGAGCCATTACTCCGTAGGCACGGCCGATGTGGAATACGCGTTTCCGTTCTGCGAGGAAGGCGAGTTCGGCGAGCTGGAGGGCATCGCGCACCGTGGTGATTTTGATTTGCGCTCGCACATGGAAGGCAAGCTCGTGCGCGAAGGTGATGAGCTGGTTGTTGAGAAAGATGCCGAGGGCAATCCCAAGTATCCCGGCAGCGGCAAAGACCTCACCTTTCGTGATGACGAGGCGAATGAACGGTTTGTGCCGCACGTCATCGAACCAGCCGCCGGTGCGGACCGCACGGTGCTCGCGTTCATTTGCAACGCGTACCACGAAGAGACGATCACCAACGAAAAGGGCAAGGAAGAGACGCGTGTGGTGATGAAATTCCACCCGCGCATCGCGCCGTACAAGGTGGGTGTGTTTCCGCTGCTGAAGAACAAGCCCGAGCTCGTTGCCAAGGCGCGCGAGGTGTGCAACCTGCTCCGTCCGCACATGGCGGTGTTTTACGACGAAGGCGGCGCCATCGGCCGCCGCTACCGGCGCCAGGACGAGGCCGGCACCCCCTACGGCGTGACCATCGACTTCGATACCCTCGGCGAAAACGGCGACGAAACCAAAGACACCATCACCCTGCGCGATCGGGACACCATGGAGCAGACGAGGATGCCGATTGGGGAGTTGCTTGGGTTTTTGCTTGAGAAGATTCGGTAGGAATGTCCAAAGTCCAATGACCAATCCCCAAGGAATCCCCAATCGCCAATAACCAATGGGTATTGGAATCTGGACATTCCTTGGTTTTTGGGGGTTTGGTCATTGGATATTCCTTGAAAACTGACCATTGAAAATTGAAACTTCCCCGTGACCCCCACCGAAGCCGCCCAGCTGCTTGAGGATTTCCGCGCCGGCAAAATCAGCCAAACGCAGGCCCTCGCGGCGCTCGGTAAAGAGCCGGTCACCGACCTCGGCTTTGCGCAGGTCGATCAACACCGCGCCCTGCGGCAGGGCTTCCCCGAGGTCATCTTCGGCGCCGGCAAAACGCCCGTGCAGGTTGTCAAGATCGCCGGCGAAATCCTCAAGCACAGCGACCGCGTCCTCATCACCCGCGTCACTTCCGCCCACGCCAAGGCGCTCACCAATAAATTTCCCAAAGCCAAACACCACGAAGCCGCCCGCTGCGTGGTCATTGAGAAAAAGAAATCCAAACCATCGCGCGCCGGCCCCATCGCCATCCTCTCCGCCGGCACCAGCGATCAACCCGTCGCCGAGGAAGCCGCCGTCACCGCCGAGGCGATGGGCAACCGCGTCCAACGCCTGTACGACGTTGGCGTTGCCGGGCTGCATCGTCTGCTCGCGCGCGCGGAGGACTTTCGCTCGGCCAACGTCATCATCGTCGTCGCCGGCATGGAAGGCGCCCTGCCGAGCGTCGTCGCCGGCCTCGTCGACAAGCCCGTCATCGCCGTGCCCACCAGCATCGGCTACGGCGCCAGCTTCGAGGGAGTGGCCGCGCTGCTTGGCATGCTCAACAGCTGCGGCAGCGGCGTCACCGTCGTCAACATCGACAACGGCTTCGGCGCCGCCTACGCCGCCAGCCAGATCAATGCCGTGGCTCAATCATGAACCTACAGCGAAACATTTTTTTGGGGATCATCACCTTGCTGCTGCTCGGCAATGTCGGTTGCATGACGCCTTTGCCTTCGGCGGAATCGGTGTATCGGCGCGTTCAGCCTGCCGCGTTGGAGTTATTGGTGGATGGCCGCATGGCCGGGTCCGGCAGTATCGTGGATGTGCACGGGGGCGTGATGGTGGCCGCACACATGTTGCCCGCGGACGACACAGCCCGGTTGGAGGTGCAATCGCCCACGCTCGGCCGGCATTCGGTCCGCTTGATCGCACTGGATCGGGGACACGATCTGGCGTTGCTGCAATTGCCTGTGCGCCCGGAGCCCTATCCTCATCTGAGTTTTGCCAAACGTGCCCCACGACCGGGCGAGCCCGTGTATCTCTACGGCGCACCGGTGTTTCGGCATGACGTCTTGATCGCGGGTAAAGTGGCGCGCGCGCAGCCGACCTTTGAGTTTTATGATGGCGCCTTTCGAGAGATACTCCATATCTCGGCCATCTCGCCCATCGGCACCTCGGGCGGGCCATGGGTCAATGCACGCGGTCAATTGATCGGCGTGCAAAGCGCTGCCATGACGATCAAGGGCGGTCATCAAGGCGTGGCCTATGCGGCGCCGTTGGAGTCTTTGCAACAACTGCTGCAAGCCGAACGCGACATTCACACGCCCACATTGCAAATGGGTGTCGAGGAATTGTGGTCCCAGGAACCGGCATTTTTGAAACCCCTGCCAGCCAGTCTGCGCGGGCTGGTGGTGCGTCAGTTGCAACCCAACGGCACGGCCGGTCGGGCCGGTCTGAAGGAATGGGACATCGTCACCACGCTGGATGGCTGGCCGATTGAACGGACTGAAGATTACGTGAAAGCCCTGCGCCGCAAGACGCCCGGTCAAACCGTTCGCCTGCGGGCCACCGATCGCACCGGCCAAAACCCGCGTGAACTCGAAATCCAACTGGTGCCCATGCAATAATTCATGAAAACCCTTTACCTCGATATTTTCAGCGGCATCAGTGGCGACATGTTTCTGGGCGCGATGATTGATTTGGGCGTGGACTTCGACGCGCTGGAAAAAGAACTGCAAAAGCTCAAGCTCGAGGGCTACACGCTCAGCGCGAATCGCCGGCAAAAGTGCGCGATTGATGGCGTGAAGTTTGATGTGCATCTCATGTGCGGCGGCGAAGGCGACCACGACCATTCGCATTCGCACAGTCACGAGCACAGCCACGAACACAGTCATACGCATGATCACGGGCACGACCACTCCCATGAGCACAGCCATGGCAGCGGTGACGGGCACGGGCATAGCAGGAATTTTGCGCAGATCTCGGAGATGATCCACGCCAGCACGTTGAGCGATTGGGTGAAGGAAAAGTCGGTGGCCGTTTTCCAGCGCGTGGCCAATGCCGAGGGGAAGATCCACGGCATGCCGCCGTTCGAGGTGCACTTTCACGAGGTGGGCGCGGTCGATTCCATTGTCGATATCGTCGGCGGCTGCATCGCCCTCGAGCTGCTGGGCAAACCCCGCGTGCGCAGCGGACCGGTCATCGAGGGCACGGGTTTTATCATGTGCGCCCACGGCCGGTTCCCCATTCCCGCGCCCGCCACGCTGAACATTCTCGCCGAACGCGGCGTAGCCATCACCCAGTGCGATGAGCCGAACGAACTCATCACCCCCACCGGCGCCGCGCTCATTGCGGAATTCGCCGTGGACTTCGGCCTGCTGCAAAATCTCACGCCGGAAAAGGTCGCCTTTGGCTTGGGCACACGCGATTGCCAAACCCGCCCCAACGTCCTGCGCGCCGTGCTGGGCGAAGAAACCGCCTCCACTTCCGGCAACGATTGGGAGACCGACACGATCGTCGTGCTGGATACCAACCTGGACGACATCAGCTCCGAGGTATTGGGTGACTTTGTCGAACGCGCCCTGAAAGCCGGCGCGCTGGATGTGGTGCACACGCCCATCCAAATGAAAAAGAACCGCCCCGGCGTGCAGCTCAGCGTGCTTTGCGCTGGGGGCGATGCCGATCAGTTCTGCGAAATGATCCTGCGCGAAACCAGTGCCTTCGGCGTCCGCCGCACCCTCACCGAACGCCGCAAGCTCCAGCGCGAAACCAAAACCGTCACGACACCCCACGGCGAGGTCACCGTGAAGCTCGGCAAGCTCAACAGCGAGATCGTGCAGATAGCACCGGAATACGAAAGCTGCCGCGCGGTGGCTGCATCAGCCGAGGTACCGTTAAAGGCGGTTTATGATGCGGCGGTGGCTGCCGCAAGGTAGCATTATGGAATTGTAATTTCCCCGTTAGCGGACTCGCAGGCTCGTCCCTCCATGACAACCGCGATTGGAGGGACGAGTCTGTGAGTCCGGCAGTCTGCCTTACGGGTGAATCCTATTCCTACTAAGACACCCGGGAGGGGCGAGTTCCACCTCGCCCGTGTTTTGGGAAATGGGACAACGTGGAAGTTGTCCCTCCCGGCAACGTTG
>JAYQQG010000096.1:0-13084 GCA_038145765.1 Verrucomicrobiales bacterium
GGGAAACCCTGCTCCGACTCGAGCCACTGGACCCGGCTGAGGCCCACTACCGTCTGGCGCGACTTCTGCGTGAAACGGATAACGCCCAAGCCAAGCGGCACCTCCTGATGGCGCTGGAGGAAGCCCCGCGTTTCCGCGAAGCGCTCAAGCTCCTGCTCGAGTGGGACGCAACAAAAGGCAAATCCGATGAAGAATAAAATATTCCTCGCCTTGGGCGGCATGGCACTGGCGGCGGCGGCATGGATATTGGCCCAGCCGCGCCCCGTCCCACCTTCCATCGACCGGCGCGGCGTGCCGGATTGGCAGGTGGACAATGAGATGCCGCGCGATGTGTTTACCTTTTGCCGCCTGCGCTACATCAGCTACAGCGGTCGCGGCCGAAAATGGGCCACGGATTATCCGGATGCCGATCTGAATTTCTCCTACCGACTCCAGGAACTCACCTCAATGAAAGTGCACCCGGACGGTATTGTGCTGGATATCACGGACCCGAAGCTGACCGATTATCCCTTCACTTATATGGCCGAGCCGGGAGACCTGTGGCTCAGCGAACCGGAGGTTAAAGCGTTGCGTGATTATTTGCTGAACGGCGGATTTCTGATGGTCGATGATTTCTGGGGAGGGGATGAGTACGATAATTTCGCCGCGGAAATGAAACGTGTTTTCCCTGATCGGGAACCCAAGGAATTGCCTTTGGAACATCCCATCTTTCATTGCGTATTCGATCTCAAGGAGAAACCCCAGCTGCCCTCCATCGGCCAGGCCATGCAGGGGATGAACTTTGAATACCGGCCCGGACCCGATAACGGAAGTCAGGTCCATTATAAGGGCATCTTTGACGACAAAGACCGGCTCATGGTGATTATTTGCCACAATACCGATCTCGGCGACGGCTGGGAACGTGAAGGTGAAAACCAGTATTACTTTAAGAATTTCTCCGAACCCAAAGCCTACCCAATGGGCATCAACATCATCTTTTACGCAATGACCCACTAATGGAAACTGAAACCTCCTCACCCACCGAAGCCGAAACCGTCGAGCAGATCATCACCGGCTACGGCCGCATTAAGACTGAGCTGGGCAAAACCATCATCGGCCAGGAAGCCGTGATCGACGAGATTCTGATATCGTTGTTTGCCGGAGGCCATTGTCTGATCACCGGCGCTCCCGGCTTGGCCAAAACGCTGCTGGTCAAATCCATCGCCGAGATTTTTGACCTGCAGTTTTCTCGGGTACAATTCACCCCCGACCTGATGCCGGCGGATATCACCGGCACGGAAGTCCTCAGCGAAACCGATGCCGGCCGCCAATTGCGATTTGTCCCCGGGCCGGTGTTCGCCAACATCATCCTCGCCGACGAAATCAACCGTACCCCGCCCAAGACTCAGGCCGCGCTACTCGAGGCCATGCAGGAACATCAGGTCACCGCCGCCGGTCAGCGACATCCATTGCCGAAACCGTTTTTCGTGCTGGCCACCCAAAACCCCATCGAGATGGAGGGCACCTATCCCCTGCCCGAAGCGCAACTGGACCGGTTTATGTTCAACGTGGTCATCGACTATCTGCCCGAGGATCAGGAAGTCACTGTGGTCCAACAAACCACCGCCGCCGGCAGCGATACGATTGAGCCCCTCTTCAATGCCGACGATGTGCTGCGCTTCAACAAATTGGTTCGCAAGGTGCCCGCTGCCGAGGATCTCGTGCGTTATGCGGTCCGACTCGCCGCCGCCAGCCGCCCCCATCAGGACAGCTCGCCGGAATTCGTCAATGAATGGGTCAGTTGGGGTGCCGGCCTGCGCGCCGCACAATTCCTCGTCCTTGGCGCCAAGGCCCGCACTCTCCTGCAGGGTCGATCACATATCACCATCGAAGATATCCAGGCAGTGGCCGCACCGGTATTGCGGCACCGCGTGCTCGTGAACTACCGAGCCGAGGCCGAAGGCATGAGCACCCAGAAGATTATTGATCAACTACTCGAACACGTCAGCCCGGATGCCTGACCTGGCCGCCAACCCGGCGCGCGACAGTTTCATCGACACGCGCACCCTGATGCAGATTCGCAGTCTGGAACTGCGCGCCCGCATCGTGGTGCAGGGTTTTTGGAACGGCATCCACCGCAGTCCGTACCATGGGTTTTCCGTGGAATTCACCGAGTACCGCCAATACGCCCCCGGCGATGACCCGCGCTATGTCGACTGGCGTGTGTATGCCCGGAGCGACCGCTATTACATCAAAAAATTTGAGGACGAAACCAACCTCCGCAGCCACCTGCTGGTGGATCAAAGCCGCTCAATGACCTTCGGCTCAGGCGACTGGACCAAGGCCGATTACGCGCACACGCTGGCGGCGACGCTGGCCTATTTCCTTTTTCAACAGGGCGATGCGGTGGGCTTGTTGAGCTTTGACGAAGGCATTCGCGATTATCTCCCCGCCCGCAACCGGCCGGGCCATCTGCGCCAGTTGATGTTGTCCTTGGAGCAACCCGCTGCAGGCCGAGCCACCAGCATCGCCAAGCCCCTGCAGCGGATTGTCGAGCTGGTCAACAAACGCGGGCTCATGGTGTTGATCTCAGACCTGCTGGCGCCGGTGGAGGAACTCGAAGCCAAACTGGGTCGTCTCACCGCCACCGGCCATGATGTGGTGGTTTTACGGGTGCTGGACCCGCGTGAAATCGATTTTGATTTTGAGGATGCCCTGCTCTTTCATGATGTGGAATCGGAAAAAGATCTCTTCATCGACCCCGCCGCCGCCAAACGCAATTACCTGCAACGCTTTGCTGAACATGGCGATGCCGCCCGCGCCGTCTGCTCCAAGCTCGGTGCCGATTACCTTCAAGTCACCACTGATGAACGGCTGGATCAGGTGCTGGCCAATTACCTGCGCCATCGCCAACGCCGCGGTAAAACCATCCAACGCCACGCCAACGCATGAGTTTCCTTGCCCCATTATTCCTGCTCGGAGCCCTAGCGATCGCCGGTCCAGTGTTATTCCATCTCATCCGGCGCAATACACGAGAGAAATTCACCTTCAGTTCGCTCATGTTTCTTCGGGCCGACCCGCCCAAAGTGACGCGCAAGAGCCGGCTTGAGGATATCCTGCTCCTGCTCGTCCGCTGCGCCCTATTGGCCGTGATGGCGCTGGCTTTTTCCCGGCCGTTCTTCCGCCAAAACACAGTTACCGGCCTGGACCCCGCCTTGGGCACGCGCGTGGTGTTGCTCATTGATTCCAGTGCCAGCATGCAGCGCGACGGGTTGTGGGAAAAGGTGCTTAGCGAAGCGCGTAGTGCGTTGGATCAAGTCCAGCCAGCTGACTCGCTGGCGATCCTGACCTTTAGCGACCAAACCCAAGCGCAGTTGCGGTTCGACCAATGGCGCGACCTTCCCGAGCCCAACCGCCTTCCCGCCGCGCGGGAGACGCTCAACGGTTTGCAACCGGGCTGGGGCGGCACGCACTTGGGCAACGCCATCCTCACAGCCGCCGAATTACTGGAGGAGAATGCACACGCAGGCCCGCAACGTATCATCGTGTTGACTGACCGACAGGAAGGCGCCCAACTGGACGGCTTAGCCGGCCGCGATTGGCCGGCCAACCTGCAGGTAACGCTCAACACCCTGTCACCGGCCGCCCCCGGCAATGCCGGCCTGCATCGGGCCCCACCCAATCGCTCAGAGAATTCCGAAAAAGCCACCGAACGGGTGCGGGTGACAAATTCCGATGATGCCACACGCGAACAATTCCAGCTGGCTTGGCAAAGAGACGGCAGTACGCACACCAACAAAATATCGGTTTATGTGCCCGCCGGCCAAAGTCGCACCGTGTCCCCACCCCGCCGACCGTCCGGGGCGAGCTGGCAACTCACCCTGCTCGGTGACGATGAGTCGTTTGACAACATCCTGCATCTGGCGCCCGTCATGCCCGAACCGGTGCGGATACATTATTTGGGAAGGGACACGGCCGATGATACCGAGTCCATGCGGTTTTATCTCGAACGCGCCTTCTCCACCACGCGGCTACAGCACGTGGAGGTTTTGCCCCACACCCCCTCCGAGCTTGCCGGTAAGCTGACGCATCCTGATGATCGACTGGTCATTATTGGTGAACCGCTCGACGCGAAGCATGTGGATCGCGTGCGGCAATTCGCCGAGACGGGTCACTCCGTGTTGTTGCCGTTGAAAAATGAAACAATGGCTGGCACGCTCACCGCTTTGGCCAAATCCGGTCCGGTGCCCTTGATCGAGGCGGAGGTCAATCAGTACGCGTTGTTGGCACAGGTGGAGTTTGACCACCCGCTCCTGGCCCCGTTTAACGAACCGCGGTTCAGCGATTTTACCAAGATTCATTTTTGGAAACACCGGAAACTGGAGGCCAGCCGACTGCCCGGGGCGCGGGTATTAATGCGCTTTGATGATGGCGATCCGGCCCTTATCGATCTGCCGATGGGGCGCGGACATCTGTTTATCCTCACCAGCGGCTGGCATCCGACCGACAGCCAGCTCGCTTTAGCCAGTAAATTTGTGCCCCTTCTCTATTCCATGCTGGAACTCGGCCATACCGGCAACCGATTGAGTGCCAATCACGTGATTGGACAAGCGATCACGGTACCGGGTGAATCCGCTGCCGATCGCACTGTGCGGGGCCCCGAAGGCGATGTGCAAATCCCCGCCGGTTCGAGTGTTTTTCTCGCCAAACAACCGGGAATTTACCAACTGGCCAACAGCCGGCCGGTGACCTTTGCCGTCAATGTTCCCGCCCGCGAAAGCCGTACTAAACCCCTTCCACAGGAACGGCTAGACGGCCTAAATCTGCCGCTTTCCTCAGAAACCGATGAAAGTGCCGAAATCGTGAAAAATCGGGAACAAACTTTGATCGACGAGCAACTCGAAAAACGGCAGAAACTATGGCGCTGGCTTGTCGTGGCAGCGATTCTGCTGGTGTTATTGGAAACATGGCTGGGCGGCTGGCTGTGGCGAAAGCCCGCGGCTGCTGAAGCCGCTCCCGGAGAGGCAACATGAACGATCTCAAGCGGATACTCTATCCCATCATCCGGCGCCAACAACAATGGCGGACTTGGAACCACATGCTCTACTGGTGGTGCGCCATGGCCACCGTATCCGGCGTCCTCCTCATACGCGGTCAAGCTGGCGACAGCTTTCCCGCCTGGATCGCCTTGGCCCTCGGCGGTGCCCTGCTGTTTGGCACCTTTATCGTCCTCTGGATCAACACCTCCCGCGGCCGGTTTGATTATCAACAACTCGCCCGCGACATCGAGACCGAGCACCCCGAACTGCACGCCACCCTGCTCACCGCCATTGAGCAACAGCCTGACCCCCAAACCGGCGAATACAATTTCCTTCAGCAACGGGTCATCGCCCAAGCCAAAGCGGCCTATGAAGAATCCCAATTCTGCCGGGTCATCCCGCGCGGCAAACTTTTGGCCCTGCAAGGCTCCCTCACTCTGCTGTTCCTAATGACCTGTGCGTGCCTCTTTAAACTCCATCAACTCCCGTCCAGCCCTCTGCTGACGATTGCGCCGGACAAACAGGAGGTGATCGTCGAAAACGACACGCTTCAGGCGCAACTCGATCAGGTCGATCCCGGCAATACCGAAGTGGAACGCGGCACCCCGCTGGCCGTGCTGGCCCATTTCGCGAAACGCGCTCCGGACCATGCCACCTTGGTGATTTCCGACCCTCAAGGAACCCGCCGAATCGAGCTCACCCAAAACCTCGATGACCCGATTTTTGGCGCCACCCTGCCGATCGTCGACCATCCCTTTTCCTATCACGTGGAATTTGATGGCGAACAATCCGACACCTTTCAGGTGGGCGTTTATGAGTATCCCACCCTGAACCGCGCTGATGCCGCGCTGGATTACCCTGCCTACACCCGCCTGCCCGATCGAACGATCGAAGATACCCGCCGTTTTAGCACGGTCGAGGGCACCCGGTTGGCTTATCAATTTCACCTGAACAAGCCCGTCCGAACCGCCTACCTGTTGGGCCCCAACGAGCAGGTCGTTGAACTGAAAACACACGCCGACCGTCCTTTGGCTGAACTGCCGGCAATGCCACTCACCCAAAGCCAGTCGTGGAAACTGGAACTGACCGATTCCGCCGGCCGCAAAAACAAGATCGCGCCGGCCATTGATATTTCCGTATACGCAAACAAACCACCGGTGATTCGCATCACCAGCCCACAAGGTGATCGACAGGTTTCCCCACTGGAAGAAGTCGATTTTGCCGCGGCCATGGAGGATGACTTCGGCCTCGGCTCATACGGCCTCACCTATAACATCAACGGTGGCGATCTGCAGGAAGTCCCGCTCCATCGCCCGGAATCAATCCTCCAGAAAAATCCCCCTCTCTCCAAAGCACTCGCCCAACACTTGCTGGCACTGGAATCCCTTGATGTAGAACCCGACCAACTCATCAACTGGTTCTTCTGGGCAGAAGACACCGGCCCGGACGGCCAACCCCGTCGCACTTACAGCGACATGTTCTTCGCCGAGATCCGGCCCTTTGAGGAGATCTTCCGACAAGGAGATCCCAGCCAACAACAACAGCAGCAGTTACAGCAACAACAACAATTCCCCAATCAACAAACTGAGGAACTCATCAAGCTGCAAAAACAAATCATCAATGCCACTTGGAAACTGCACCGGCAACCCGCCACAGTGGGCAGGGACGCCCCGATACTGCTTGAGGGGCAAAGTGACGCCCTAACCAAAGCCCGCGTGTTGCTCGATAAAAGCAGTGACGAAAAAGCCACCGAACACATCAAAGCCGTCGTCACCCATATGGAACGCGCCGTTCAGCAACTCACCGGCGCCGCAACCGATGCAGCCGCCCTGCTACCTGCGTTGAGTGCCGAGCAAGCCGCTTACCAATCCTTGCTGAGATTGCAGGCCCATGAGTTTCAAGTCAGCCGCCAGCAACAACAACAGCAGCAATCCAGTCAGCAACAGCAGCAATCCAGTCAACGTGCCCAAAGCCAGCTGGACCAACTCGATCTTCGTAAACAGGAGGATCGTTACGAGACCGAGCGGCAGGCCCGGAAACTGCAGGAACCCAAGCAACGCGAACAATTACAGGCCCTCAGCCGTTTACGCGACCTCGCCCAACGCCAGGAGGATCTCAATGATAAACTCAAGGAACTCGAGAGCGCCTTGCGGGCCGCGGAAACCGCCAAGCAAAAGGAGGAAATTGAACGTCAACTTAAGCGGTTGCGTGACGAACAGCGGCAAAACCTCGCCGACCTCGATGAACTCAATCAGCGCATGGAGAAACCCGAGAACCGGGCTGACATGCAGCAGCAACGCCAACAACTTGAGCAGACCCGCCAGAAGATGAATGAGGCCGCCGAGCAAATGCAACAGGGCCAGTTGTCCCAAGCCATCTCCAGTTCCACCCGCGCCCAAAAGGAATTGCAGGAGATGCGCGATGATCTTCGCGAAAAAACCTCCAGCCAGTTTGCTGAAGAAATGAAATCCATGCGGCGCACCGCACGTGACTTGGCTGAGAAACAAAAGAAACTCAGCCAACAACTTGACCGGGAACCAACGAAACAAGCCCCGCGCAAATCCCTCACCGACTCGGACGACCAGAAGCAGATCGGCAAGGATTTGCAGGACCAACAGCGAAAACTCGAAAACCTGCTCAACGACATGAAGGACGTCGTCAAGAAATCCGAACTCGCCGAACCGTTACTGAACCGCAAGCTTTACCAGACCTTCCGCGATGCCCGGCAGGATCAGGCCGACAAATCCCTCAAGGCCGCCGCCACCCTGCTTGAGCAACAGGAAGATGCCCTGCGCAACAATCAACTCCTCCGCACTTTGGATGAGATCATGGATCAGGACCCCGCCAAGCAGCAACTCTTCGACCAGCTTCGCCAGCGCGATTTCCGACAGGCCTCCAAAACCCTCAGCGAACAAGGTCAGCGCAAACTGGACGACTTGAAAAAAGGAGTCGAACAGGCCGCCGAAAGCGTGCTTGGCAGTGAAACCGAAGCGCTCAAGTTCGCTGAACAACAGCTGGGCGAGCTCAGTGATGCACTGAAAAATGAACAAGCCGAAGCCACCGGCAAGAAACCCGGCGAACCCAACCAACCGGGTCAACCCGGAGACGAACCTCAAAAGCAAGCCGGCAAACAACGCCCCGAAAAAGGCCGGCCGAATGGCCAACAACCCAATGCCCCAAAACAACCCGGCCCGGCCCCAGCCGATCCGCAGGCCAACTCCCCCAATCAGCCTAATCAGCCTAATCAACCCAACGAACAAGCCGCCCCCCCGAATCAACCGCCCAACTCACCATCGAAACAAAACCCCAACTCACAGGCCGAACAGGCCGGCAAACAACCGCAAACCGGTCCGGCATCATTCCTGGAAAAGGGTTTCAACCAAAGTGATCGCGGCCAAAACCCCATCACCGGCGGGCATCATCGTGAATGGACAGATCGTCTGCGCGATGTGGAAGAGGCCGTGGACCGTCCGGAACTTCGCGAACGCGTCGCCCAGATTCGCGAGGACATCAAGAAAATGAACACCGAATTCCGGCGGAACAGCAAAGAGCCTGAATGGGATTTGGTGGAGAAAAAGATTTTGCAACCGCTCGATGAAATCCGCCGCACGCTCGTCGAGGAGCTGGCCAAAACAGAGTCCGACCGTGCCCTCGTGCCGATCGACCGGGACCCGGTCCCCAGCCGGTTCAGTGATCTGGTGGAGAAATATTACGAGCGACTGGGTGAAGGCAAGTAACCTTCGCCACCCCATCCCCCGTGTTTGAGACAGTATATTTTGCCGGCAAAGCTTGGCTGTTGCCCGCGGCCCTGTGGCTGGCGGCGGGCTTGGCCACGGTCTGGTGGGCCTACCGCGGCTCCCCCCTCGACCGCAATATCCACGGGGCCTGTATCGGTCTCAAGTGTTTGGGTCTCCTCCTGTTGCTGCTGTGCCTCCTGGACCCCATGACCAGTCAGGAACGTGCCAAGCCCGGCGCGAATCGGCTCGCGATCTTGGCGGACACGAGCGAGGGCCTGAACCTCACCGGGGCCGGCGAATCCCAACCCCGCGCTCAGGTGTTGCAACAGCAACTCACCCCGCAATCGGACAATTGGCAGACGCAGTTGGCAAATGATTTTGACCTGAAACGCTACACCTTCGATTCCCAACTCCGCAATGTGGTGTCCTTCGATGAGTTGAAATTCACCGGACAAGCCTCGCGGCTGGGTGAGGCTCTGCGCACGGTGGCCCGCCGGTATCAGGGTCAACCGCTGGCCGGAATCGTGATTTTTACGGATGGCGTGGCTACTGATCTGGAGGATAACCTCGCCCTGTTCGACGGATTACCGCCGATATATCCGGTCGTCATTGGCAAAGCCGCCCCGGAACGCGACCTCGCCCTGCACACCGTCACCCCGACCCAGACCGCCTTTGAGGATGCGCCGGTCTCCATCATCGCGCAAGTGGTTGCCCGCGGTTTTTCCGGGGAGGAAATCACCGCCCAACTGGAGCTGCTCGATTCGACCGGCAAACCGGCCGCCACCATTCAATCACTCACTCGCGAGGCCGATGAGGATACGGCGAACCTCACCTTCCGATTCAAAATCCGGCCGGCCGCCCGTGGCATATTGTTTTATCGGCTCAGCATCCATGCCGACGAAACGATTCAGGAAGCCACTCTGGCCAACAACAGCCGGACGGTGGTTATTGATCGCGGCGGCGGCCCCTATCGGGTGTTGTACGTGGCGGGCCGGCCAAACTGGGAATACAAATTTCTCCAGCGGGCCGTACAGGAGGATGAGCAGGTCGATCTGGTGGGCCTAATCCGTGTCGCCCGCAAGGAGGCCAAGTTTGAATTCAAAGGGCGCAAAGGCGAGAACACCAATCCGTTGGCGCGCGGATCCGGCCAGGACGTGGGTGAATTCGATCAACCCGTGCTCGTCCGCCTGAACACCTCCGATGCCGAGGAGTTAAAAACCGGTTTTCCCTCTGAACCCGAGGAACTTTTCAATTATAGCGCCATCATCATTGATGACCTGGAGTCGACCTTTTTCACCCCGGCCCAACACGCGCTCCTCCACCGGTTCGTCAATGAACGGGGCGGCGGGCTCTTGATGTTGGGCGGGCAGGAATCGTTTCGACAGGGCGAATACGCCCGCACGCCGGTCGGCCGGCTCCTGCCGGTGTACCTCGACTCGCCGGATGAGGTCGCACCGTTGAACGACCTCAAACTATCCCTCACCCGCGATGGCTGGCTGCAACCGTGGGTGCGCCTGCGGGACAATGAAGCCGCCGACCGCATCCGCCTCGAGGAGATGACCGAATTTGTTTCACTCAATCGCGTGCGCGGCAAAAAACCCGGCGCCAATGTGCTGGCCACCGTGTCCACCGGCAATCTGCCTTCGGAACCCGCGCTGGTCACCCACACCTTTGGCCGCGGTCGCGTGGCGTCGGTTCTCCTCGGCGACCTTTGGCGTTGGGGGCTCAAGGGCGAAACGGAGCGTGAAGATCTCGATAAAACCTGGCGCCAGTTAATCCGCTGGCTGGTCGCCGATGTGCCCGCGCCGTTTGATCTGGCCACCTTGCAGGGTACGGGGATACCCGACCGCGAGATCACCCTGCAGGCCCATGACGAGGCCTTCCTGCCGCTCGATAATGCACAGGTCAAACTCACGGTCACTTCCCTTAACACGCAACCGCCTGTCCCTCTGCCCGCCGAGGCCGATCCCAATCAGGCCGGCCGGTATCAGGCCCAGTATCTTCCACGCCAAAATGGCGGCTATCTCGTTGAGGCTGAAGTCCATGACGAAACCGGCCAACTGCTCGGCCGTCAACAAGCCGGTTGGGCCACCGACCATGCCGCCGCCGAATATCGCTCGCTCGCCCCCGACACGGCCCTCTTGAAGGAGATTGCCCAACGGTCCGGCGGCCGGGTCATTCAATTGGACGAACTGGACCGGTTCACCCAGGAATTGCCGGCCCAGCGTGCGCCCGTCACCGAGATTCGTCACGTCCCACTCTGGCATCAGGGCCCCATTTTCCTGCTCGCCCTGCTCTGTTTTATATCCGAATGGTTTCTCCGCCGCCGAAAAGGTTTACCGTAATGCTCCACCGCCTGTTCCCCGTCCTGTTAATGACCCTCGCCCCGTTTTGGGCGACCGGTTCTCCCGCCGTCGTGCTTGTCACCGGCGCGCCCGGCACGGATGAATATCAGACCCAATTTTTCCGATGGGCGACTCAATGGAAATCGGCCGCCCAACAAGGAGGAGCTGATTTCCAACAAATCGCCGCCAAACCCACCCAACGCGACGACATGAAGACCCGGTTGACGCAGGCCGCCACCGTGGAAACCTCTGCGCCCCTTTGGCTCGTACTGATCGGGCACGGCACCTTCGATGGCCGCACGGCCAAGTTCAACCTGCACGGCCCCGACCTGTCCGCCAGCCAGCTCAAGGACTGGTTACAAGGGGCCCAACGACCACTGGTGATCATCAATTGCGCCTCCGCCAGTGCCCCGTTCCTCAACGCCCTCAGTGGCCCCAACCGCGTGGTGCTCACCGCCACCCGTAGCGGCTTTGAACGCAACTTCTGCCGGCTCGGAGGTCATCTCGCCCGGGCCATCGGCAGTCCTGAATCCGATCTCGATAAGGACGGGCAAACCTCACTGCTCGAGGCCTGGCTCACCGCCACCCGCCAAACCGCCGAGTTTTACCAAAACGAAAACCGCCTCAGTCCCGAGCACGCCCTACTTGATGACAATGGCGACGGCAAAGGCACGCCACCCGACTGGTTCCGCGGCACCCGGGTCACCCGCAAAAGCGACGACCCCAAACTCCTGCCTGATGGCCTCCGCGCCCATCAACTCCATCTCATCCCCAGTGCCGCTGAACGCGCTCTTTCTCCCGCCCAACGCGCCCAACGCGATGTGTTGGATCTCGATCTCGCCCGGCTGCGCGCCCGCAAATCCGATCTGCAACCCGACGTTTACTACGAAAAACTGGAAACCATCCTCAGACAACTCGCCTTGATCTATCACCCCAAACAAGCCCCATGAAAAACCGTTTTATCCTCCTCCTGTTCCCCGTGTTCCTCGGCAGCCTCGCCTGCAGCGACACCAGTGATCCCGACGATTACATCCCGCCACGGCCCCGGTCGATTATCTGGGCACGATTAATCAGGGGAAAAACAAGGCCGTCACCGATGCCGCCCTGTTGCAGGTCAACAGCGCCCTGGCCCAATATAAGGCCTCGAACCTCAAGCCGGCCGCCAACCTTCAGCAACTCGTCGATGCAGGCCTCCTCGCCGCCCTCCCCGAACTCCCCGCCGGCGCCCAATGGCAATACGATGCCCAGAACGGAACCGTCACCGTGGTCCCGGCAAAATAACACCAAGACCAATTCTCGGGAATTCCTTGAACGGATTCGCAAGCCTCCAAAAGGGCTGGACGGTTGAGGGTGGTTATAAAATCTCTTCCGATTTGCAGTAGGCAGACTAAAGGCGGTGGCGTAGGCTGATGGGCATGAAGCAGATTCTCGTGATGATGGCGGCGGTGGTGTTGGTGGGGTGTGGGGAGAAGGCTACCATTGCCGACCCCTTTGTTGAGAAGGCGGTTCGCAAATCTCTCGAGAAGTCCGAAGGTCAACTCACCGCGGCGGATTTGGAAAAAGTCACATCGCTTAGATTGCCCTTCCCCCAAATCACCGACGTGGGACTCAAGGAATTGGCCAAGTTGCAGAATCTCGAAGAGCTTTACTTGCCTACCCAAATCACCAAAGCGGGCGTGGCTGAATTAAAGAAGGCGTTGCCGAATTGCAAAATCTACGGCCCTTAATCCTCCCCGTGAAACTCCTTGAGCGCGTTGGCGATCTTCACAAGGGTCCACACTAGCGTGGCGAGCAGGATGGCCCGTGAATTAGACGGCAACCAAAGCGGGTTGTGGAAATGGAAAACCAACTGGCCGAAGGGGTCTCCACCCCTTCCCGTGAATCGCGGTTAACAGCCTGATTAAAATTGGTGGGCCCTGCAGGATTCGAACCTGCGACCAAGGGATTATGAGTCCCCTGCTCTAACCGCTGAGCTAAGGGCCCG
>JAYQQG010000097.1:0-11405 GCA_038145765.1 Verrucomicrobiales bacterium
GCCCTAGACCCCGAGGTGTTGGCCATCAAACAAACGTTATACCGCACCGGCGGCAATCCCCGCATTGCCGCTGCCCTGATGCGTGCGGCGCAAAATGGTAAACAGGTCGCCGCGGTCGTGGAGCTCAAGGCACGGTTTGATGAGGCGAGTAACATCCGGTGGGCGCGCGAATTGGAAGAAGCCGGGGTCCATGTGAGCTACGGATTGGTTGGTTACAAGATTCACTCCAAACTCTGCATGATTGTGCGGCAGGAGGAGGATGGCCTGCGGCGTTATTTGCATCTGGCCACCGGCAACTATAATCCGGCCACCGCCAAACTGTATACCGATGTGGGCCTAATGACCTGCCGGCCGGAGTACGGCGAGGATGCCGCCGCGGTGTTCAACCTGTTGACAGGATTCTGTCAATTTGAGGGCACGCAAAAGCTGGTCGTGGCCCCTTTCGAGTTTCAATCCCGCACCCTAAAACTCATTGAGCGAGAAACCGCCCATGCCCGGGCCGGAAAACTCGCCCGTATTACCGCCAAAATGAATTCGCTGGTCGACAAGCCCGTGATCGAGGCGTTGTACGAAGCCAGCCAGGCCGGTGTGCAAATTGACCTCATCGTACGCGGCATCTGCTGCCTGCGCCCGGGCGTTCCGGGGCTCAGCCCCACTATTAATGTGTGCAGTATTGTCGATCGGTTCTTGGAGCACAGCCGTATTTTTTATTTCGCCAACGCCGGCACGCCAGACATCTATGTCAGCAGCGGTGACTGGATGTATCGTAACTTTCAGAAACGCATTGAGATTGCGTTCCCCATCGAGGACCCAACCCTGCAGCAGCGCATCATTGATGAAATTCTCCCCACGCACCTGGGCGATAACGTGAAGGCCCATCAGCTGCAACCGGATGGCACCTACGTGCAACTCACGCCTGGTGGCAACGAAACGCCCCGCCGCAGTCAGTTGCAATTCATGGAACTCAGTCGCGATGCAGTGAAACGGCCTCAGCCGGAGCCCGTGCAATTCGAGGTGGCAGATGCTCCTCCGGAAAATCAAAGCGCGGCTTGACGGCGCGGCGAACGGATATTCAGAGATTCTTCCGCGTAGATGGCCGCGCCATGAATGCCGCCGTCATCACCCAGTGCACTGGGGATGATCTTAATACCTTCCATGGTGCCCGGCAAAACGTGCGCTTCCGCTGTCTTGCGAATGATGGGCAGCATGACCTTTTCCAAGGCTTCGATCACCCCGCCACCCAGCACAACATATTCCGGACCGAACGCACTGATAATCCCCGCAACACCAATACCGGTGTCCTCGGCAGCTTTGGTTACAATTCGTTTCACCAACGGGTCGCGTTCCGCTAGGGCCACGCGGAGATGCCGGCTGCGAACGCCGGTGAGATGCGGCCCAAGTTCATCCAGTAACATCGTGTTCTCCCCTTCCAACACGGCCTTCCGCAGGTGCCGCACAATCCCGGTGCGACTGGCCAGAGATTCCAGGCTGCCGCGAAAACTATGGGCGGTCTTCAGCCCGTTTTTGTCGATCGTCATCTGCCCGAATTCGCCGGCCGTATAGTTGTGGCCACGGAACAATTCCCCATTGAGGATCACCCCACCACCGAAGCCCGTGCCCAGAAAGGCGCCCACCATGGTCTTCGGCTTGCCCTTGAGTTCCACTCGGTGGATGCCCAACGTAAACAGGTTGCAGTCATTATCGACAAACACCGGCACACGGAGGCGGCGACGCAGGATGGTTTGAATGGCCACCTCATCCCAGTGAAGATTGTAGGCGTTGTAAACACAGCCCTTGACCACTACTCCGGGCACGCCCAAGCCGATGGCTCGGATTTCCGTCATAGACAAGCCCTGATCTTCCACCAATTCGCGTGCCGCATTAACGATGCGGTCGATGACCACCTCCCCGCCCTTGTTGGCTTTGGTTTTGATTTTCCATTTCGCCAACAAATTTCGGGACCGATCAAACAGTCCGGCCAGAATTTTTGTTCCCCCCACATCAATGCCGAGGGTGTAACGCCCGGTGATTTTCGCGGCCATAGGAAAAGTGAACCGCGGGGTGCCGTAGACCGTCAACGGCCACTTATGCGCAATAAAAAAGCCGCAACGCACAAGGCGCTGCGGCGGGTGAATTCCGATTCGTTATGGCTTTGTGGCCACTTCGCTGGTCTCTGGTTTGGGCGGTTCGAAGGTCGCGATCGATTGACCGTTGGCTCCGTTCCAAACCCGCAATACCGCATCGGCGCCGCCGGCGACCACGACATTACCGTCAGCGGAAACCGCGCACGAGTAGACGTAATCCGTCGCTCCACTGAAGTCCCGCACATTAGCAGGATTGCCCAGAGGAACACGCACTCGGCGTACCCGGTTGTCCCCGGCGGTAACTACGGCGTTGTCCGTGTAGCCCACGAAGTGGATGGACGTCACCTCTTTGCTGCCCACGGCAAATTTGCCGGCGCGTTCGCCCGTGACCACATTCCACACCTTGATCTCATTATCCGCCCCCACACTGGCCAGGATGCGGCCGTTGTATTGCCAAGCTACCCCCATCACATGATGGGTGTGTCCCTCGAATGAATGCAAAATCTTGCCGTCTGCCACGTTTGTAATCTTGGCAAACTTGTCCGCCGCGCCACTGGCGATCTGTGTGCCGGCGGCATTGAACTGGAGCCCCATCACGGTGTCGCTGTGCACCTCGAGGAAGTTGTGGGTGTTTTTCCCGTCGGCCACAGTAAATACGTGCAGCGTACCGCTGCGGCTGGGCTCGCCGCCTCCCACGGCGATTTGTTTGCCATCCTTGCTGAACGCCAAAGCGGCGGCCCGATCCACGATCGGCGAATCATTTGCGCCCGTGCCGAGAGTGCGCTCCAGCTTCCATTCCGTGGCCAGATTCCAAAGGGCGGCTGTCTTATCCGCGCTTCCACTGATGAGTTGGCCGCCGGCCGTTACCGCCAGAGCATTGATGGCACCCTTATGGCCGCCGATCGATTCCATCTCCTTACCGTCCATCGTATTCCACAAATGGATCAACTGATCATCACCTGCTGTCAGCACCGTCTTACTGTCGGCAGAAAACGCTACGGATTGGACGGGTTTGTCCACCTGCGCCAGCGCATCCTTGGCTGTCTTGACGGCGGCATCTGCATCGGTCGCTTGTTTATCAGCAGCCATCTTTTGTCCCTCGGCCTCGGTCTTGGCGGCCGTAGCCTTGGTCAGGGCTTCCTTGGAGAGCTTCGCCTCATTCGCGGCCTGCTGGCGGGGTTCCTCCAGTTTTTTGTACTCCGTTTCTGCTGCAGTCGCCTTCTTGACGGCTTCATCAAACACCTTCTTAGCGTCAGCCTGTTGTTTGTTCAGGTCATCGCGTTTCTTTTGGGCATCGGTTTGGGCCTGTTTTTTGGCGTCCATCTCGGTCTTGGCCTTTTCCTTATCGGCCTCAGCCGCCTTATTGAAGTTATCTGTAGCCGTCTTGGCAGCTGCCGCGGCGTCCTCAAACGCCTTCACGGCCGCATCGTAATCGGCCTTGAGCTGGTTGTATTTGGTCTCGCCCTCTTTGCGGGCCGCCTCAGCGGTATCGAATTCCTTTTTCTTTTCGGCGATGGGCATTCCCTCGGCTTTCTTGAGGGCTTCGTCGGCTTTCTTAACCCGGTCCTCGGCCTTCTTGTGATCATCCGTCTTCGTCTTGAGATTAGCCGTGTAATAGGTCACCTCCGCTTTGGCGTAGGCAGCAAACCGATCCTTACCCAGCGACGTTTCTGTCGCCGATCGGTTGCCTTTGAGATCAGCAATGAGCTTGCCATCGGCTACGTTGAAAAGGCGCGCGTTCTTGCCGGTCAACACGCAGGCAATGCGTGTGCCATCCGGGCTAACGGCCACCGAACTCACGGCACCGCCGGCACTGATTTGTCGAACCATCTTGAATCCATTCGCGTCCCAATGCCGCACCGTACTGTCGTTGGCCCCGGAAACCAGCTGCGTGGGAGCGCTGGGGACGACGGCCAACGAGGTCACCGGTCCGGTATGCCCCTTGAGTTCACTCGCGGCTTCCAGTTTATCGGTGACATTATAAACGACGATCAAGTTGTTCTCCTGCGCCGCGGCCAGTTGTTTGCCTTCAGCAAGGAATGCCACCGCATTGACCTTCACCGGTGCGGGGGATTCCCCTTCGGCCGGTGGCGCGACGGCTGCGGCTTTACCATCGGCCACAGTCCATGCCAACAAACCACCATCTTCCGCGCCGGCGGCCACTTGGGTTCCGTCCGGCGAGAACGCCACACTGGTCGCGGCGCCTTTCAGACCCGAAAACGTCTTGGCGGCACTGCCTTTGGCCAGATCATACAGTTTGATCGCATTGCCTTCCGCCACGGCAAGCCATTTGCCGTCTTGGCTCGCCGCCTGTATGCCCTTGTCCGAACCGAGGTTCAAGGACTTGGCTGCACTGATTGGCAGGCGCCGCCAGAGTTTTACTTCGCGGTACCCGCCACTGGCTAACACATCGCCGGCCGGATTAAATGAGAGCGAATGAACCAAGTCCTGATGGCTCACCCCCTCCTTGTATTTGCCGTCCTTCAACAGCGCCGGATCGGTCAGGCGCGTGACGAGGGTTTTGCTCGGGATGTGGTAGATGAAAATCTGGTTCGCCCGACCGGCAGCGGCATACTGGCCGTCCGGTGAAACGGACACGGAATAGATAGGGTTCAACCCCGGCGGCAGCGGCTGCCATTCAATCTTGCGGGCGGCCCGAATCTCGCCCTTGGCGCCCTGCTCAATCCAGAGCTTCACCAGCGCCAGTTGTTGAGGCGTCAAGGCCTTGGCACCCGCCTTGTTATCCTTGGGCGGCATCGCCGGGTCCTCCAGATGTGCCGCCGTTTGGAAGAGAAAGCTTTCCAAGGGCTTACCGGGCACTACCAGATCCGCTTCGGCGATATCCTTGGGGGTCTCGAGAATGACATCCGCCTTGGCTTTGGTCTGGTTATGACAGGCAAGGCAGTTGGCGCGGAAGATCGGCAGGATTTCATCCTGAAAATCCACGGGCGTCTTGCGATTCAGACTGGCCACTGGAAGGCCGGCCGCCTGAGCATAGGATCCGGCCACCAGACCGGCCGCGAGTAGTGGGAGGAGAGTACGGGTCATATCTTTTATTATTGAGCTGCAGCCACCTTGATGGTGACCGGTTGTTTGACTGTGATATTTTGATTGTTCAACCGCATTTGCGCGGTGACCTCAAAGTTGTAATCGCCGGGCTTTACATTTTTCCCCACGGTAAAGGTGAGTTTGCCATCAGCCTGATCTTTGGCGATTTTACCGTTGGCCACGGTGATGCCACTAGCGGCTTTGGAGCTGATGGTGATCTCTTCCTGGAACGCATATTTGCGACCGACACTCACGCCGATCTCTGCTTTCTCGCCGGCCTTGATGGTCACCGCTGCCAGCGGTTTCAAATCCACTGGGGCCGGAGTCACCTTGACGCGAATGGGCGCGCTGAAAAATGTAGCGGTGATATCGCCGGCCTTGTTGCCAGGGGTGAGTTTCTTGACGAGATCATCGGCCACTTTTTTGGCTGCGGCTGCTTCATCACTTTTCTTTTTCGCTTCAGCCTTGGCTTCCGCGGTGGCTTCCGCGTTTTTGGCGGCGGCGTCCGAGGCGGCCTTGGTTTCCTTGGCCAGCTTATCCGCGGCCGCAGCCGCATCCTTGGCGGTTTTTAATTCCTCGTCCTTAACGCGCTTGTATTTACCTTTCACCTGCGACCGCAGATACAGGGTGTAATCGCCCGCCGGCAGCTTGTAGGTCGCGAGGTTCAGGTCGATGTTGCCATCCGTTTTATCTTTGGCGATCTTGACCGCCTTGAATTTATCGACAATCGGGTGGCCGACCAGCACGACGTTTTTGTCCACGCCCTTGAAGCCATCATCAAAGGAGAGGTTCACCGGAATTTTGAGCGTGCCGAATACCGAATGTTCCCACACCTTGTCTTCCTTGGCGGCCAGTGTCAGCGGCACCTTTTCGCGATCGGTTACGGTGATCTGCATGTTGCCGGTCAGGCGGGCGCGGACTTTTGATTTCTTGGACTGACTATCATATGCGATCGTCGTCACATCCGCTGTGCGGGCCTGATGGGTCACGGCCTTTCCGTTCACCGTGGCCTTGCCGGTGATGGAGACGTTGCCGGACCAGGCCGCGGCGTCATCCTTGGCCGCTAGCAGGACCAGCGCCGAGTTTTGGCCGGGATTAATGGTGGCCTGACTGGTGGCGATGTGGCCAGGCAACCCGGACAAGGAGATCTCGATGGGCTCGTTGAAGCCATCGCGCTTGAAGGCCATGACTTTGATCGGCAAAACCTGCCCGCGGCGCAGGAACGCCGTGGGCATCGGCAGGGCCTGATTCTGCAAGGCGGGAGGTCCCTCGACCATGGCTACCAGGCGAAAGTCCGGTGCCTCTTTGCGGATAGACAGGCGGTACAGGCTGTTGGCCGCACCACTGTTGTAGAGATCATAGGTCACCAAACGATAGGTGCCATCCGCCGGTACGGCAAATCGGAAGGCGGGATCCACCGAGGTGGTATTGAAGGCGGTGCCACCAATGTTCACAGGGCTTTCCTGCACCTCCTTAACGGTGCTGACAGTTTCCTCGCCTTTGTCATTCTTGGTCACACGCTCAAGCCGGAAGTAGGGGTTCGTTGGCACGCCCAAGCGTTCGCTGACCACTTCCACCCAGTACACTTCATCTTTCTTGGCGTCAAAGGTCACCCAGTCGCGATCGCGGCGCGGATAAAACAGGCCGGCGTAATCGCAGGGCACCGTTATCTTTTGAGCTTTCGCTGGCCGATCATTTGGGGCGGATGCTTCCCCGATCACGGGGGCGTCCGCGAAGAAAATCCGGACCGGATTGGAGCTGCCCTTGGGACTGGCCAGCCGATACTCAATGCCATCAAACCCAGCCTGACTCGGCCCCACCGGCGCTGTGCCGGCCAAGCTGGTCCGGGCCTTCGGGTCGCCGGGCAGGGTGATGGTGACCTCCTGTTTTTGCAGCGGTTTGCCTTCCAGTACCATGCCACTATCCACGCCCCCGGGCAGGTTACGACCGTACAGGGTGAATTTGCCGGCTTTGCCGGGTTCGCCGGCGGGGGGCACGATAAAATCGATGTGCGGCCGCTCGGAAATCGCCATGCGGAACACATGCTCGGCGCCGCCGCCATACACGAAGTCGTGCAGGCCCACGTAATAATCCCCATCGGTAACCGGTGTGAAATCCACCGGTTGACCGGTCCGGCTGCGTTCCAGCTCCAGCCCGGAATCGTTCTTGATCACGAGCACCGGCTCGAGTTTGGAATCTAATTCCGCCGCCAGACAATTCACGATGATGCGCTGCCCTTTCTTGAGGGCCACTTTATAATAGGCGTAGTTGCGGGCGGGTGTTTGCCCGTTGACGGTCGTACCCAGTGCCACCTCAGCCGCGTTCTCAATGGAGGTGCCACCGTTCGAGGTCATCTCGGCCAAGTCGCCCACGGCGAATGAGCGCACGTTGGTCACACCATATTTACCGCCACTGGTCCGGACATCGTGAAATCCAACAGGCACATCCTTGCTGATGGTCACCGTGTACTGGTTCGCCACCGCATTGCCGGCCGCATCCAGCTTCGGCTTCGCAGTAATGCCGGCATGCGAAAACGTAAGCGCATTGGCCCCATCCAGATCGCCGCCGGCCACGGTAACATCGAGTGTGGTGCCCTGTTGGCCGCCAGCCGGAAATATGCTGGTGAGTCGGGCGCGGGGGAGTTGTTGGGCTGCTGCATCCGGCAAGGTCCATAGGAGCAGGGCCAGCAGAGTGAAACCTTTCAGAAGGGGGGAGTGGGTTTTCATTCGATCTGTTCGTTGTTCAGTTCTGGATGTGGAGTCTGATAATTGGACGCTTCAATAAATGGGGTTGATCAAAAGAGTTCTTCAATAGGATCGCCAAACGGTAACACAGGATGCGGCCGGCCGGCAAAATCGTCGTAGGTCACCTTAGTATCCACCCCGAGGTGCCGATACATGGTGGCAAGCACGTCCTGCGGGTGCAGCGGCCGCTCCTTGGGCAGCGCGCCCTTGCTGTCGGACGAACCAACCACGGCCCCGCCCTGAATGCCCCCGCCGGATAGGGCCGCGCTGAACACGCCCGGATAATGATCGCGCCCCCCGGTCTTATTGACCTTGGGGGTCCGGCCGAATTCGCCCCAGGCGATGACCATCACGCGATCCATCAGGCCGCGCTGCTCAAGATCCTCCAGCAAGGCTGTGTAGGCTTGATCCCAACGCGGCAAAAAACCGTCTCGCATGGTCTCATAACCCTTCACGTGGGTATCCCACCAACGCAGGTCCACGGTCACCAACCGGACACCGGCCTCGACGAGGCGCCGGGCCAACAGGATCCGCTGGCTCCAGGATGGCACCCCGCACCGGTCGGGCGTAGGCGCATCGTACTGGGGCATAAACCCGTAACGCTCACGGAGTTTCATCGGCTCGGCATCCAGGTTGAAGGCATCCCGTGCCTTTGGGCTGATCACAATATCCAGTGCCTGCTGCTGAAATTTGTCCATCGCCGCCGCGTTGCCGCTGTTGTCGATGTCGCGTCGAATCGTGTCGAAGCCGTCGAGCAAACCGCGCCGCGAATCCAGCCGGTTGAAATCCAAGCCGTTGCTGAGTTCGAAATTGGGTACCTCAAACCGGCCGCCGTTTTGAGGCCAAGTCGCCTTGCTGGCTGGATCGGCCTGGGTGTAAAACGGCGAATATTTTTTCCCCAAATACGCGCTCTCGACGCCCGGCAATGTGCGGGGAATCATCACGTACGGCGGCAGCTCAGGCGTCTGATGGCCCAGCTGCTTGGCCACGATGGAGCCGCAACTCGGGTAGACGTTTTCATTGGGGTTTGGCCCGGGGGGATAACCGGTGAAGAGGATTTGGTCGCCGGCGGAATGGCCGGCGTTCTTGTGGTGCAGGCTGCGCAGGATGGCGAACTTGTCGGACATCTTGGCGCATTGAGGCAACAGATCGCAGATCTGCGTTCCGGGCACCTTGGTACTCATGGCCCCGAATGAGCCGCGATACTCTGACGGAGCGTCCGGCTTGGGATCCCACGTTTCATGCTGACTGGCCCCGCCGCGTTTCCAGAGAATGATGACGGATTTCTCATTGGAAACGGCCGCGCGATCCTCGGCCGCCGCCTCCATGCGCATGAGGCTGGACAGCGACAATCCTCCCAACCCCAAGGCGCCGGCCTTCACAAACCCACGGCGGTCCAGCGCTAAGTTGCGCCGGAACTCCGGACAGCCAAAGCGGTCCGCGCCGTGTTGCGGTGAATCTGCCACTGCGCGCTCCTCTTTAATTAGTGGTTAAAGAGGAACTCCTTCGTATTGAACAACGCCCAAATGATGTCCTCAAAGGATTCCTTCTGCGGCACGGGCTTCTTCGCACCCTTGTCATCCTCGATTTCGCGCTCGAGATGCTGGCGGGCCAGTAAAACTTCACTGCCGCTGGGCTCACGGGAGAAGGCGAGCAGGAAGAGCTCGCGGATTTTTTCCTCCACCTCGCGCTTATCGTTGGTGCTGGCCAGCTTGGCCGCGCGCCCGTTGCCACTGGAAAGCTTGCTCTGGATATCCTTGGAGTTCAACAAATGCAGGCTCTGCGCCAGACTGGCATCACTGGAACGCTCGCACTCACAGGAGCTGGAACTATCCGGCCGGCCGAACACCGTCAGGAAGTAGGATTGGCTGTTGAAGCTGTTGTCCGGCAGCTGCACGGCGCGCGTGCCTACCGGCAAGCCGCTGAAGTTGGCCTGCGAAGCGGTCATTTGGTTGATCGCATCATACAACACCTCGGCATTCAGGCGCTTAGGATAATAACGGCTGAAGTAGGTTTTATCCTTCGCGTTAAACTCATTCGGGATCGAGCTGAGCTGGTAGGTTTGCGACTGGCAGATCGTGCGGATCAGATCTTTCATGTCGAATCCGTTTCGGATGAAGTGCTGGGCGAGTCCGTCGAGCAACTCGGGGTTCACCGGCGGATTGGTCTCGCGCATGTCATCCTCCGGCTCCACGAGGCCGCGACTGAAAAAGTGTTTCCAATAGCGGTTCACCAGCGTGTGTGCAAAGAACTTGTTGGACGGCTGCGAAAGCCAGTCCACCAGTGCGTGGCGGGGATCATCATCTGCCGTCAGGGCCAGCGGGTCATCACCGAGACCGGCCGCCAATACGTTACCACCATCTTTCTTGTTGGCGGTCTGCGCCACCTTGCGGGTGTGGTAGATAATCTCCTCACCCGGATTGCGGCCCGGCTTGCGGCCGACCGTGGAGAAAAACGCGCTGAAGCTGTAGTAATCCTTTTGGCTCCATTTCTCAAAAGGATGGTGGTGACACTGGGCACATTGCATGCGGGTACCCAAGAACAACTGCGCGGTATCCTCCATCTGGGTCTGCATGGTCTTCACCTCGCGGTACCAGGTGGCGGCGGGGTTTTGCCCCATGTCCCCGGAAGCGGCAACCACGGAGCGCGCAAACTCATCATAGCGCACGTTTTTATGCAGGCTGTCGCGGATCCAGCCGTGGAAGGCGTAGTTGCCGCGCATAGCGCTGGCGTTGGAACGCTTGTTGCGCAACAGGGCGCCCCATTTGTTGGCGAAATAATCCGCGTAATCCGTGCTGGCCAACAACCGTTCAATCAGCTTGTCGCGCTTGGCGGGATCCGTGCTCTCGAGGAACGCCTTGGCTTCAGCGTCCGTCGGCAGGCGGCCGGCGATGTCGATACTCACACGGCGGATGAAAGTCGGGTCATCGCACAACGCCGAGGGCGGCATGCCCACGCGCTTCAACTTGGCGAACACCAATTCATCAATGAAGTTGCGCGGCTCGGGCGTCTTTTCGACCGTCGCCCCCAAAGGCACGCTGGCCTGATATACGCCCACCTGGCCCTGATAACGGATCATTACCGACACGTCGCCGGGCTGCTCAAAGAACTTCACGTGACCGGTATCGTCCACTTCGGCGATTTCCTTGTCATTCGCCTCGTAGGTGGCGATATGGGTGGCGTCCTCGGTGTGGCCGTCACTATATATAGCGGTCACGCTGATTTGCTGTTCAGCGTTGGCGCTCACAAGACGGCTCTTGGGGTAGACCTCCACGCCCACCACGGTGGGATCGGTTTCTTCCCCACGGGGCATTCCCATGGCCACCCAGCGGGTGATCAGCTGGTAATCGTAGCTGTTGGGATCAAACCGTGCCCCGCCGCCGTGAGGCAGGATTGCGGCGCCCTTAAGAAGCAACAGACTGTTGGCAGGCGACGCCGGGCTCAGGCGCCGGCCGCGGCCCTCTTTCACGAGGTACTCATAATCTTCCTGTGGCTCAAACCCGAGGAGCGAGAGGCGAAAGCCGTTCTG
>JAYQQG010000097.1:11862-13040 GCA_038145765.1 Verrucomicrobiales bacterium
TTAAATTGGTTAGATCAGTTCGGCGATCGGTTTCCAGCCATCCACCAGATACTGTGGTCGACCGGTCAGGTCGGGCAACGTGGTGGCGTTGGGATCGATCCCCATATGGTTGTATAAGGTGGCGTGTACTTCGCCCATGTGCACGGGGCGATCGGCCGGCTCGGCTGCGTGCTTGTCGCTGGCACCGATCATTTGGCCATGGTTCATTTTGCCGCCGGCCATAAAGGCGCAGCTGACATTAGGCCAGTGATCGCGACCGGCGTTCTTGTTGATCTTGGGCGTGCGCCCAAATTCGCCCCAGGCGACAACCGCCACATCATCGCTCAGGCCGCGTTCATGCAAGTCCTCAATCAACGCGGCCAAGCCTTGATCGAAAATCGGGGCATGACCGTTGACGCCGCTTTTGGCGTCGTAAATTTTGCTGTGGAAATCCCACCGTCCAAAATTCAAGGTCACGCAGCGTGCGCCGGCTTCCACCAGTCGGCGGGCCAACAGGAAGTGCGTATTATTGCGCGGAGCGCCATCGCCAAAGTTCTTTGCGTCGCCTTTACCGTAGCGTTCTCGCACTTTGGCATCCTCTTTATCGAGGTTCATCGCATTGGCCATCTTGCTGCTGGTCAACACGCCGAGCGCCTGCTGGGTGAAGGCATCCATGCCGGCCAAATGCCCGCTGGTATCCGCATCGCGCCGGAATTGATCGAAGTTTTGCAGCAACAATTTTCGGCTGCCAAAACGGCTTTGCGACACGTCGTTCAGCGTGAGGTCGCTCTTGCTGTGGTTCGTGGGCTTGAACGGTCCATGGCCGATGCCCAAGAAACCCGGTTTACCGCTGGCTCCGTAGGGCGGATGCCCGGCCTTGGGGGCTAACCCGATAAAAGGCGGGATACCAGACTTGGCCGTGCCCTGCAGCTTGGAGATGGCCGCGCCAATGCTCGGCCATCCGCCGGGGGCCTGCCCGTTGGTATTAAAAGTAGATCCTTTGCGGCCGCTGTAGCACATGAACGAGTCGTGCGAACCGTTGGGCGCCCCCACGATCGAGCGGATGCCCGTCCATTTGTCCATGATCCGGGCCAAGTTCGGCAACAGTTCACTAATCTGGATACCCGGCACATTGGTGGAAATCGGATGCAAATCTCCCCGGTATTCCTTGGGAGCGTGAGGCTTGAGATCGATAAGGT
>JAYQQG010000098.1:0-13029 GCA_038145765.1 Verrucomicrobiales bacterium
GTATAGGACCGCCTCGCCATACCCGCACAAAACACTGGCTATATAGATTAGATAAATCCTCATGGCTTCACCTTTCGACATTCGTAGCAGTTGTTTAATGCGTGAGCCGCTTCCAAGGCTCTTCGGAAAAATGCGGCCCGAGCGGCAACACCCCCTTGTTTCACCGGGCCCTGTTTGCGCGCTTTGGCTAATATTGCTGAGCGCTCCTCTGCCATTTGTTTGAATCGTTCGGCTGATTTCTCCCGGTCAAAGTATTGTCGGCCTTCAATCCAGGTCTCGTCACAGATCGTTTGAGTGCTCAACGGATGTCCGCTCCACAAAACAAAATCTGCATCCTTGCCGACTTCCAATGACCCAACCCACCGGTCGATGCCCAATTGTTTCGCTGGGTTTAACGTTACAAATTTGAGTGCGTCTTCCTCTGAAGTGCCGCCATATTTTACAGCCTTAGCGGCTTCGAGGTTCAGACGACGAGCAAGATCCGATGAATCCGAATTAAAACTAACCACCGCCCCGCGTTCATGCATCAGCGAGCCGTTGTACGGGATTGCATCGTACACTTCGAATTTGTAGGCCCACCAATCCGCAAAACTGGATGCACCGGCACCGTGCGCCGCAATTTCATCCGCAATCTTGTATCCCTCCAAGACGTGCTGCAGGGAGCCCACACGTATTCCGAATCGTTCCATCGTCCGTAAAAATACCAGCATCTCATCTTGCCGATATGAATGGCAATGGATGAGACGATCGCCTTTCAGTATTTCCGCCAACGCGTCCAACTCCAAATTACGCCTTACCGGCGGTCCGGTCGCTCGATTGGCCTGTTGTTCGTTCATGTATTGCCGCGCGGCGGTAAAGCGGTTAATGAAAAAGGTCTTCACTCCCATGCGCGTTTGGGGAAACCGCGTGGTCTTTTTGTCTCCCCAGTTGGATTGCTTTACATTTTCACCCAAGGCAAATTTTATTCCAGCAGGAGCATTGCTGTAGATCATTGCATCCGGCAGGGCGCCATGACGCAATTTGATTACGGCGTTTTGTCCGCCAATGGGATTGGCTGAACCATGCAGGAGATTTGCCGTAGTCAGCCCGCCGGCGAGTTGGCGGTAAATGTTTTCCGTTTCAGAATTGACCACATCCGCTATTCTCACCATGGCCGTGGAGGGCAGGGTGGCTTCATTGACACCTCCAAGGATCATGCTGTGGCTGTGGCAATCGATGAGCCCAGGAGTCACGTGGCGCCCTGTGGCGTCAATGATTACTCCATTGAACGGAATAGGGGCGCCAATATCGGGGCCAATCCCTGCAATGCGACCGTTTTCGATCCGTACGGAGGCATTGGTAATTACCCCAGCGGGTCCGCAGGTCCAAACCGTCGCATTCATGATCAGAACGCTGCTGGGGTCCTTTAGCGCTCCCCGATAATCTCCCGGCGTTTTGGCTGCGCGCGGTTTTTGCGCAGCTTGTTTCACCAATTCCTTGTCTTCAGAATTCTTCTTCTCCTTGGGCTTGTTCTCAAAATATTTGCCTTCGACCCAAACACTGTCCACTGGATGATCTGGGTCGAACCAAGTTCCTCCTGAAACGACGGTCAGGTTTGCCAGCTTGCCTTTCTCAATGGTGCCTAAATCACGCTCAACCCCGAGAAGCGCAGCAGGTTCTGTGGTTAACGCAGCCAAGGCAAGGTTTGCTTTTAGGCCGCGACTAATTGATTGCTGGATATTTTTCCGAAACGATTCGTGGTCATCAAGGCCGTGCAGCGTGAAGGCAAAGGGCCGGTTGTGCCTTGCGATCAATGCAGGGATTTCCGGAGCCCAATCCCAAGAACGCAATTGATCGAGCGACACCAGATCCCAGTCTTGTTCGTCCGGCAAATCCGGCACGGCCGGAAACATGACAGGGACAATGTAAGGGAAATCGAATTGCTCCAGCACCTCCGGCCGCCTCCATTCCTGCCCACTCGCCACCATCACTGGATCAAATTCCAATTCCCGCGCCAGCTTTGCCATGCGCGCTGTCATCAGGACGCTGCCTGATTCCACCACTACACGTTGCTTTGCGTGTGCCCGCAAGGCGGGAAGCAAGGCCTCCAACGATGGATTGTATTCCGGACGCTGCCCGGCCGGATTTCGCTCGGCCCATTCCTGCATGGCAATATGATGACGGACATCGAGCATTGTTTGGCGCACAGAAGCGATGACGCCCATTAGTGAATGCGGATAATGCTTGGCCGGCTCCAAGGCTAAATGCTGCATTGTCACCGGGCGCAGCAGCAATTTGTTGGGATCTCCGTCCCCTAGTAACGCCAAGGCGCTCTGACCACGCAAGATGCCTTGAGTTGGGATAACATTGACTGCTGTAAACCCTAGTTCGCGTAAGTTGGAAAATGCCTTCCCTTCCGGTGAAAAGGATTCGGACACTTTGTGCTGCGGATGGATTTCAGCGATCTCGTAACCCGGCCCATTTCCACCCATATCGGTCTTCGTCGATGGAACTCCCTTGAACCCGATCCCTGCACGCGCATCAATTGGGACAATCCACCGATTTGAAACAGGTTTCGCTTTGGATTCGCCGACTGAATAATACGGGTCGATAAAACCGGCGTATATGGTTTTGCCTTTCATATCCCACACCCGCGCATCAGCCGGGATTCCGGCCTGCCCCTTCGGCAACACATCTTGAATGCGACCATTTCGAATCAAGATCGCACCTCCGTCGACTTCCAATCCCGGCTTCACCACGACACGCGCACCGATCAATGCGTGGGCATTGTAGGGAACGGGGCGTTCCCCGGGTGGCTGTATCTCAGCAAATAAAGAAAGTGTGGACAGCACAAAGCCAGCCAGCAGGGTGGATTTCATGCGTCCAATTTAGGGCAGGGGGATGCTCGGAGCAATTGTTTTGATGAAACCTAAAATCAGTTTGCGACCGCGAACATGATTTGAGTAGGTTGGCCCCACATGGATACATCAGGGCCAATCCGGCTGGGAATTCTCGGATCAGGGAGAGGGTCTAACTTTGCGGCAATTCATGAAGCAATTTGTCGGGATGAAATCCCTGCGTCGATCGCTATTGTGCTGAGTGACACGCCCGATGCCGACCTGCTCCAACATGCGGAGCAATTGGGTCTGCGCAATCAGTTTATTCCACCTGGAAACTATCAAACCAAGCTCGATGAAAAGGCCGAGCAGGAATTCATTGCAGCCTTACAAAACGCGAACGTGGATTTAGTCGTGCTCGCTGGATTTATGCGGATTTTAAAAGGTGATTTCTTAAGAGTTTTCGACGGGTGCGTTATCAATATTCACCCATCATTATTGCCATCCTTTCCCGGCCTGGAGGCATGGAAGCAGGCTTTGGATTATGGTGTAAAACACACGGGCGCTACGGTTCATTACGTGGATCAAGGAATCGATTCCGGTGCCATTATCGCTCAGGAAACCGTGCCGATCCTGGATGACGACACGCCTGAATCCCTCCATCAACGAATCCGCGCAGCCGAACATCGCATGTATCCGGCAGCGATCGGGGCTCTTGCCCGAGGCGAACTGGAACTCAAAGGACGGCGAACATTTCGCTGCACCCCTTAGTTGAGGCAAAAAAAACCAAAAAAAGATTCGCTTTTCCTTCTCGACAGTGGCAAACCATCCCGCCCGCGCTACGGGGCTGAGGGCCCGAATTCCGCTCCCCGGGCGCGGCCCATCTTCGGATGAGTAAAAAGAAACAACAACTGCGTTTTGGCTTGCCCAAGGGTAGCCTGCAGGACGCCACTCTCGAAAAGTTGGCCAAGGCCGGCTGGAATGTGCGCGTCAGCAGCCGCTCGTACCTGCCGTATGTGGATGATCAGGATCTCGAGATCCGAACCATTCGCGCACAGGAAATGAGCATCTATGTCGAGCGGGGTTACCTTGATTGTGGCATCACAGGTCTGGACTGGATTCAGGAGAACCATTCCAAAGTCCATGAAGTAGGCGAATTCCTCTTCAGCAAGGCCACACGCCGCCCCGCACGGTGGGTATTGGCTGTCCCTGAAAAATCCAAGATCAAATCCGTCAAAGACCTTCAAGGCAAGCTCATCGCTACCGAAGTAGTTGGCTTGACCAAACGTTGGCTCAAGCAAAACGGGGTCAAGGCGGATGTGGAATTTTCTTGGGGTGCCACCGAGGTGAAAGCACACGAACTTGTCGATGCCATTGTAGAGGTCACCGAAACCGGTAATAGCCTGCGCGCGAACAATCTCCGGATCGTCGAGGAACTCATGAGTAGTACCCCGCGTTTGATTGCCAACAAAGATTCCTGGAAGAATTCTTGGAAGCGCAAAAAAATTGAAACCATGGCCATGCTCCTGCGGGGCGCGATCGACGCGGAAACGAAAGTGGGCCTTAAGCTCAACATCCAGGAAGGCAACCTCAAGGCGTTGCTTAAGAAACTTCCCTCCCTGCGCAATCCCACGGTCAATCAACTCGCCCAAGAAGGCTGGGTGGCCATTGATACGGTCATTGATGAACATGTGGTGCGCGAAATCATCCCGGAATTGAAGGCAGCCGGGGCTGAAGGGATCGTTGAATACCCCCTCAACAAAGTAGTCTATTAAGCTTTCAAGAAGAAACTAACCGAAAAATATGGGATCGTTAAAGAAACGGCGTAAAGCCAAAATCAATAAGCACAAGCGACGCAAAGCCTCACGGGCCAATCGTCATAAGAAGCGCAAGTGGTAAACCTCCGGGCTTACGCCCGTGTCCAAAATTTGCGCTTCCCCAAGCTCAAACGATGTGCCCCAATGGCGGGGTTTATGAGAATTGCGTCCGGACACTTCGTTCTAACCTGCGCCATCGCGCTGTTGCCTATGGGCTGTTGCCTGCCGCCAGACCCCCCCGCCCATCAGACCCTTGGGCCGGCGTTAGAGCAGAGCGGGCTCATAGCTCAAAATACAACGGCCTCCAACGACCCACCCGCCAAGGAACTGACTCCCGCGGAAAAACAAGCCGCCGAAGACGCTCAAATGGAGCGACGCATCAAGGCCATGGCCCATTACGCCGCGGCAACCGCCCATCGTGAGCGGGGTGAAGACGACGAAGCACTCCAGGAATATTATCAGGCCGCCTTAGCGGACCCCACCGACCGCAAGGTGATGATGGAGGTCGTGCAACTGCTGGTCATGTCCCGCAAGCAGGACCTGGCTTTCAAGCTCCTCATCGAAGCCACCAAAGATCCTGCGGCACCTGCAGAACTGCACGCGCTCCTGGCCGCCACATACATTGAGAAAAAGAAGCCGGATCTTGCCCGCGCAGCGGCTGAGCATGCCATCAAGAAGGCCCCCAAATCGATCATTGGCTACAAGACACTCATGCAGGTGTTTCGTTACGAAATGCGTCAGGGCGCCAAGCGGACTCAACAGATACGCAAAATTCTCGACCAAGCCCGCGCCCAGAAGGATGTTGGCACTGCCTTTCAAATCGAACTTGCCCTGATGATCACAGGCTATCTCGCCCTGGATCAGAACTCTGAAAAAGAACTGAAACCCGAAATCACCAAACTTCTCGATGCAGCCTGGAAAAGCAACCCGAAGCAGCCGATTTTACTTGAGCAAATTGCCCGAGGCTATCGTATTGCCGGCGCCCATAAACAAGCGGCCACCGCCATGGAGGCTTTACTCAAGGCGCTCCCAAACAACCCTATGGTACTCCTTGAAACCGCCCGTGAACACGCCCTGAGCGGCGACATGGAGCAGGCCAAGACGCATTTGGAAGCACTTACCCGAAAATTTCCTCGCGCCTGGGAAGGGCATCAACTGCGGGCTGCGGTAGCCATGGATGAGGGAGATTATCCCACTGCCGTGAAACATTACCGCGAAGTGATCAAACTCAACCGCAAACTGGAATCCGTGCACTACGACTTGGTGGCCGCACTTTTGGCTGATGAACAGATTGAGGAAGCCCGCACAGCCTTGACGCAGGCGGAATCTCGGTTTGAGGCCAATTTTATGCAAGCTTACTTCGGGGCAATGATTCATCTGGAGGAAAAAGAATACCTGAAGGCACACGCAACCCTGCTCACCGCAGAGGAACGCGCCAAAAAAGGTGAGCCTGAACGCCTCACTCATATTCTCTATTTTCAGCTGGGCTCCACGGCTGAACGCGCGAAGAAATATCAGGATGCTGAAAAACATTTCCGCCAATCCATCAAGCTCAAGCCAGATTATGCCACAGCGTTGAATTACCTTGGCTACATGTGGGCCGACCGCAATGAAAACCTCAAGGAAGCAGAAGAATTTGTCCGACGCGCCCTTAAAGTGGATGAAGACAATCCTGCCTATCTTGACAGTTTGGCCTGGATTCATTATCGACGCGGCGAGTTCAAAGACGCACTCAAGCTCCAACTCCAAGCCCTCGAACACAGTGACGAACCTGACCCGGAAATCCTCATGCATTTAGGTGAGATCTACATTGCTCTTGGCGACAAAAAACGGGCGCAAAAATACCTGAAGCAAGCCGATGCCATCGACGATGTTCCTGAGGACATCAAGGTCAAGATTCAAAACAAACTCAAGGAAGTGGATTAGTCCATGAGCAATCAGTTCACCAAACATTACTCTCTGGACGAGGCCCGCCGGCTGCTCCCGACCTTGCGCAATTGGTTCAAGGAAATCGACGCCCTCATGGGGCGCATGCGCGATTTGGATGAAGCAATGGCTCCACGAATCAAGGCCGGCAAGGATCTGGGCGGTGCCGGCCCCAACCAAATGATTCGAGACATGGCCCGGGTCCATCACATTCTTGGCGAATTTCATTCCCGGGAAATTCAAATCAAAGATCTTCAGAAAGGTTTGGTTGATTTCCCCGCCATGCTGGACGAACGCGAAGTGTATCTTTGCTGGGAATGCAGCGAGCCGGATATCTGTCACTGGCACACGCTGGAAACCGGTTTTTCTGACCGAAAACCTCTTTGGGGCTAAATTACTCCCAGAGTTGACTCCCTGCCTCAATATAGTACAAATCCCGCCCCGAATTTCGGGAATCAAATCAACGTCTTGTTAAGCAACACGCATGATTAAAGTACAGAACCTCCGGAAATCGTTCGGCGAGAATGTCGCCGTTGATGATCTTAGTTTTGAAGTCAAGAAAGGTGAAGTTCTTGGCTTTCTGGGCCCCAACGGCGCCGGCAAATCCACCACCATGCGGATGATTACCGGCTATATCACACCCGATAGCGGTGACGCGACCATTGGCGGCCACAGCATCGTTCAAGAACCCGAGGCCGCGAAGGCGTTAATCGGCTACCTCCCGGAAAACGCACCTTCCTATCCCGATATGAACGTTCAAGGGTTCCTTCGCTTTGCAGCCGAAATCCGCGGCCTGAACGGGTCTGCCCGCGACCATGCCGTGGACCATGCCATCGATCTTTGTTTCTTAGGGCCAGTCCGTCACCAAAATATCGACACCCTTTCTAAAGGCTACACACACCGCACGTGCCTCGCCCAATCGTTGCTGCATGACCCTGAAGTATTGATCCTTGATGAGCCGACCGATGGATTGGATCCCAATCAAAAATATGAAGCACGGCAACTCATCAAGCGCCTCGGTGAAACCAAGGCCATCATCTTTTCCACGCACATTTTGGAAGAGGTCGAGTCAGCCTGTTCCCGCGCAATCATCATTGACCAAGGTAGAATTGTAGCCAACGGAACGCCGGAAGAATTGATGAAACAAACCAAGAGCGGCCGTCTGGATGATCTTTTCCGAGAATTGACAGTTTCGGATACCAACCAACGGGAGGCAGCCTAATGAATTCTCCCGCACGAAATATCTGGGTCGTCACCAAGCGTGAGTTTAGCGCTTACTTCACCTCGCCTGTGGCGTATGTGTTCCTGGTGATCTTCCTGCTGCTTGCCGGTTTCTTCACCTTTATGGTGGGGCAGGATTTCTTTTCCAGAAATGAAGCCTCGCTGGGCTCTTTTTTCCTATGGCATCCATGGCTGTATCTCTTCCTGGTGCCGGCTATTGCCATGCGGCTTTGGTCGGAAGAAAAACGTACCGGTACGCTGGAACTACTGTTAACTTTACCCATCACAACGGGGCAGGCCGTCATCGGCAAATTCCTCGCCTCATGGGCATTTCTGATCCTCTGCCTGTTCCTCACTTTCCCAATCTGGCTGACACCGGTGTATCTTGGGGACCCCGACAATGGCGCAATCTTGTGCGCCTATTTCGGTAGTGCCCTGATGGCCGGCGCATACTTGGGGATCGGGTGCATGACTTCCGCGATGACACGCAACCAAGTAATCAGCTTCGTGATGTCGGTGGCGATATGTTTGCTGACCATTTTGGCCGGGTTCCCTCCTGTAACCGATTTCATTCAGGGCTTGTTCCCGGGCAATGAAGCCATCGTCAGCCTGATTGCCAACATGAGTGTGATGACGCATTTTGAAGCGCTGCAACGCGGCGTATTTCATTTCAAGGACGCCCTGTTTTTCATCTCCGTGATCACGCTGACCTTGGGGATTACCACCGCCATCATTCGCGCCGGCCAGGAGAACCGGCCGGGCAGTGCCATTGGGCGTACAGGCGCTTTGGCTTGCATCCTATTCATCGGTTTAGTCCTCCTCAACGGATTTGCTTATAACACGCGCGCTAAGCTCGATTTTACCGAGGACAAGATTCACACCTTATCTCCCGGCACATTAAACATTCTCAAGCGAGTGGCCGGTGAACGGGGAGAAGACCCCGATGCGTTTAAGATCGAGGCCCGCTTGTATTTCACGCGCGGCGAGGAACGCGTCTCGGTTTTTGTCCGGCAATATGCCACGCGGGTTTCTGAGTTGCTCAAGGAATATGAGCAAGCCAGCGGCGCATCCTTTATCTTTAATGAAATCAACCCGCAACCTGACACCGATGAGGAGGATCTTGCCCAGCATGACAACATTACGCGCATGCAAATTGGGCTGGAAGAGTTCGCTTATCTCGGACTGACCCTTAGTTACGCAGATCGCACCGAAGTGATCAATTTACTCGAGCAGGGTCCAGGGGGTCGCCCCGGCGGACTGCGCCCCGAAGCTCTGTTGGAATATGACATTTCCGCAGCCATCACCCGGTTGATTCAGAAAACTGAGGAAGCCCCGCAGATCGGCATCATGTCGCCCCTGCAATTGACCGGCGGTTTCCCACCCTCCTTGCCCCCGCAAATGACGCGCGGCCAGCGCCCGCCCCCGCCGTGGTTGGTTATGCAGCAACTTTGGCTAACGTACGGCCAGGAAAACGTTCAAACCGTGGACATGAACATGGGCTACATCAGTGATGAGATTGATTTATTGCTGGTAATTCATCCCAAGGAGATCTCGGAAAAAGCTCAATTTGCAATTGATCAATACATCCTCAAAGGCGGAAAAGTAGCGGCCTTTCTGGATCCGAATCACGCACTGGATCAGGGCCCCATGGGCGGCTTTGCTCCCCCCACCGGCAGCGCATCGGATTTAGGCAAACTATTACCTACGTGGGGGTTAAACTTTAATGGTGGAAAAGTTGTGGCAGACCCCACCTTCGGGCTGCGCCCGCCACAAAGCGGGGCCACATGGCTGACCGCATTGGATATCCAAAGCGAAGGGCTAAATGAAAACGATCCGATCACCCAAAATCTCGGCCCGATTTCAGGCATCCATTTCGGTGCGTTCCGTCAAGAAACCGCCATCGACAAGGACGCTCCGCGGCCGACAATGACGCCATTATTCCACAGCAGCACAAATTCAGCTCTGGTTGCCGCCTCACAAACCAAAGCCCTGTTCCCCGTCCCCACGTTCCAAAAAGCACAAGCCGAATTGTTGAGCAGTTTTACCCCCACTGTCGGCACCAACTTGCTGGCCCTCAAACTGACCGGAGATTTTGTCACCGCCTTCCCCAAGGGCGACCCAGAAAAGCCGGAGCTTAATCCTGATGCCAATGCCACCGAACCCGTTCTGCCGGATAACGCCCTGAAGATTGTCGCTGAAGGCAAGAGCCCGGTCGTGGTGCTGGTGAGTGATGTGGATTTCCTTCACAATACCATCCAAGAGTTGGATCAATTGCGCGGGTTCCGGAATAGCAACCTCAATTTTCTCCTGAATCTTGTGGACTACCTGACAGGCGATGAGGATCTAATCCGAATCCGCAGTCTCACCAACCGAAGTCGGCCGTTGAAGAAATTGACCGAGCTGGAAGAACAGGCGACCCGCGATATCCAAAAGGAATTGGAAGCCCACGAATTGAAACTTGAAGATGCAGAAAAGAAAGTGGCGGAAGTCACGGAGAAACTTCAAAACCAACTTCGAGACGCCATTCGGTCCGGACAATCCGGAGTCATTCGACTTCAGGTTAGTGAAGATGACCAGAAGAAACTTGAAGCCAGCCAGGCGGAGGCGGAGGAGGCACAGGATCGCGCGCGCAAAGCCATCCGCCGCATCAAAAAGGAACGCCGCGCGGCAGTGGATTCCCTGCGTAACCGATTCAAATGGGCAAGCATCGCCTGCATGCCATTCATTGTGGCGATATTCGGTGCAGCTGCTTCAATTCGTAACCGTAAATAATCTGCTGCAACATGAAATCCAAAAAAAATAACGGAATTATTTTTTCCGTCACCGCCCTCGCCATTGCCGCCGGCCTCTACATCAATAGTCAGGGGACTCAACGCGGTGCTGAAATTATCGTTGGCAAAGAGCCGCTGAGCAAACTGCCGGCGGCGAATATTTCCGCTATCGTGATTGCCGATGGCAAAACCACCCTCACCCTGAAACGGGCTGAAGAAAAATGGATGGTTGTATACCGAAATGGTTACCCGGCCGATACTAATCGGATTGATAATTTTGTCACTTCGATGAAGGAAATGAAGGCGCTTCGTGAACTCAGCGCCGGCAAAGACCAACTGGGCCAAATCGGTTTGCAGGATGGCACTCGCGTCACCCTGCAGGATAAGTCGGGCAATCCCATCCACACCTTGACCTTGGGCAAGGAACTCACTGCACCCGGCAGTGAACAGCAGCAGGGGGCCATGGGCCGAGGCGGTTTCCCAGACCGCCGCTTCGTGATGCTGGATGGCGAACGCACCGCGATCACTGTGGTGGACCAAACGTTCAGTAATGCCACCACCGACGCAGCGGATTGGCTCGATAAATCATTCTTCAACGTGAGCTCGGCAAATTCTATTGAGGTAATTTATAGCGGAACTGAATCCACCAATTCATGGAAAATCACCAAGCCGTCTGAGTTAGGCGACTGGAAGTTGGAGGGCGAACTTCCCGAGGGCAAGGAACTGGCCCCCAACCCTGCAGCAGCCTCAGCCTTGAGCAGCCCTTCATTTAATGATCTGGCCAATGATGCTGAACACGCTGCCTTGGATCAAAACGCCACCCAAATCAAGATCCAAACCACGGAAGGATTCCAATACGCCCTAACAGTTGCCGACAGCAGTCAAGACAGTGACAAAGTGATGCGCGTGCAAGTTGCCGCCAATTTTCCTGAAAAACGTACACCCGGTGAAAACGAATCTGACGAAGACAAGCAGCGTCTCGATGAGGAGTGGGCCGTCACGCAGCAGACATTGAAGGATAAGCTGGCTGAGGAGCAAAAGTTCTCCCAATTCGTATATCGGGTCAGCAACAGCACGGTCAGTGATTTCCTGAAAAAACGGTCGGAATTGCTTCAAGATATCGAAAAAGGCGCGATCGAACCCCCAACCGGCGGCGGTGCAACTCCGTTCCCATTCCAAATACCTCCCCCTCAGGATTAACCCGATAAAGCCGGTATTTCACCGAATTGGGGATGAAGGATAATTGACACACCCCAGTTCCACGGGTAGTTTGGTTCATGAAAGGAGGGCTCATTTATGGGTAAAGTCACCAAAATCATGCTAATCCTAAACATCCTCGCCGGCGGGGCAGGTATTTTTTTCGGGATGGGGATTAAGGGTGATTTAAAAACAGCCGAAGAAGCCAAGGCCACCGCAGAAGCCGCCGCCACTCAGGCAAAGGGCGGCACTTCAAAGCTACAGACCGACAATCAAAAACTGAGTAACGACCTCCAGCTTATTCAGGGGCAACTGGCCAAGGCGACCAATGATCTTGGCGCGGCCCAATCTACCCTCGCATCTCTCCAAGGCGGGCAAGGCCAAATGGCAGCCGATTTGCAAAAGGCACAGCAGGACAATGCCCAACTGCAATCACAACTGACTGCCGCTCAAACCTTGGCGAACGACGCGCAAAAATTGAAAGGCGACATCGCCGCCTATGAAGCACTTGGCTCCACCCAGGAAATCCGTGCGCGCTTGGATAAACTTTCCCAAATCGAGGCCGATGCTGCCGCCAAGAAAAAGAAGGCGGAGGAAGATGCCGCCAAGAAAAAGGCAGCCCACGCAAATACGCCACAGCCCGGCGCGGAGGTTGGGGCGGTGGCCAGTTTTGATCCTAAATTTGGGTTCGCCGTCCTGAACCGCGGCGCCAGCCACGGCATCAAAGTGGGCGACGTCTATCGTGTGACACGCAACGGCCAGTTGGTTGGTAAAGTTACCGTCCAAAAGGCGGACCCCACCACGGCTATCGCCAACCCCATCAAGGAATTCACTCGCCAAGCCCTCAAGGCGGGGGATAAAATCGTGAAAGACAGTTAATCGGTGAAGGCCCCAATCATTGCACTAACCTTGGTCACTGTGAGTTCATTAGCCACCAGCGGCTACCTGCTCATCGAGCGCAAAGCCAATGCTAGACTCATTGTGGATGCCCAGGCAGAGAATAAGAATCAACGGGGGGAAAATCTGAAATTGCTGGAAACCAAAACAAAGGCCGAAAAGCAATTTATTGAGGCTAAATCCAACCTCACCATTGCCACGAATAATCTGGCAAAGGCCCAACAAGAACTCACTGAGGAAAAGACACAATCCCAGACTCAACTCGCCGAACTCCAAACCCAGCTCAATGAGGCTGGAATCAAAGAAACAACACTCAACGGAGAACTGGAAACCCGCGACTCCAAAATTACCCAACTCGCGGCTGATCAGAATGCTACTCAAATC
>JAYQQG010000099.1:0-12724 GCA_038145765.1 Verrucomicrobiales bacterium
CCTATTCGCGTTTGTCTGGTGGGCTGGGAGATGTGTATTAGAGAGAGGTGTAGGAGGGGGTGAGCAAGGGCGCCTGCAGCACCCCGCGCAGGCGCAGCTCGCGGATGGTGCCCAGGTGGCGTTGGTGGATTTTGCCGATCCAAAGCGGCTCCAGTTCGCCACCCCGTTCAAAATATTTGAGCAACGCCAACAAGCCTCGCAGGTAAATGGCGTCCTTGATCAGGCCGCCGCTGCGGTAAACGCGCGAGGCCACCATGTAGGCGGCATACTCTCGGAATGCCCAGCGCTCGGTGAGGGTCCGATAGGTGTCCATGAACTCGGCCCCGCACTGCAGTTGATGCGCGGCCAGCACGCGGCCGGCCAGCAGGCGCAGCCGTTCGGCGGAGAGTTCTCCGGCAAAATATTCGCTCAGCACGGCCAATCCTTCCTGCAGTTCATCATAACCGGGCAGGCCGGCGGTGAGCAGGCGCAGGGGTTGTTGCCGGGCATTCCAATAGGTGAGCAGGTGCGTGCCCACCTCATGCTGGATCAGGGCGTTCAACCGGCGGGCGGGCAACCGAGCGTGGGCCGGCAACAGCACGTCGCCGCCCGACACCATCATGCTGGCCACTTCGTTGTCCATCATCACGCGCGAATTCACCAGCGGATTGAGCCGATGAAACCGCCGAATCTCCGACTTAGCCTGCCGGGCAAATTCGCTGGCCGTGACTTTGCCGTGCGAGAGGTCGTCCCGCGTGCTTCCGGGCAGCCGGCGCAGGATGCCCCGGGCAATGCGCAGCAGGGCGTCGTCGACGGGCTCAAACAACTGCAGGCCGCCGTACAGGAAATTCCGCGAGCCGCGTTCCATCAACATGGTCAGTTGGCGGTCCAGCTCAGTGCGTTTGCTCCGATACAACGCGGAAAGGGTGGGGTCCTCCACCCGATCCAGATCGATCCGGTACAGGGCGGCCTTGGCCCGCGCGGGATCAAAAGGCAACGGCCGGTATTGAAAGCTTGGCGGGGACTGGCATTGTTTCCGTTTAAACGTCCGCCAGGCCGGCTGGACGTTGACCGGGGTGCAAAGCAGCAGAAAATCGAATCCGCCGGCCAGCTCAGCCAGTTGCTGGTCCACCGTCCACACCGCGCGGGTCATGGCCCGCGGGCCGAGTGAATGAAAGTGCGCGGGGCGCTGCGTGGTTTGCGTGCGGGCAAAGTCGAAAAATGCCTGCCGCAATCCCCGGGAAAGGCCCCGGTGAATGCGCCGGCGCAGCTGGGTGAATTCATGGCCGGCTTCGCGCGGCTGATACACCGGCCGCACTTCCAGGCCCAACAGGTGGACGTTCCACTGCTCGCGTTGGCGGGGCGTCAGCAGGGGCGGGAGATTGATGGGGTACGAGCTGCGATGCCGCACGGTCTTCACTTGGGCGGGCTGTTTCAGGATGCTGACCCGTCGCAGGGTTTGTTCCAGCGATTCCACCGTTTGCCGGGCCTGCTTGAGGGCGTGGATGGTGAAGCCGGGTTGAAAGGCCTCCGTGCTTTCCTCGCTGTTGGCCACCGGATGATGTTCGCCGGACCACACCTCCACCACCAGCACCGCGCCGAACAGTTCATGCAACACCTCCAGCAGCCGGCCGAGTAATCCGTTCAAGGGGCGGCGCAGGTTTTTGTGAGCCGAACACACCACGTACGATGCCTCACTGCGCACCAGCCAATCGGTGCCTTCATCTTCCTCATTGATGGGCGGTCGGTACACGCAGAGAAACGGCACCTGCCGGTCGATGTGCAGCCGGCCGCCAAAGGGCAGGCGCCGGTGGATGCGCTTGTTGGCCCGCAGCAACCGCACCATCTCCTCCACAAAGGCGGCATCCATCGAGGGGCTGGCGGTGCGGGCGGGCATCGGGTTCAGTTCCGGTTCAGCAGGGCACGTTCGGCGGACCACGCGGCCGTGTCCAGCGCCGCGCCCAGCTGCTGGAAGGCCGTGTCATCCCGTTTGCCGGTCCATTCGTCCATGAAGGTTTTCTTCACCTCCACGGCGATGGCACACACTTGGCCCGGCCAGCGTTCATTCAGCCAGCGCGAAAAATGGCCGCCTTGAAATTTCACGTTGCGCCGCACATCCAGCGCGGCGCTGCGCAGGCCCGATTCCACAGCCTGCAGCACGGTGTCCCATTGTTCGGCACAAGTCAAATGCGCGGTGCCGAGGTTGATCTCCGGGTGGGTTGCCGGATCCGCCGGGTCTTCGTTCGGGCCGGGGCGGCGGTGATTGTAGCTGTGCAAATCCAACACCAGCAAATGGCGGTGCTCGGCCAGTTGCAATTCAACGAACTGGGCGGTCGCCTCGTAGAACGCATCATAAAATTCCAGAGCCGCTTCCCGGACCGATTCGGGCAACGGCGCGTCGTACAGCATCAAGCCCCACGCTTCTTCCGGGCCGGCGTACACGGCGCGGTCGCGCGGCCGGTTGAGGTCACAGTCAAATCGCGACCAGTCCACCACCAATCCGTGAGAGCCGATTCGCGTCCATTCGCCGGTAAAGGGGTCCTCCTCGCGCAGGCGATCCGCTTTCGGCAGTCGCAGACACGCCGCCATGGCGGGGCGCAGCCGGTGGCCGGCATGAATCGCCGTGGCCAATACGGGCCCGCGGCCGATGGTCCAATGGACACCATCCAGATGGGGTTCAGGTTTCAAGCGGCGTCCATATCGTTGAAACCGATGGTAAAAGCAACACAATTTATTACGTCAATGGGCGCTTTATCGGCAGCCGATTTCGGCACGTTTTGAGGCGCTGGTGACGGCGATTTTGAGCAGTGATTCGTTCCTGTATCGCACCCCGAAATTGGCGAAGGCTGAATAGAGCGATCTCGGTTACGCCCAGGCCCGGAGAGCCAATCGAAAATAGCCCAGTGTTTTAACACTGGGAACGGGCCGGGGAAATAACAAGTCCCTACGGGACTGTGTGTGCATTGTCCGCGAGATACCCAGCACTTAAGTGCTGGGCTATTTTCGATTGCGCCTCCGGCGCTTGGACAAGGCAAAAGAATTGAATTTGTCAAAATGGCTAACTAGCTTGAATCATTGAACGACGCGATGGCAGTTGAATTATGCGCAAGGTATTTTTCATTTTTCTGAGTGCGCTGACAGCTCAAGCGGCAGTCGATGAAGCCGGTTTCCGGAAAACCGTGGTCCCTTTTCTCGAGAGCTACTGCCTCGACTGCCACGATAATGAGACGCAGGAAGGCAAGTTGTCGCTGGAAGGCATCCGGCCGGCGATGACCGATGGCGCGCTGGAGACGTGGCGGCTCGTGCAGGAGCAGTTGCAGTTCGCCGATATGCCGCCGGCGAAGAAGAAGCAGCCGAAGCCGGCCGAACGCGCGGCGGTGCTGGCGTGGATTCGCGGTGAGCTGTTGAAGACGCAGGAGCCGGGTACCTTGGCTGAGGAGAAGCTGACGCAACCGCAGTTCGGCAACTATGTGGACCACACCGCGCTGTTCGGCCAACGCCGCAGTCACGTGACGCCGGCACCCCCGCGCCTGTGGCGGCTGCGCCCGGCGATTTACAACGCCACCATGCCGCGCCTCGGCGAGCGCATCACCGGCCTGGCCAACGGACTGAATCTGAATGATGGCTCGGACTTCAAGGATTTCTCGGCCGGTTATTTTCTCGATGAAGCCGCAGCGGCCCCGTTGCTCGGCAACGCCAAGAAAATTGCCGCCGCCCTTACCGCGCCCACCAGCAAGGATCGCTCGCTCAAGGCGCTGGCCGCCGACACACCGCCCACGGCGGAGCAGATCACCACGGCCATCGAGACGGCTTTTCGAAAAATCGTCGGCCGCGCGCCCTCGGCGGAGGAGCAGCAGCGATTCGGGGCATTTCATCAGGCCGCCAGCACCACGGGCGGGCATGTGGCTGGAGCAAACGCGCTGTTGACGGCGATCCTGCTCCAGCCCGAGGTGTTGTACCGCATGGAGCTCGGCACGGGCGAACCGGATGAACACGGCCGCGTTCGGCTCAGCCCGCGCGAGACGGCTTACGCGCTGTCATACGCGCTGGATGATCGGCCGGTGGAGGCGTTCCTCACGGCGGCAGCGGGTGGCAAACTCAACACAGCCGCGGAGGTGGCGGCGGCCGTGCGTGGGCGTTTGGCTGATGCGTCGTTGCTGCAGGATCGCAACCCGCGTGTGCTTCAATTTTTCCGCGAATTTTTTCATTACCCCTTCGCACGCGAGGTGTTCAAGGACGCGCCCGAGGGCGGGGTGCATCGGCCGGATTTGTTGGTGGCGGACTTGGAGACGACCGTGCGCGATGCGTTGCGGGCGGATCGCGAGGTGCTCGCCACGCTGCTCACTACGCGGCGCTTTTATGTGAACGCCAATTATAAGTCCGTCAAAAATAAGGGCGTGCAGTTGGTGCAGGGTCACAACAAATGGTGGCCGTATCAGACCGCTTTCAATCTGTCGCCCGACTGGCGGTGGAACTTGGGGGAGCAGCCGCTGGAGTTTCCCAAGGGCGAACGCGCCGGAGTGCTCACGCATCCGGCTTGGCTGGCGGCGTGGAGCGGCAACTTTGAAAACCATCCGGTGCAACGCGGCAAATGGATTCGCACCCATCTGCTGGGGGGCACGGTGCCCGATGTGCCTATCGGCGTGGATGCTCGCGTGCCCGAGGCCGAGCAGGTGACCTTTCGCAACCGCCTCAAGCAAGCCACGGCCGCCGCCGAATGTTGGCGCTGCCATCGCAAGATGGATCCGCTGGGGGTGACCTTCGAGCGCTATGATCATTACGGCCGCTATCAACGCCGCGACGCTGGCCAGCCCGTGGATGCCACCGGCTGGATCGATCGCACCGGCGTAAAGGAACTCGACGGCCAACGCGTCAACGGCCCGGCCGAGTTGATGACGGTGCTAGCCAAATCGGAGCATGTGGAGCAAGTCTTTGTCCGGCACGCCTTCCGCTATTTCATGGGCCGCAACGAAACCCTCGGCGACACCAACACACTTCAGGATGCCCACACCGCCTATCGTAATAGCGGTGGCAGTTTTCGGGCATTTGTGGAATCCTTGCTCGCTTCAGACTCTTTTTTAATGCGACAATTACCTCAACAATCGAAGGATTAAGATGAACTTGAAACGCCGTGATTTCCTGAAGGCCGGCTCGCTGGGTGCGGGCGGGTTGTTGCTGACGCAGTTTGTGAATCAGCTGGAGGCAGCGCCCAAGGCCAAGCCGGCGCGGGTGCTGTTTTTTGTGCAGGGCAATGGCGTATACCCGCGCGATGTGCAGCCGGCGGGGATTGAGTTTCCCAAGACGCCGTCGAAACTGGAGGATCGGCCGCTGGACGGGCACGCGATGAGTCTGTCATTGGAGCCATTGGCGCCGTGGGTGAAGAAAATGACGATGATCCACGGCCTGTCCGGGCGTGTGGCGCGCGGTAGCCATAACATGGGCTTTGCCGCGCTCGGTTGTTGGCCGATGAAAAAGAAGGCCTATGGTGAGACCATTGACGCCGCCATGGCGCGTAAGCTCGCCGGCATTTATCCGCACATCGGTCTGGGTGTTTCGAACAAGGCAATGTCGATGACCTACAACCTCACGTCGATGGCCCGCGGCAAGGCGTTGCCCACGCTGCTCAATCCGGTGCAGGCGTATGAGCGATTTTTCGCCGCCGGCGCGGAAGGGGCCGCCCGCAAGAATTTTGATGTAGATACCAATCTGCTCGATTTTCTCGCGGACGACGTGAAGCGGTTGCAGAAGCAACTCGACGGTTCGGAGCGGGAAAAGCTCGGTCGTTATCTCGAGGCGTTTGAATCCATGAGCGACCGTCAGGGCAAACTTGCGGCGATGTCCAAGCAGATCGCGGCGGCCGCGCCGAAGATTGACCCGAAGACCGGCCAGATTACCGAGACGAAAACCGGCCGCACCGGCGTGTTTGAGCGCTTGGAGGCGCAGTTCGAAAACGCCGCCGGCGCGATGATTGCCGGGCTAACCAATGTGGTGACCATTTCCGCCGGTGCCGGCCCGGATCGCATCGGGATTTCCTGCATGGCGAGTGAGTTGGGACTGAAAGGCGATGACGGCTACATTGGTGCCCACGCTATCGGTCACGGAAATTACCAGCAATTCGCCGGAATCCCCGGTCCGGATTGCCATGCGCATATCCGCCGCAGGTGCTTGGAACAACTCGCCAAGTTCATCCGCCGGCTGGAAGCCGTGCCTGAGGGGGATGGCACGATGATGGACAACACGTTGATCGTGTACTTGTCCGATTCGGCTGAGGGGCATCATCCGGTCTGTCACGAATGGCCGTTTATTTTGATCGGCAACCTCGGCGGCCGGCTGAAGCTGGGCAACCGTTACCTGCGTTATCCGTGGTACGGTAACAAAGGCCACCGCACAATCGCGAACCTCTACCTGTCCCTGATTCAAGCCGTCGGCGAACAACGCGACACCTTCGGCGTGACGGATTTTGGCCTGGCCGATCTCGATCAATCGGGACCGTTGGCGGAGTTGGCGGTGTAACATGCGGCGCGCACTCTTCATCTTTGCCGCGCTTTTCACATGGTGCGGTTTTACCCATGCCGATCACCGTGCCGCCTTGGTGATTGCCAATCACGCGTACGATGCGGCGGAACTCAAGCTGGAAGCGCCGGACCTGAAGGCGGTGGTGGTGCGGTTGGAGCGGCATGGGTTTCAGTGCACGGTGAAGAGCAATCTCGATAACAACCAGCTTAAGCGCGAGATCGAGGGCTTTGCGGCGCGCACGCCGGTACGCGGCACGGGGCTGGTGTATTTCATCGGGCAAGCGGCGCCCGGTGAATATCAGGGCCGAAAATCGCTGTGCCTGCTCGACACCAAGGCGCGGCCCGGACGGGGGCTGGGTTTGGATTATGTCTTTGCGCAACTGCACGCTAAGGGCGGCAGCACGCGACAGCTCGTGGTGGTGGATGCGCCCAAGGTGACCGCGCAGTCAATGGAATTGCCCGAGGGATGTTTACTGAATTTCGGCGATGGCGAGCCGGTGTTTAAGACGCTGGGCAAATCGTACCAAGCCATTTCGCCGAGCAGCAAGCTGGTGCCGGGTCGGCATGCCGGTGACGAATGGGTGGGGCCGCGTGGGATGGTTTATTGTTGGTGCCCGCCAGGGCGATTTGTGATGGGCAGTCCGGAGAATGAAACCGGACGGCACGCCGATGAAGCTCAGCGCGAGGTGGTCTTGGCCGATGGGTTTTGGATGGCCAAGTATGAATTGCCGCGCGCGTTGTGGCGGGGCAACCGGCATCGGTCTGCGATCGATACTCACAAGCTGCATCCGGTGCACATGGTGAGCCAGTCGAAAGACACGCGCGACCGCGAGATCCGGCCCATGAATGCCGCTGCTCAGAAACTGCTGCCGGCAGGTTGGGAGTTTGCGATGCCGGGCGAGGATCAGTGGGAGTATGCCGCGCGCGCGGGCTCGACCGGTACGTGGTCGTTTGGCGGCGATCTGAAGCTACTGCCGCGCCACGCCAATTTTGCCGACAAGACGGCCTACGACACCGGCGGCATTTACACCAACCACGCCCATCGCACGCTGGAGGACGGCCATGCCGGTCTGGCACCGGTGGGTTCCTTTGCCCCCAACGCGTGGGGCATTCATGATTTGCACGGCAACATCGCCGAGTGGTGTGACAACGCCGTGATGCGCGGCGGCTCCTGGATCAGCACCCCGCAAAACTGCCGCACCGCCGCCCGCCAACCCATGGGCGACCGCGATCAGCGCAACTACCTCGGCGTTCGCCTCGTCATCCGCAAGCATCGTCCGGTGCCGAAGAAACCCGCCCAATAGGCCGCCGACGTTGCCGTTGACAGTCCTCGTAAGCCGGCGCAGACTGCATGTGCGTAAGGAACCTTAGCGAAAGGTTTTTCCATGGATAACTTTGAACTGAATCGTCGCCAGGCATTGGTTGCCGGCGGCTTGGGCGTGGCGAGTATGAGGATGCCGGGCTCGGTGTTGGGCACGGACAAGCTTGATAAGGGCGGCAACGCCGTTTCGTCCGACAAGAATTGCATTTTCATTTTGCTGTGCGGCGGGCCGAGCCATGTGGATACGTGGGATATGAAGCCCAATGCGCCCATCGAGTATCGCGGGCCCTACAAGACCATCCGCACCAAGGTGCCGGGCATGCGGCTCAACGAGATGCATACGGAGCTGGCGAAGCTCACCGATCAGTTCACGCTGATCAACTCGATGACGCATCCGGGTGGCATCAGCAATCACTTCGATGCCATGCACAACCTGCTCAGCGGGCAATCCGTGAAGCGCGTGCGGCAGGGGGTGCCGGATGACCAGCCGTACCTCGGCTCGTTCGTGGCCAAGCACAAGCCGAGCACGCGCAATATTGTTTCCAACGCGTGGCTCATCAAGTGCGTCGGCCAGCCGGTTTTTTGCGCGCCGAACATTTCGCTCGGCGGTTATCTCGGCTCCGCGTACGCGCCGGTGTTTGTGGGCTCGGCCGACAATCATCCGGCCATGCCCAACTTTACGCCGCCGCCCGTTTACGACTTGGGCAATTCCGATCGACTGGCGCAACGCCGCAAACTGCTCGGCAGCCTCGAGAGCAATGTGCTCGCCAAGGACGAGAAGGGCGCGGATTGGGGGCACCTGCGCGAAAAGGCGTACGACGCGATGACCCGTCCCGAGGGCCGCGAGGCCTTCGACATGAGCCGCGAGCCGGCGAAGGTTCGCGAACGGTACGGGATGCATCCGCTCGGCCAAAATTTTCTACTCGCCCGCCGCATGGTGGAGGCGGGCGTGCGCTTCGTCACCGTCAACGGCTGGGCCGGTCAGGCCCCGAGTGATCGCCGCGGCCCGCCCAGCAGCAGTTGGGATATGCACGGTGGCAACATGGGCATGGGCAACGCCTTCGGCAACGGCTCGTACGGCATGGGTTTTTGCCTGCCGCGGTTGGATCAGGCGCTCTCGGCCCTGCTTCGAGATCTCAAGGAACGCGGAATGCTCGACAACACGCTGGTGGTCGTCACCGGCGAATTTGGTCGCACGCCGAAGGTGCTCACGCAACAACCGCCCGGGCGCCAGCATTGGCCGAAGTGTTTCTCCTCCATCCTCGCCGGCTGCGGCATTAGTGGTGGTCACGTGTATGGAAAGTCCGACAAGACCGGCTCGTACGTGACCAACAACCCGGTGCGCCCCGAAGAACTGGCGGCGACCATTTACCATGCGCTGGACATCCCGCTGAACGAACCGCAAAACAACAGCGGCTTTGAACGGCCACTCACGACTGGGAAACCGGTGATGGAATTATTTGGGTAAACTTGCTATCATTCATCCATCAGGTATCGATCCCACAATTTCATGCAGCGGCGTACATTTTTAAAAGGGGCGGGCGTGGCGTTGTTGTTGCCACGTTTGGAAAGTCTCGGGCAGGTGGATGAGGCGAAATCGCCGCGGCGCTTGCTGACGATTGTTAATCACCTCAGCTTTTATCAGCCCGAACTGATTCCGAAAACGGGCGGCGCGTTTCAAAAGCCGCCAGCGCTGCTGGCGGAGTTGGCCGATCATTTCAAGCACCTTAAGATTTTCAGCGGGCTGGATAATCCGGCGGTGCAAAATGGGTTCGGTCACACGCCGTGTGTCGGTATTCTCTCCGGTTACTTCAATAAGCTGCACCGCAAGAACCGGCTGTCCGTGGATCAGGCGGTCGCCGATCTGATTGGTGGCGACACGCGTTTTAAGTCGCTGGTTTTTCAAGCCGGTGAGAACCTGAACTTTTCCCAGATCTCCTGGGACAAGCACGGTTTGCCGGTTAAACAGATCGATTCGCCTCACAAGATTTTTAACCTGCTCTTTCAGGTCGACGAAAACGAGAAGACGCAGCAGCAGGTGCTTGCTGAGGACCGCAGCATTCTCGATGCGGTGCTTGCGCAGGCCAAGTCCATGGAGAAGCGGCTCAACGCCACCGACCGGGCGAAGATGGACGAATACCTCACTTCCGTGCGCGAAGTGGAACAGACTGTGAAACGCCGCGCCTACTGGGCCGACCGCTCCAAGCCGCAAGTGAATTACGAGATCGAGAATTTCGACCGCCAGTCGGTGGACGACTACGTCGGCACCTTGATGGATCTCGCCGTGCTGGCGCTTCAAACTGATTCGACACGTGCGGTCACGGTGCAGATTCCGTTCTGGGAAGGCTTCAAGGAATCGGACCTTAGCGGCAACTATCACGATCTTTCCCACCACGGCCAGAAGCCAGAGAAGATCAAAAAATTGCTCATGTTGGAGCACGCAATCCTCAAGCGGATCAATGCCTCGTTGAGCACCATGAAGGAACGCACCGTCGGCAACAGCTCGCTGTTCGATCAGACGACCACGCTCCTCACCGCTTCCATGGGCAGCGCCAACTCTCATAATTTCGACGATCTGCCAGCGTTGGTGTTCGACAGCCGGATGAAGACGGCTGGTCATTGGCAAAAGAGAGACGTGCCGATGAGCAACCTGTACCTCGGCTTGCTCCAACTCTTCGGGGCCGAACAGGACCATTTCGGAGAAAGCACTGGAGCGTTTGAGGTGTTGTCATGATGCTTCTTTTCCGCGCAATATTGGTGCTGAGCTTTCTCCTGCCAGTGATTCTCCGCGCGGAGCCCAAACTGGAACAATTCTTCGCCCAAAACTGCGTCAAGTGCCACGGCCCTGAAAAACAAAAGGGTAAGGTGCGACTCGACAAGCCGGTTGGTGCCTTGTTCGCCGACGAGGAGTTACTGGAGATCATTGCCGCCGTGCTGGAGGCTGGTGAAATGCCGCCGGAGAGTGCGCCTCAGCCCACGGCCACAGCACGGGCCGAAGCCTTGCAAATGGTTCAGGAACAAATCCTCACCCAGCGTCCGGCCAATCCTCTCAAACGACTGACCCGTGCTGAGTATACTAACACGATGCATGATCTCTTCGGCGTGGATTTTGATCTCACCGGTCTATTACCACCCGATCACGTGGAGCACGGATTCGACAAGTTTGGCGAGGCGCACCTGATGTCGCCGCATCAGGTCATGGCCTACCTCAAGACCGCGCGCTTCATTGCCGAGCGGGTGTTGCCGGATGCCAAACCCAAAACGAGGACATGGGAATTCGATGCGCGACATTTTCACGGCAGCAAGAATTTTGCGACCGGTGGCGGTGGCGATTTCCGCGATGGGGACGACTATGTTCTCACGGGCTTTCGTCCCTACCGCAGCAACTTGCATTTCTCCATCGACCCGGAGCGCCATGATCAATTTGTGATTCCCGCCTTCGGAACGTACCGGCTCGAAGTAAAGGCGCATTCGGAGAAATCCAAGGAAGGCGAGGTCATCGGGATCAACCTCGGGGACGGGCGTCATCCGACCAGCTTTCAGTTGATCCGCCGCATCCCCATGCCGCATGGCTCGAAAGGGTTTACGACCGAGCTCACCCTCAAGGCGGGCGACATTTTGGCCTTCACCTTCGACAGTGCCCGTGTGCCGGGAAGGAGTCTCGCAAAGAAACCGCACACCGGTCCCGCCATGCGGTTCTCTCATATGAAAGTGACCGGCCCGTTGACGGAGCAGTGGCCGACCGCCGCGATGCAGGCCATCCTGCCGAAACCAAACATGAAACCCGGCGAGTTGGTCGATCACATTGCGTTGTTGCTCACGCAGCGGCCGTTGCCATTGAAGGATCGCCCGGTGGTTGTGGCGATTGCCGCCAAGCAACAAGCGGCCGGCCCCGTGGCCATGGCGCGCAGTGTGTTGATCACCCTGCTGACCTCGCCGCACTTCATCTACAAGGCCGAGTCGCCTGAGTTAACCGGCGTGGAACGAGCCCACCGCCTGTCGTATTTCCTCTGGAACTCCGTGCCGGACGCCGCGTTGCTGGCGGCCGCCAATTCGGGCGCCCTGCGCAAGGATCCCTCGGCGCAGGTGGAGCGGATGCTCAAGGACCCCAAAGCCGGCCGCTTCATCGATGATTTTACGCGCCAATGGCTGCAGCGTGACAAGGTGGACGACTTTGGGCCGGACGTGCGAGTGTTCAAGGACGTGCGTCGCATGACCGTGGATTCCATGGGCCGCGAAGGCCGCGAACTGTTTCGCCACCTGCTCGAGAACAACCTGAGCATGGAACATTTCATCGACTCGGACTACGTCATGGCCAATGACCGCTTGGCCCGCTTCTATGGTTTGCCCGCAGTCAAAGGTGATGCCTTCGTGCCGGTGAAACTGCCCGAGGGCAGCGAACGCGGCGGGCTCATTGCGCAGGCCGGTTTCCTCAAGCTCACCTCCACGGACTTTGCCACCTCACCGATTCATAGAGGCGCGTGGATTCTCAAGAATCTCTACAACGAACGCATCGAGCCGCCCGCCGACATATTGATCAACGAGCCGGACATCCGGGGCACCACCACCATCCGCGAAGCCATTCTCAAACATCAACAGCTTGAAAGTTGCGCCCGTTGTCATTCAAAGATCGATCCCCTGGGATTCGCCCTGGAATACTACGATCCGGTGGGTCGCAAGCGCAGCGAGTATCGTCATGTGGAAGAACTCCCTGCCGAGCTGGAGGGCACCACGTTCACCAAGAAACTCAAATTCACCAAGGTCCCGATTGATGCCGCCATGAAACTACCCGATGGACGCGAGGTGCGCGATTTGCCCACACTCAAGGCCGCCCTGATGGCCGACAAGGAACGCATCCTCAAGGGCATCATCGGCAAACTTATCAGCTACGCCCATGGCCGCGAAGTCA
>JAYQQG010000100.1:0-12638 GCA_038145765.1 Verrucomicrobiales bacterium
CAGTAGACCAAGCCCCCCAAGCCATGGGAACGAACTCTACCTTCGAAGGTTGACCTGCCACTTGGTCCCAACCCCAAGAGTAACTCCAATAGGGATTTACTTTTTTAAGTCGCGGCAAATTTTCCTGAGCAGATCCTTTCTCGCCAACTGCGCACATGGAAAAACAAATACCCTTTTTCCCCGGCAATTTTAATTGAGCAGCTGAAAAATGTGGTTTAGCGACCTTCAGGTTTGGAGCCGTTTCCTTCTGCAACAAAACGAGCTTCTTTCGGGCTTCTTCAGCTGGTTTCCAAAACCATCCTTTGGGATCCCATACTTGGGCATATGTGTATTCATCGAGTAAAGTCTGATAGGCCTCTTTCGCCGCGGCTTTATTTCCTTTCCGGCTCAAGGCATCTCCCTTCAACAATAGTGAAACCCCTACTTCGTTAAGATTGCCGTACTTTTTAGCATCCTTAGCCGGTGCGAATCCCTTGAGTTGATTATTCGTGCGACGTGCCTGTGGACCCCAAACTCGAATCACTCGGTTTGCTTGCGCAATAGCCCCATCCCAATTCTTACGCCCCATGGCATCCCAAACCTTGGCCGTAGCCTGATAGGCTTCCTCAGCATGAGTCGGGTAAATCAGGGGAAACATTAATGCAAATAAAACAAGCGCTTTCACTGTATTATTGTTCTTTCTTTACTAGCTTAATTCCATTCGGAAGCAGCGGCTCCCAAAGTGCCTTGTTTTTGCTCCACTTTAAATACATTTTAACCTCATTCCCTTTCTTCGGAATCGACTCATGTCCTTGAGATCCCGGCAAAGGTGGAATGCGAGTGACTGGTCGCCATGCCTCAACGACTAGGAGCTCCTTCAATCCTTTGCCCTGTTCAAGCGGAGGGCTCTTATGGAGGGATACCATTTCAAGCTTAATGCTGTAGACCCGCTCACGATGAATACCCAAGGCCCGCTCGATTTTTGATTTTTGCACCTTGGACTCAATGGCAACCACTCTGCCAGTGACGATGAGCTCTGATTGTTCATCCAATTGCTCTTGGCTCAATGGAGCTATTGCTGCGATCAGATGAATTTCTCCCAGAAAAAACACACCGCACAACAGCATTGTCAGTGAACCTTCTATGGAGCTTGCAAATAGCTTCATTTCAGTGACTGGATTATTTTGTCATTAGGAAAAAGTTTTTTTGTTAACGCGAGAATCTCTGGAGATTTAAAGTAACTTCCACCCACAATCTTCCCATCTAAGTAATACCTCAACTCGTTACAACTAAAGCAAACGAGCAGATCCACCTCTACGGTAGTGTCTGAAAAGCGAAAGGCAATTCCTGGTCGGAACGCACAATCGACGGGAACAGCGTGTTCAATGTAAGTATCCGGATTTGAAAGAATCTGAGACAATACCTTTCTTGAATCATCCTTCATCGGCAGAGCTTCCGAAAGAATGAGAAAACCGTGGACCTTTTTGCCTATGTTTTGCCTGTTTTCTCCCGGATAGGAATCATCCACCCGATACACTTCACAAGTCTTTGCCTTTTGAAGTTCGGCGACGAGTGTACGAACTTCTCTTCTATCAATTATCGATTCAACTGATTTTGTCTCGCAAGCAACTGAGCCCCCCATTAGGAGAGCAATCGCCAGGCATTTTAAATAAGTAAACAGAGCCTGCCTCAATTCTGTTTCTCTTCTAATTCTTTCCCTGTCTTACCACCGTGTTCACGCAGCAATCGCTCTATTTCTGGGTGTTTATTTTTGATTGCGAAATCCAATGGAGTCCCGTCTATAGACCATAGGTTTACCTTAGCTCCTTGTTGAATAAGGAAGGCAACCATCTTCTTATCGCCTGCCCTCACCGCCTTATGTAAAACCCTGTAAGAAGCCTTTCCCGCAACGCAATCGATATTCGTACCCTTCTTGAGGCATTGCTTCACTTTAGCGAGATCACCCTCCTCAGCAGCTAAATGCAGATCTGAAATGGTCTGAAGCTCCTCGTCAGAAATCTGCCGCTGCATCCGTGGCTCTTCAATAGCTGGACCTTCTGATTTTTGCGTTGTCTCGCACCCTAATAGTAATCCAGTTATGACTGTCGTGATTAGTATCGGTTTCATTTTTCTTAGTATCGGTTTGATTTTTCTTTGATCTTTAGTTCTTCGGAAGTCTTGCCGCCATGTTTGCGAAGAAATTCAGCAGTCTTTTTGCGCCCGTTTGCCAAGGCTTCATCAAGTGGAGTCTGGCCTTTCCCATTAAGTTCATTCACCTTTGCTCCGTTATCAATGATTAGTTGAGAAATTTCAGACGCATGTTTTTCAGAATAACTCCGAACCACTTGATGCAAAACTGTCTCCCCTTTTTTCTCACGGTGCGGTTTACTATCTTCAAGCATACTTCCAGCTTTAAGTTTCACGTTTACATCAGCCCCGCTGTTTAAAAGCAGCTTAGTTAAGCCCAAATACATTTCATAACTTTTTGGGGCCCCTTGAGCCGCACCGTGTGCTGCCGAAAATAATGACGTTTCTCCCATACGCTTTGTCTTTGCATTCACATCTGCTCCAGCGTCAATTAGCAATTCAGCGGTTTCCTTATTACTCGCCAGATGCAATGGGGTATGATGAGTATCATCGGTTGCCTTTACGTTGGCTCCCCGTTTGATCAGCAGCTTGATCATTTTACGGTGACTTCCTTTGTAATCATCATTTACAGCATGGTGCAAGGGCGTCATGCCCGGTTCATCCTGTAAGTTCACGTTTCCGCCTTGATCAAGGAACTTCTTTACTGCCCCTATGTCTCCATTATGTACGTGACCGAGCAATTCCGCTTCCTTTCGGCCAAGATGAACGGAATCTGAATGGTAGTCGCAACCAAGCAACAGGATTGGAGTCAAAATAGTTGAGAGAATCAGTCGCACTATAGAGTATAGACGATCAATCCGACGATTTACTCCGTAAAAGGATATAATTACCGCTCAACCTTACGATAGAGGAAGGCATCTGAAGTAACCAAGGAAGTTATGAGAGCCTTCATGCTACCATTCTCCCGGTAGGCACGGTAGGCATCCTGCAGCACGGGGCCGTCATTGATCGTCTCGTTGCGGCCCATCCAGAAACGGAAGGCGTGGCGCACAAACACCTGCTCGACATGGTCACTCTTGGCCAGCTTATGGATCATCTCGATGGCGTTTTTTACCGGACCATCCAAATCCGGATCACCGCTGTCGATGATGGCACCGGTGGTGTCCACCGGGTTGTTTAACTCGGTGGTGCGAAACAGGCCGGCATGGTTGTACATTTCAAAGGGCAAACCGAGGGGATCCATCTTTTCATGGCATGTCCAGCAATAGGTTTCTCGAGTGACACGCATACGTGAACGCAGCGTGGTGTTGGGCTCATCAGGCAGCATGGCGTCCACGGTGATGGGCACGTCGGGGATGCCGCCGCCGAGGAGGCGTTCACGAACCCAGCGGCCACGCAAAATGGCATGGTTGTCCATGGCATCGGAATGAGACACGAGCCAGGAAGGATGCGTGAGCAACCCGAGACGCTCCCCTTCCGGAGCAGTGGCAAGCGTGCGATCAGGCCTCATCGATCCAGCCCCAAAAGAGCGACGGCTGACTCGGGCAAAAATCTTGGAGCCCTTCAAGTTGGCTTGAGTAACGTTGGTGTTGCCGCTGCCTCTCCTTTTCTTAGCATTGCTGATGCGGCGCTTGGCAGCGGTGAGGGCTTTCTTTTGCTGGTCGAGTTTCTTTTTGGCCGACCGGTCATCAGGATCGGCCTTCACAGCCGCCGTCAGTATGGCGATTTCCTTTTCTATCACTGCCAATTCGGCCGCTTCTTTTTTCTCAACTGCCTCGTTAGCTTTCTTGATGGCTGCGGTCGCGGCAGCACGTTCCTCAGGATTATTCTTGCGACCGAAATAAGTGCGGTCGTTACCGGCTGCCACGATCTGTTGGGTGGTGAGAAGTTCCTTGAGGACGTCCTTATCCTTCTCGAGAATCAACTCGATCAGCCGATCAGTGCTGGCGGTGGCATCGAACATCGCACGGTAATGCGAGTTGCCGCGGGTGCTGACGCCGGTACGCGCGAGGGCGGCGTTGTCTTTGCAGATGTAGCCGCCGAGATCGTAGTCGAAGAAATCGCGGAAGAACCGCAGCACGCGCGGTTTGCGGAGGTTGTCGTCCGCGAGCATGCGGGTGACTTCGCGGCGGACATCCTCGCGCGTGCGCATGCGGCCCTCGGCGATGGCCTTGCGGAGTGGCGCATCGGGCTGGATGTAGCTGAGGGCGTGGTTGACGGCGAGGCCGAGTTCCCAGTCCTGCAGCATCACGCGGCCGTGTTGATCGGGCTTGCCGGCCGCCGCCAGCTCGGGGCGGAAGAGCGCATCGCGGTCGAGGAAAATGGCCGAGAGCCCCATGATCACGCCGTCTTTTTTGCCGACCTTGTCGATGGAGGTTTTCACGATTTGCAGATAATCAGTCGCCTCTTTTTCGGTGGGTGGACGGAAGGTCACGGCTTCAAAAAGAAAATCCACAGCCGCACGCAGGCGCTCGTCGGTGACGCCTTCTTCCTTCATCAGGGCGTGGATCGGCGTCATCGGACGAACGATTTTCGTGTTGTACACGATGGCGATCGGTGTGCCGCGGATGTCGCCCTTGGGCTTCACCACGTCGTAGGTTTTGGGATCGTCGGTGATTTGTTCCGGGAACCCGATCAGGCTCTCCGGTCCGTAAGCCATGTAGCGCAGGATGTCCTCCGCCTTGCCGAGGATCTGCGTGGCTTCGGAGCTGTTGACGGTGTAAAAGTTCGGATAATTCTCCAGCCCATGCTTGCGCGCGGAGGAAAGCACGGCCGGCACACTCTTGACGGCCGTGGCGTAGGCGACGGTGCCGCCTTCCCAGCGGATGATGCGGTCGGTGCCGAAGTAGAGTTTCAATTCGCCGCCGTGATTGGTGGGCACCACATCACCGCGCGTGCGCAGGCCGGGCTTGGCGGGATCGAACACCGGTTCGGTGTTGATCAACTCATTGAGCCGCGTGATGTGTTCCTGCGGCGTGACGCGCCAAATGCGTGCGGGCGATGAGGTCGGCACGAGGCGAATGCCCTTGGGCAACGTGCCAAAGAGCAGATTGTGCGCGACGAAGTTGCCCTTATTCGGATCGAGGTGGGCCTGAAAACCGCCTTTGTCTTTCATCACCCGTTGCAGCTCGGCAACGATCCAATCGGAGAAACGCATACGATCGATGATCCCGACCTCCGATTTTTTCTTGGGCGGCATCTCCTGCAGCGTCACCTGCGCCCAGATGGATTTCCAAACGGCCGCATTGGTTTCGTCCACCGGCCCCAGCTCGGCGAGGTTGAGGTCGCCCTTGGTGGTGTCGGCGTCGTGACAATCGAAACAGTTGTTCTCGAGGAACGCGCGCGCGTACGTCTTGAAGTCGCCTTTGACCGGTTCGCCGGGCGTGTACGTCTCTGCAGCTTGAGCCGCCGCGCCAAGCACGGCCACCATCGCCGCGCCGAGGGAGCGGGTCAGACGGTTCATGCCAAAACTTCTTTGAGCGGGCCGGTGCTCGAGTCGAACTTGGCCGCCATTTTCTCGGACATATTGTACCGATCCACCTCCACGCCCGAGGCGCGCAGGATGGAGGTGTACAGGGCGTTGATCGGGCGCTTGCCGTCCAGCTGCGTGAAGCAGCCGGTCTTGAACGCGCCATCGTAATTGCCCAGCAACATCACCGGCCAGGTCTTGCCGGAGGTGTGCTGATAATCCGCATTGTTGCTGGTGTACACGATCAATGTGTTGTCCATCATCGTGCCGCTGCCTTCCGGAACGCTCTCGAGTTCCTGCATCAACTTCACGAGCATGCGGCTGTTGTACTGGCGAATCTTGATCCAAATCGGGTTGTTCGGCTGCTTCATGTGGCCGAGGTTATGGCCCTGCTGCTCCACGCCGACGCCCTTCCACGAGCCGAAAATCTCACCGCGACCGGAGCCAATGGTGAGCACGCTGGTGATGCCCGACTTGAGCGCCGAGATGCCAAGATCCAACAGGCGATCGTGCCAGTCGGTTTCAAATTCCGGATTGGCGTAGCCCTCGTCCACCTCAGGCGCAAACCGCCGCAGATGACTGGACACCTTGCCGAGCCGCTCGCGCAGACCGTTGATGTCGCCAAAGCCGCGCACGTACTGGCCGTAGCGCTGCTGGTCCGCGCCCGGCAAAGCCCCGCCCTTCGCGGCGGCCAATTGCTCGATGCGATCGAACATGCTCGACTGCGCCTCATGCCGCTGGCGAATCGCCCCCGCCGAAATACCGCCGAACAGCATCTGGTACAGGTGATTCGGATTCGAGTGCATGAAGATCGGTTGGCCGGCGCCGCTGGCCGAGAGATTCGCCACCGTCGGCTTGGCCTTCATGTTCTCCAGAGAATCCATGCCGATGCAAAGATGCGGCAGCAACGTCTGCGGCAGCGCCTTGCTCAGCGTGTAATCAATCGTCGGCCCACTCGGCGGCACGCCGTCGCTGCCGCGGTAACCACCCAGTGCACCAAAGAACGCGCTGTGCGACGGGCTGGTATGAACGCCATGCAGCCCGTTGATGATATGCAGCCGCTCCTTGTAAGGCTCCAGCGCCTGAATCGGCTCCGGCAGCTTGGCCTTGGCCAGCGAGCCACTGGTATTCATGCCTGCAGGAATCGCCGTCAACGGATCGAACCCCTGATTCTGCATGAAGAAAATCACGCGCTTAGGCGAGCCCTTTTTGGCCGCCTGCGCCACACTGGGCAACATCGGTCCCGCCACGGCCGCCGCCGCAAGGCCCTTGAGAACATTTCTGCGATTGAGCATGTTAGCATTCACATTGGTGAAAATTGTAGGGTTCGACTTCGGCCAAGTCGAACAAATTCACGCCAAATAATCGCGTTGTCACCGGCCAATCTTGACATCTTTTGCTTTCCCCCAACACTCGCGCGCCTATGCCAAACATTGAATTTTCTGCCGTCACCGCGTCTGCCAAAGCCAACATTTACTTTGATGGCAAGGTGGTCAGCCACACCTTGGTGACAGCTGAAGGTGAGAAAAAGACGCTGGGGCTCATTTATCCGGGCGAATACCACTTCGGCACCGAGCTGGCCGAGGACATGGTCGTGGTGGCCGGCAGTTGTACCGTAAAGCTCGACGGCACCGAGGAAATTCAATCCTACACCGAGGGCGATACATTCAGCATCCCCGCCAACAGCGGGTTCGACATCACCGTGAGCGAAGGCATTTGCGAATACGTTTGCTCTTTTATCCGCTAGGCGTCGACCGCCAAAGCCACGCACGGTCTAGGGGGCATCCATTAAGCCGATCAATCCGCTGAGGATGGAGTGAAACGACGGGCCGATCATAAACACAAAGCTGAGAATTAATATCGCCAGGTAGAAAATCCGTTTACCCTCCTCATCAAACATCAACAGATACAACAGCCCGCCCACCAGCGACATCGCCGCCACACAAGCCACCCAATTCAAACGGCTGGTATTTTGGAAATACTCATACTGCTCCTTTCGAAAGGTGGCACGGTTTTCGGCCAGTTGATCACTTAATCCGGGCGAACTGGGCTTGTGCGGTTGCCGCGGAAAAGTCGGGGGCGCATATTTATCTTTCGTTCGCTTCATGTACTCCTCGGGATCTTCCCGATAAAGTTTCATCATGTCCTCGTAATGCTGCTTCCGAATCTCGTACTCCTTCAGGCTCAACTCATATTCCGCCACCCGCATCGGGTAGGATTCCTTGAGCTCATTCATCGATTCATCCGCCCGGATATTTTCCGAGTGAAACCGGATGGAGTTTAACGCCAACACTTCCGACCGCAGAAAATACGTCACAAACAACAGCACCATGAAGGAGCCGATCGCTATGGTCTTGGCTTTGGTGATGTTGTCTTTCATGCCGGCAGTCTCCGGGCTTACCGCATCCAGATCAATTCTTTCCAAGGCGGTGTATCATTTTTCTGTACCGGCCCGGGTGAGCTGCGGCCGTTGCGAACGATTGAAGTCAGCTTGGCCACCAAGCGCGCGGCCACTTCCGGGTGGTTCGCGATCAGGTTAGTGGTAGCGCGCGGGTCCTTGGATAAATCGTACAGCTCACGTTTGCCGGGGCGGGCGTCCTCCATCACCAGTTTCCACTGCCGCTCACGCAAGGCAAACCGACCCTGCATCCCGTGATGCACCATCGCCACGCGCGGTGCCACGCTGTTCTCGCGGGCGCCCTTGAGCACGGCATAAAAACTGAGGCTGTCCTCTCCGGCGTTGGCCGGCAACCGTTGGCCGGTCATCTGGGCGAAGGTGGCCAGCAGGTCCGTTTGGCAAACAGGACGATTCCATTTCGAGCCCGCTTTCACCACGGCCGGCCATCGGATGATGAAGGGCACGCGATGGCCGCCCTCGTACACGGAGCGTTTGCCCTCGCGATAAATGCCGTTGCTGTGGTGGCCAAAGCGTTTGATGCGTTCGCGCCAAGTGGTTTCGGGGCCGTTGTCGCTGGTGAAAATCACCATCGTGTTCTTGGCCAGTTTCTCGTCATCGAGCCATTTTAAAATGCGGCCGAGATGATGATCGGTCTCGATCATGAACTCGCCATACGCCCCTGCCTTGCCCTGCCCGCGGAAATTTTTCGGCGGTATCACCGGCTTATGCGGCGAGGTGTACGGCAGGTACAGGAAGAACGGCTTGCCCGCGCGCGCCGCTTGCGCCCGGCCATCGAGCCACTTGAGCGATTGCGTGGTGAACCGGTCGAGGCATTCGATGTCGACAAAGTCCGGGGCCACTTCGAGGTCATTCTTGGTGGGATTTTTCGGCGGCACTTTTGCATACGGCGGCTTGATGCGATAATCGCTGATCGCAATCGCGTTCGGTTTCTTGGCCGTGAATTGAGTCGGCGGCACTTTCGCAAACCGGCCTTCAAACCACGCCAGCACGCCGTAGTTCATCGAGGCCGGGATGCCCCAAAAATAATCGAACCCTTTGTCCAACGGCATGTCTTTCACCGGCTGCGTCCAATCGCGTTGCCCCCAGGTTCCCGGGAAATCCATCCCCAAATGCCATTTGCCCACCATCGCCGTCGCGTATCCCTGCCCGCGCAAAAATGACGCCAGCGTCATGCGTCCATCGGCGATCAGGCATTGGCCTTCCGCGCCCATCACCCCGCGCTTGAGCGTTGTGCGCCATGCGTACCGTCCCGTGAGCAGTCCGTACCGAGACGGCGTGCACACCGTGTCCGAGCAATGCCCGTCGGTGAATGTCATCCCTTCCCGCGCCAACCGATCCAAGTGCGGCGTCTTGATTTTTGATTTTGGATTCAGGCACGACGCATCGCCAAAGCCCATGTCATCCACGTAAACGAGAATGATGTTCGGCTTTTCCGCCAGCATTGTGAAGGCGGTGAACAGGAGTGTGGCTAGGGTTTTCATTTTATAAATCAGCATGATGCGCAGAGAAAATAACATGGGACGAGCTGGAACTCGTCCCTCCCGTGCGCAATGGAAGAATGGGAGGGGCAAGTTCCACCTTGCCCCAATTCTGGTTTCCCTCCGCGCCTCTGCGTGTGATTTATCCATCAATCAATTCCACTGCCTCAGCCGTCAGCCTTGTCGTCGATTCCCAATCGCCCGTTTTCACCATCCAACTGCCGCCGCAGGCCAGCACGCTGGGCAGGGCGAGATAGTCGGCCAGATTGCCGGCATGAATGCCGCCGGTTGGAATGAAACGCACCTCACCATACGGACCGCTGAAAGCTTTCAGCGTATTGACGCCGCCCAAGGTTTCAGCCGGGAAAAATTTAACCGTCGTCACCCCATGCTCCAGCGCCAGTTCCAAATCTGTTGGCGTAGCAACACCGGGGAACACGGGCACTTTGTTTTCCTGACACCACGTCACCGTGCGTGGATTGAATCCCGGGGTGACCACGAATTTTGCACCCGCCTCCACTGCAGCCTCAGCCTGTTCAGCGCTATGCACCGTGCCGGCCCCGAGCAAAAAATCCTCGCGATTGGCCAACGCCCGAATGGCGTCCAGCGCCGCATCCGTGCGCAAGGTAATCTCCGCGCAGGGCAAGCCGCCCACGCACAGGGCGTCAGCCAACGGCTCGGCCTCTTCCGCGCGATCCAGTGCCACCACGGGGATCAACCTCAGCGATTGCAGGCGATCGATCATTTCGTGATCCCGTAAAATTTCCGCGCGGTGCCTTCGAAGATCGCGTAAGCCTCGTCGGCACTCAATGGCCCCAGTACCTCGGTCAACGCGCCGTGCACCTGCTCGTAGCTGCCGGCCAGCTCGCACACCGGCCAGTCGCTGCCATACATGCACCGCTCCGGTCCGAACGCTTCCAGTGCGGCTTCGACATACGGCTTGAGATCGGCCGGATTCCAATCCGCCCAATCGGCCTCGGTGATCATGCCGGAAAGTTTGCAGAAAATATGGTCGTGCTGCGCGGCGGCCTTGAGCTGCGGCAACCAGTCGTCGATCGATTGATCCTTTATGCTAGGCTTGGCCAGATGATCGATCACCATCGGCAGCTCCGGCATTTCGCGCCCCAACCGGTCTGCGTGCTTCAGGTGTTTCACATAAAACAACAGATCAAACGGCACGCGATGTTTCTCCAGCACCTTGAGGCCGCGCAGAATTTCCGGGCGCACAATGAAATCATCATCCGGCTCGTCCTGCGTGATATGGCGGATGCCGACAAATTTCGGGTGCTCCTTAAACTCCAGCAGCTGCTCCTCGCATGCCTCGCTGGCGAGATCCACCCAGCCGACCACGCCCACCAGCCAGTCGTGTTCCTCGGCCATGCCTAGCACCCAGCGGTTTTCCTCCACGTTGTGTTGCGTCTGCACGAAAATGCTCTCGGCGATGCCCGTGGCATCCAGGTGCGGCCGCAGGTCGGCCGGCAGAAAATCCCGATTAATGGCCGCGTGCTGCGGCGCCTTCAGCCAGTCGTAATCGAACGGCTTGTCCAGTTGCCAAAAATGTTGATGCGCGTCGATCATGTTATCGGTCGGTATTGTTGTTTTGAGGTCCGTGCAAATGTTTCCCTTCGCGGGCGGCCTTCAGAGCTTCGGGCGTATCCACCGCTCGCCCGGGGTCACCCTGCCCGGCCATCCAACGATCCAGTTCCGCGCTCAGGATGCTGAGCCGCCCCGAATGCGCCCGCGTGAGGGCGAGGTTGGTCAGTTCATAGGGATCCTTCTCTGTGTGATACAACTCCTCGGCCGGCCGGCGCATATAGCGTTTCACCAATTGATAGGTCTTCGGATTCGTCCATGCCTCGCGCAGCCACGTGGGCCAGTAGGGATTCTTCAAGACCGCATCGCCCTTCCCGCCCATCAGATGTTTTTCAATGTACAACTCGTCGGGACGCAGGTTGCGAATGTAGCGGTACGTGCCATCACTCACGCTGCGAATGGGGTACGCGGGGCCTTCGGGGAGATTATTGTGAATGCCGTAGACAAACTTTCGATGCGACTTCGTCTTGCCCTGAAGCACAGGAAGAAAACTGGTGCCATCGTATGGGTGCCGGGCCGGATTGCCGCCGGCAGCCGAGAGTAAGGTCGGCAGAATATCCGCGTATTGCACCAACGCATCGGTCCGTTTGCCGGCCGGCGTGTGCCCCGGCCAACGCGCCACCAGCGCGGTGTGCAGGCCGGTGTTCCAGTTTGTCCATTTGCAGCCGGGAAATTGCGAGCCTTGCTCGGAGGTAAACAACACCAGCGTGTCCCGCGCTTTGCCGGTTTTTTCCAGCGCGGCGAGAATCTCGCCCACCTGCCCGTCCATATAAGTGATCTCCGCGAGGTAATTGGAGAAATCGATCCGCGTGCGCGGAGTGTCAGCGATGTTCGCCGGCAACTTGAGTTGCTTGGGCGGATACTGCGAGGCATCGCCCATTACCCACGGTACATGCGGCTCCACCAACGCCACCACAAGACAAAACGGCCCTTTGCCTTCGCCCATGAATTTCGTTATGCCCGCCACGTCATGCGCGCGCGTGGGGTTGCGCACGCAGTTGGGATCAAACCCTTCGACGGATTGAAACGGAAACACCGATTGCGGCTTCACATGCACCTTGCCGGCCAAACCCACGCGGTAGCCGAGTGGCCCGAGATGATGCGGCATGCTCTTCAGGCCCGGCCGACTGGCCGAGTGGTTCCACGCACAGCCATTGTGTAGCGCGTACATCGCCGTAAACAACTCCGCCCGGCTCGGCTGACACATCGCCTCACCGAGGTATGCGCGGTTGAAGGTCAATCCGCTGGCTGCCAACCGATTGATGTTCGGGGTCTTGGCGTTTTGACCACCGTACAACGGCAGATCGTTGTACGTGCAATCATCAGCCATGATGATCAGGAAGTTCGGCTGATCAGCGGCCGCCAAATTGAAGCTGACCCACAAACCGGCCAACCAAGTGAGAAAACGCGACTTCATTTCTTCAGTTGATTGGAGGTGTCCTTGCGGAAGCCGAGCTGCTTGATTTCATCCTTCACCGGGCTCAGGTGGCGGCCCTTGAGGCGTTCGGTGTTTTTGGCGATGTCAAACCACTTGGCGGCCATGGCCTTCACGCGCTCAGGATGCTTGGCGGCGAGGTCATTCAGCTCCGTGCGGTCTTCATCGATATTATAA
>JAYQQG010000101.1:0-12528 GCA_038145765.1 Verrucomicrobiales bacterium
GTGGCGGAGGTGAATATGCCCCGGGTGCAGTAGGGGGGCTGCGGCGGCCGGCTAATCCCCCTTGGCCCAAGGGAATCGACGCCCAGCGCCACGGCAAACTCGAAAGCCAGCCCGGACACTTGATCGATCTCATGGCCACCTGTGTGGATCTCGGCGGCGCCAAGTATCCGGCCAAAGTGGGCGACACCGCCATCGTTCCTTTGCAAGGCACTTCGCTCGCCCCAGCCTTTAACGGCAAGGACATTGGCCGCGAGGCACCGATCTATTGGGAACACGAAGGCAACCGCGCCATGCGCGAGGGTAAATGGAAACTCGTGGCCAAGGGGGCCAACGGCCCGTGGGAATTGTACGATATTGATGCGGACCGCACGGAGCTGAACAATCTTGCTGAAGCCGAGCCGAAGCGCTTGGCGGATATGATCAAGCGCTGGGAGGCTTGGGCTGAGAAGGCGCTGGTCAAGCCATGGCCATGGGGTAAAAGACGCGGAAAGAATTGATTGCCGGAGATTGTTTGTCTCAATACCGTCAAATGATTATGCAAAAAATCCTGTTCCCCATCCTTGCGCTGGCCGGCTGGCTGGCGGTTCCCTGTGCGCAAGCCAGCTGGGCTTATGTCCCTTTGGAAATCCGCATGGCCGGTGCCAAGTACATTGTGGTCGGTAAAGTCGATCTTATTGTGGGTGGTATTGAGCGACACAACCGTACGTATGACGTGGGCGCCATCAAAGTCAGCAAGGTTCTCAAGGGGCCGAACAACTTGAAGGAGGTGAAATTGATGTGGCCAGGGCCGGCCCCTTTCGCCATCAGTACTGATATCAAGTTTCGTAAGGGGCAGGAGGGCATTTGGATTCTATATCCGGACAAGGATGTGAAGGATGTGCATTGGGCGAGCTATCCCAGCGACTTTCAGCCACTCAAAAACCGTGCCCAAGTGGAGAGTAAACTCAAGACGCTGGTGGCTTTGCCATGGTCCAAGGCGCAAAATGGATTGCAGGTCACGGCGATTGCGGAAGCTACACCAATGCGGAAGGTGACCCAACTCGTGAATGGAAAACGTGTCGAGGGGATGGCCTCGCGAGCCACAGCTTATGTGGTGCTTCGAAATCAAGGGGGTAAATCTGTGCAGGTACTGAACTTCCCCGGGGCCAAGCCGTTCGCATATCAATTAACGGGGCCGGACGGAAAGGAGATTCCGGTGAACCAGCCTCCGGCTCGAGGCGGCAAAATCATGAGGCATCATTTCCAAAAACTGGCACCGGGCGAAGTCAAGTCCATGGGGTATGGGCTGGGCCTGCCTTCATTGTCAGTGCGGGGCAAATATACTCTGACCGTGACCTATGCCAACTCACGCAAGGAACTCTCGGCTGACAAACAACCGGTATGGATCGGTAAAATGACTTCGAAAGTGGAGTTCGAGGTCAAGTAAGCCAACGAGACGGCGTTCCGGCACAATTCAACCAAAACAAAAAAAGCCGCCCGATGGGCGGCTTTTTTTTTAAGGATATCGTAAGCCTTAAGGATTGGTTTGGTTTTCCTTTTTATCCTTGGCCGCTCCGGCAGCCGCACCGATGGCACCACCGGCGGCCGCGCCGACCGCCGCGCCTTCTAGGCCACGACCGGACTGGTGGCCAATCACGCCGCCCAAAATTCCGCCCACCGCGGCACCGATTCCAGCGCCCTTGCCGGTGTTTGTCTGGCAGCCCACTCCCGCGGTAAGGATTGTCCCCGCGGCCAAAATAATCATGGTTTTCTTCATAGTTTCTCTTTTGGAACTTGTATCCGACGCCCCCAGAGTGCGGTAGTATTCAAATCTTTCAAGGGAAAACCGGTTGGACTTGCCCCCGACGGTGGAAAACCCACAATCGGCCCATGAGTATTACGCGACGAGACGCCCTCAAGGCCGGGGCCTTCGGCATGGCCGCAACTGCCTCGCAGGCAACCGTTTCCGCCCAAGTGCCGCGGGCGGATTTGAAGCCGGATTTCAAGATCACCAAGGGCCGCATTCGGCAGTCGGTGATGGGCTGGTGCTTCAAACCGATGCCGGCACGGGAGTTGATTGGACATTGTCGAGCCATCGGCATCGAGGCGATTGAGGGAATTTCCGGCAATGATTATCCCTTCGCCATCAAATCCGGCCTGAAGATTTCGCTGGTGAGTGGCGGGCACGGTTTCAAGAAGGGACCGTGTGTAGCCGCCAACAAGGCGTTTGTGATCGAGAAGCTCAAGGCGGGCATTGACCTCGCGGCGCAGATCGGCACGAAGAGCGTGATCACCTTCACCGGCATGCGCGAGAAAGGGCTGACCGATGCCGCGGGCGCGAAGAATTGCGTGGCCGCCTGGAAAGCGGTGATGTCGTACGCGGAGAAAAAGAAAATTAATCTCGTGCTGGAGCATCTCAATACGCGTGATGACAGCCACCCGATGAAGGGGCATCCGGGCTATTTCGGCGAGGACATTGACCACTGCGTGGAGTTGATCCGTCAAGTGGGGTCACCGAACATGAAACTGCTTTTTGACGTGTACCATGTGCAGATCATGAACGGCGACGTGATCCGGCGCATCCGCCAGTACAAGGATGTGATCGGGCATTACCACACCGCGGGCAATCCCGGCCGTGCGGAACTTGATGACACGCAGGAGATCAATTATCCCGCCGTGATGCGGGCCATCGTGGAGACGGGTTACAAGGGGTTTGTGGCGCAGGAATTCATTCCCACTTGGGACGATCCTGTGGCGGCGCTGCGCCATGCCGCGATGGTATGCGATGTGTAAATGAAAACGGACTTCGTGAAGAGGCACAATGGTGCTGCGCGAATCTCAAATCTGCCGGCGGGGCGTCGGCAGCACGGGGGGCGCCATTGGTGGAGTGGGATCATGCTGCTCTTTCCTTTGCTGCTCACCGGTTGCGTGGGGGTCATTGTGGGCGGCTTTATTTGGGAAACTCGGGAATCGACTGGCACACTGGTTTGGAGCGATGACGGGCAGCGTGTAGCCGGCATCCACACGAGCTTTGAGATAACGGCCAACGCCGATCCGCCGATTATCCCCGGTCGCGTGCGCAATGCGCGCTATCAACTGTTTGTATGCGACCTAAACGGGTCGGGCAAACAAGTATTGGGCAGTGAACGGGTCGGGCGATTGGAGTCGGCGTTTTATATGAAACAGGCGGGCTACGTACTGGGCAAGGAACACTTGGACGAATCGGGTGCCATTCAGTTTCTCAAGTGGCCCCTGACGGGCGGGGAGCCGAAGGTGCTTTGGCGGCTGGATCGGCCGCAACACGATGCGTTCATCCGGTTGGTGCCTTCGCGCGATGGCAAGGTGCTGGCGCAGTGCCGGTTGTTGGCTGAAGGGGTGCGTGATGGCAAAGTGACGGTGTTGGTCTCCTTGCTGGACGCCGCCACCTTCAAGTCGCGGGCCGAGGCAGCGGTGCCGATGCGGTGTGACAGTGAGTCGAGCCTCGATATCCAGTGGCTGCCGGATGGCCGACTGCGGGTCACCTGTTTTGTGCAACGGGATGCGGCGGTGGGGGCGGCGGACGGCTCAGTGACGCGCGTGCCGGTTCCGCGCGAATTGGGCCAGGCGACCAGCAGCAGCCAGATCAATGCGCGCGGACAGTTTCTGCAGGGCTTCAATCCGGATGGTTCGGTGGACACTTTCGGCGGCGGCATTGGCAACTGATCTTGCCTTTTGACCCGCTTGGCGCATGCTCGGCCCATGCACCGTTTCTTCTGCCTGTTGATGGCATTTGTGTGGCCGGCTTTGCTGGCGGCGAAAGAGGCCCAGGATGGACGACCCAATTTTGTGGTGATCCTCTGTGATGACCTCGGCTATGGCGATCTGGCCTGTTACGGGCATCCGCATATCAAGACGCCGCATCTGGATCGGTTGGCCAAGCAGGGCATGCGGTTAACCAGTTGTTATGCGGCGGCGCCGGTGTGTTCGCCTTCGCGCGCGGGGATGCTCACGGGACGCACGCCGAATCGTTCAGGCGTGTACAATTGGATTCCCGGCAATCACGTGATGCACCTGCGCAAGGATGAGGTGACGGTGGCGATGATGCTCAAGGAGGCGGGCTACGACACCGCCCATGTCGGCAAGTGGCACTGCAACGGCAAGTTCAATTCGGATGCCCAGCCGCAACCGGGCGATCACGGGTTCAATCACTGGTTTGCCACACAGAACAACGCGGCGCCTTCACACAAGAACCCGCGCAACTTTGTGCGCAACGGCAAGGCGGTGGGGCCGATGGAAGGATACGCCTGTCAATTGGTGGCCGATGAAGGGGTGGAGTGGCTGCGCAATGGACGGGACAAAAAGAAACCGTTTTTTCTATTCACCTGTTTCCATGAACCGCACGAACCGGTGGCTTCGCCAGACAAAATGACTGCGGGTTACGCGGAGGTGACGAAGAACAAACTGGAGGCCGAGTATTTCGCCAATGTGGAAAACATGGACGTGGCGGTCGGCAAATTGATGGCGGCGCTGGATGATCTGAAGCTGGCTGATGATACGTTGGTGTTTTTCACCTCGGACAATGGCCCGGAAACCCTGCGGCGTTATGGCGGCGCGGCGCGGTCATACGGCAGTCCGGGGCCATTGCGCGGCATGAAGTTGTGGCTGTACGAAGGCGGCATTCGGGTGCCGGGTATCCTGCGTTTTCCCGGCCGTATCAAGCCGGGCAGTGAAAGCGCCGAGCCGGTGTGCGGGCTGGACGTGCTGCCCACCTTCACCGGCTTGGCGGGCATCGAGCGTAAACCGGACCGGCCGATTGATGGCAGCAGTTTTGTAGAGGTGTTCCGCGGGAAACCGATTCGGCGTACGGTGCCGTTATATTGGCATTACCACAACGCGCTGGGTGCGCCCAAGGCGGCCATGCGCGTGGGTGATTGGATGGTGCTCGGCAGTTGGGGCAAGGCCAGTGGTCGCGGCGGCGGGTTCTTCCGGGCAGCAGATCAAAAGCTGGTGAAAGAAACGCCTCTGAGCGAGTTCGAGTTGTACAATCTAAAGGCCGATCGGGATCAGGAAAAAAACCTCGCCGCTTCGGAACCGGGGCAGTTGAAAAAGCTCACGGCCATGCTGGTGAAAAAATACCGCGAAGTGCAGGCCGAAGGGCCGGAATGGAAATTTGGAAAGTAACATGAAACAAGTGATTTGGATTTTTTGCCTGTGCGCGAGTGTGGCGCAGGCGGAGGTGAAGCTGGCGCCGGTGTTTGGCGATTACATGGTGCTGCAACGCGGGGCGGTGGCGCCGGTGTGGGGCACGGCTGCCCCGGGTGAAAAGGTGACGGTGGAGTTTGCCGGGCAAACCAAGCGCACCGTGGCCGGGCCGGACGGCAAATGGCGTGTGCGGCTGGACGCCATCAACGACCTCAAGGTGAGCCCGCTTTTCAAGGTGACGGGCGAAAACGTCATTCGCCTCAAGGAAGTGCTCGTGGGCGAGGTATGGTTTGCCTCCGGGCAATCGAACATGGCCTGGCCGGTGTCGAAGTGTCGCGATTTTGAAAAGGAAAAGGCTGCCGCCAAGTTTCGTCACATCCGCATGTTCACCACCGCCCGCAAACCGGCCTTGGAACCGCAGGCGGAGGTGGACGGCCAATGGACGGAGTGCACACCGGAAACGGTGGGCGGCTTTTCGGGTACGGCCTATTTCTTCGCGCGCGCGTTGCATGAGAAACTGAAGGTGCCAGTGGGTATCGTACATTCCTCCTGGGGCGGCACGGCCATTGAGGCGTGGACCAGTTGGGAGGTGCAGAAAGATGACCAGCGCCTGCTGATGGTGCATCAACCGTGGAAGGACAAGGCCACAGCGGATCGGAACAAGCCGGCGAATTTATTCAACGGCATGGTGAATCCACATATTCCGTACGCCATTCGCGGCGCGATCTGGTATCAGGGCGAGCGCAACTCGCGCCACATCGGGTTTGCCAAGGCGTACGCGATCCAGTTGCCAATGATGATCAACGACTGGCGCCGGCGTTGGGGGCAGGGCGATTTTCCGTTTCTCTTCGTGCAGTTGCCCAACTTTAAGGTGGTGAATCTTGATCCCAACGCGGAGAGCGTCTGGGCCCACACGCGCGAAAGCATGGCTAAAACCCTGACGTTGCCCAACACCGGCATGGCCACCACCATCGATATCGGTGAGGCCAACGACATTCATCCGAAAAACAAACAGGACGTGGGCCGCCGCCTAGCCAACTGGGCTCTGGCGGAGTTTTATAATCAGGCCGATGTGCCGACGAGTGGCCCGTTGTATGAATCCCACGAGACCTCCGACTCGAAAGTAGTTGTGACTTTCCGGCATGCCAATGGACTACAGGCCAAGGAAGGCCGCGAGATCAGCGGCTTCGCCATGGCTGGAGCGGACAAGAAGTTTTACGGCGCCACCGCCATCGTCCGGAAAGACGGCCGGGTGGAAGTCACCTGCGAACTGGTCGACCAACCCGCCGCCATCCGCTACGGCTGGGCGGATAATCCGGTGGTCAACCTCATCAATCAACACGGCCTCCCGGCCGCCCCGTTCCGCACGGATGACTGGTAAGCGCATGAAATACCTCCTTACACTTTTCATTTTGTCGGCCGGTTTTGTCACAGCTGAAGAACGTCCCAACATTCTCTGGCTATCGGCCGAGGATATCAGTCCGCATCTCGGTTGTTATGGCGACCCGAATGCCGTCACGCCTCACCTTGATCAACTGGCCCAGGAAGGCGTGCGTTACACTCATGCCTTTACCACGGCGGGCGTGTGTGCCCCGTGCCGTTCCGGGATCATTACCGGCATGTATCAGACAACCCTTGGGACACATCATATGCGTTGCCGGGCGCAATTGCCAAAGCACATTCGGCCGTTCACCACTTACCTGCGTCAGGCCGGGTATTATTGCACAAATAACTCCAAAACCGATTATCAGTTTAGCGCCCCCAATGACACGTGGGATTCCTCCAGTGGCAAGGCGCACTGGCGGAACCGCAAGCCGGGGCAGCCTTTTTTTGCTGTGTTCAACTTTACCGGCTGTCACGAGAGCGGCATAGCCAGCGAAGGGAAATACAAATCGGTGACGGCCAATCTAAACCCGAATCAGCGGCAAAAGGCCAAGCAGTTGCCGTTGCCGCCGTATTATCCGGATACGCCAATTGTGCGGGAGGATTGGAAACGCAATTACGAACTGATCACCGCCATGGACGTCTGGGCGGGAAAACTGATTGCCCAACTTAAGGAGGACGGGGTGTATGATAACACGATCATTTTTTTCTGGAGCGACCACGGAGTGGGGCTGCCGCGGGCGAAGCGGTGGTTGTATGATTCCGGAACACGGGTGCCATTGATCGTGCGGGTGCCGGGAAAACAGCCGGCGGTCAGTGGCCGAATGGTAAGCTCCATCGATTTCGGCCCAACCGTCCTGAAACTAGCCGGGCTCTCTGTGCCCAAGCATGTGCAGGGACGGTCGTTTCTCCATGATGCCGAGCGCGATTTTGTCTATGGCGCACGCGACCGAATGGATGAACGCTACGATATCATCCGCAGCGTGCGCGGTCCGCGTTTTCGCTACATCCGCAATTATGAGCCGCTCAAGACCTATTATCAGTACATGAACACGCCGGAAAAAGGCGCCACCATGAGGGAGATTCGCCGTGTACATGCCGCCGGCGATATGCCCGAATCCGCGGCCCTGTTCATGGCCCCTGCCAAACCGACGGAAGAATTGTACGATTTGAAGGCGGACCCGCACGAGATCAACAATCTCGCCGGCCAGCCCGAGCATGCGGCCCGGTTAAAGCGGATGCGGGAGGTGCACCTCCAATGGGTGCGTGATACGGGTGATCTGGGACTGCTGCCCGAGGCGGAGATCGAGATTCGCGAGAAGGCCGTCGGGGAACGTTACCGAATTCTCCAAGGCCAAACCGAATTGAACACCGAACTCGGACGGGTGGCAGCGTTGGCATCCTCGGGCGTGTACGCTTTGCCGGAACTGCTGCAGGCATTGCGCCATCCGGATGCAGCCGTGCGGTACTGGGGCGCCACCGGCGTGGGCAATATCGGCAAGGAAGCCGTGAATGCCAAAAAACCGATGATCAATGCCTTGGAAGATAGTTCACCCAGCGTTCGGATTGCTGCAGCGCGGGCCTTGGCCAAGCTGGGTGATCCCAAGCGGGCATTGCCGACCCTGCAGGCCGAACTCAAGAGCGAACATCAATGGGGCCGACTGGCCGCGGTGATTGTGCTCGATGAGATGGATGAGCAGGCCCGTCCGGCGATCCCGGCCCTGAAACAGGCGCTGGTGCGGCAGCCGAACAAATACATCGTGCGGGTGGCCAATCGGGCCCTCAATGAATTGCAGGGTACGAATAATGCCGTGCCGTAGTGGAGGGCTGGGGCGACCAAGTTTTTTGTTGAAAACCTTTGCGTCGTGGGCGGCTTGGCGGTTCAATTGGCCGCTAGCACACTGCTACCCTTTATGAGATCAGCATTTCTTTTCTCCCTGTTGTGCGTCGCCAGCATGGCGGCAGCCAAACCGCCGGCGGGCTTCGGGACGCCGGATGTGGAAATCACCCTCGGCACCAAGCACGGTCAAATGCGGTTTGATCAGGAAGCCTTGGCGGTCCAACCCGGTGCCAAGGTGAAGCTTACCCTCAAGAACACCTGCGAAATGCTGCACAACTGGGTGCTGGTGAAAGGCGGCACGGCCGACCGCGACCGGGTGTCCGGCAAGGCTCTGCAGCTTGGCGCGCAAAGCATGGTGAAACATTTTGTGCCGGACGATCCGGCCATCGTGGCCAGCAGCCAGATCGCCATGCCCGGGAAAGATGTGGTGGTGTATTTCGTCGCCCCGAAAGCGGAGGGGGATTACCCGTATGTCTGCACCCTCCCGGGACACGCCTTTACCATGGTGGGCGTGATGGCGGTATCTCAGGATCCTAAGGGAGCCCTGAACCGACTCAACAAGGCGCAACCTCAGGTACGTGCGCAATGGCCGTTGTTGGTGACAAACCAACCGATCTTGCAGCGGGCCTTCGTGCAGAATTCTCCGGCCCGCTCCATCTGTGTGGGATTGCCGGGCGGAGTGAATTACCTGTTCGATGCGGAAACCTGCGCGGTGCAGTACGGTTGGACTGGCGCATTTCTCGATGTAGGTCCGGACCGCAAGGGCCGCGGTGGCCGGCACTGCAAGATTCTCGGGCAACGATTTGAGGTGGGGAACCTCGGCGCCCTGCAGGTTGGCGATGCGACCCCGGTGTTCGGGGGCTACAGCCGGATAGGCGCGCCGGAGTTGTATTATCGCGTAGGCAACGCGAGCGTGCGCCAAAGGATCACCCTGCATGCGGGGCTTGCCGATGGCGTGCTGAAGCGGGGATTGCAATACACCTTCAAGGTGGCCGACGCCAAGGGGCCGGTGACCTTCAAGCTGAATCCCGAACAGGTTTTGGCTGAAGCCAGTGCCGGAAAATGGAGTGCCGACAAAACGGCACTGACTCTGAGTGCCAAGGATGCGACTGAATTTACTGTAACCCTAATGCCCAAAAACTAGCATGAAACTGATTCAATTTTGCCTGACCACGTTGGCCCTGGCCGTATTAGCCAATGCCCAACCTCGCAACCTGCCTGCCGGATACGTCGTTGAGACCGTTAACATTCCCAAGGAAATCACTCTGGGCGTGGGTGGTATGGCGTTCATGGATAACCACACGCTGTTGATCTGCACCCGCGAAGGCGAGGTGTGGAAGTTCAACACACAGGACGGCTCTTGGGAGTTATTCGCCGACGGTCTGCACGAAAGTTTGGGCCTGTGGATTGATAAGCAAAAAGGCGACGTCTATGTGATGCAACGCCCTGAACTGACGCGTTTGGTGGATACCAACAAGGACGGCAAAGCGGACTTGTATTCAACCGTCAACGCCGGCTGGGGTCTCACTGATAATTATCACGAATACACTTTTGGTCCTGTGCGGGATTCCAAGGGCAATTTTTACGGCACGCTCAATACCTCCCTCAGTTGGCCGGGTTGGGCGGGCAGCGACAAATGGGACAAGGCGCGCGTGCACGATTCCAAGATGGGGCGCGCGGCCAAATACCGCGGCTGGTCCTTCCAGATTACGCCGCAGGGCAAGTTTGTGCCGTATTCGTTAGGCCTGCGTTCTCCGGCGGGTATCGGGATTAACGCGCAGGATGACATCTTTTATACCGATAATCAGGGCGACTGGAATGAAACCTCCACGCTGCACCACGTGGTGAAAGATCGTTTTCACGGGCATCCTTCCTCGTACTATGATCATCCGAAATACATCGGCAAAGATTTGAACAAAATCTCCATCGAGGAATACCGCAAGCTGCGCACGCGGCCGTCCGTGTTTATTCCGCATGGTGAGCTGGCCAATTCCCCCGGGGAACCGGTGTTTGATACATCGCAGGGCAAGTTCGGGCCTTTCGCCGGTCAGATCATTTTGGGCGACCAAACCCGTTCTAACCTCATGCGCATTCATTTGGAGAAAGTGGACGGCGAATATCAGGGTATGGTGGTGAACTTCATTTCGCCACTGCAAACCGGCTGCATTCGCGGTGTGTTCGGACCGGATGGCAGTTTTTGGGTCGGCCAAACCGGTCGCGGCTGGGGGTCGGTGGGCGGTAAACAGTTTGGGCTCGAGCGCGTGCGCTGGGACGGCAGCACCACGCCCATGGCCGTTCATCACATCAGTCTGACCAAGGCCGGGTTTGACGTGCACTTTACCTTGCCGGTGGATGCCGAGGAGGGCGCCAAGCTGGAGAACTACGATATTCTTGAGTACGAATACCAGTATCGCCCGCAGTACGGTTCTCCCAAGAGCCAGCAGAAAAAGATGAAGCCCACCCGGGTGACCCTATCCAAGGATCGCAAAGTGGCGCATCTCACGCTGCCTTTGACTGCGGAAAAGGTGTATCAATTTAACCTCAACGACAAACTCCGCTCCTATGCCGGGGCCGGCATGGTGAACCGGGTGGCCTGGTACACGGCCAATCGTTTGCATAAATAATACCTGTCATGAAACTCCTCACTCTGCTCACTTTGTGCTCCTAGGCTTCCATCGCTCAGGCGGCCGAACCACTCAAAGCCCTGCTCATTACCGGCGGCTGCTGCCATGATTACGCCAAGCAAAAGCTGATTATCAGCCAAGGCGTCAGCAAACGGGCCAATGTGGCCTGGACGATCCTCCACGAGGGCGGCACAGGGCGGACCCACAAAATCTCGATTTACCAGAAGAAGGACTGGATCAAGGATTTTGACGTGGTTGTGCATAACGAATGTTTCGGTGCCATTGGCGACAAGACCTTTGTAGAGGGGATCGCCACGGCTCACCGGGATTCGGGTGTGCCGGCCGTGGTTTTGCACTGCACCATGCACAGCTATCGTGCAGCGGATAAAATCACCGATGAATGGCGCAAACTGCTGGGTGTGACCACTGTGCGCCATCAGCAGCACGTGGCGGTGACGATAGAAAACATCCAACCCAAGCACCCGATCATGAAGGGCTTTGGCAAAAGCTGGACAACCCCGGCCGGAGAATTGTACGAGATCCTGAAAGTCTGGCCGAACACCACCGTCCTCGGTCACGCCTATGGTGTGCGGACGAAAAAAACATCCCTGCATCTGGACCAACCGCTATGGCAAGGCACTTGTATTTGGGACCACCATCGGCCATCACAACCAAACCATGGAGAGCGAGGCCTACCTCAATTACCTCACCCGCGGCCTCCTCTGGGCCTGCGGAAAACTCGATGAAAACGGCAAACCCAGCAAAGGGTATGGCCCTTCAAAGTAGCGAATAACGTTGACAATTTAGTCAATATACCATAAGGCCACCGTCCGAAGGAGGGTTGGCGGAGGTTCCCTGTTACCGGATTACTGTCTTCCCGCATACAATGAGCTATTATCATGAGTGAAGAAACAAACAGAATGCGATTATTGTGGGCCGGTTTTATGGCCATTCTTGCTGCAGGCGTAGGCTTCGGAATACGTGGCGGTATCTTCGACAACTGGGGATCTGAATTTGGATTTTCAGCAGCTCAATTAGGAGCGATCGGGGGAGCAGGATTCACGGGGTTTTGTTTCGGTATTATCATCGGTGGATTTCTGACTGATACACTAGGCTATGGCAAACTGGTGCTCGCCGCATTCGTGTTGCATGTGTTGTCGGCTGTGGTGACTTTTATGCCGGGAGCAGAAATGGGGGCTGAAGGTGTCTACCGGTTCCTTTTCTGGGGCATGTTTATTTTCGCGGCGGCAAATGGTGTGTTGGAAGCAGTATCAAACCCCTTGGTTGCCACCCTCTTTCCGGAGAAGCGAACTCATTACCTGAACATTCTTCACGCCAGCTGGCCGGCTGGATTAGTTTTAGGCGGTCTTTGTGGATGGTTCTTAGATGATAAACTGAATTGGCATTGGAAATATCAGTTAGCTCTCTATCTGATTCCGACATTCATTTATGGTTGGATGTTCTTCGGGCAGAAATATCCGAAGTCAGAGGCATCCGAAAAGGGGCTCGGGATTGGTGAAA
>JAYQQG010000102.1:0-12480 GCA_038145765.1 Verrucomicrobiales bacterium
CCTCCCGTTACCGGTGGAAAATTTGTCATCATCCAGCCCTGGGAGTTTGGATATTTGCCCAAGTCATGGGTGGATGGTTTGGAGCGGGTGGATGAGGCGTGGGTACCTTCCTCTTATGTAAAATCGGTTTACGAGGCATCAGGTGTTCCGGCCGAAAAAGTGGTCGTGATTCCCAACGGCATCGATGAAACGCAATTCCATCCAGATGCGCCACCGTACTCCATAAACACCAACAAGCGCTTCAAGTTCTTGTTTGTGGGCGGAACCATTGGGCGGAAAGGGCCGGATGTCTTGCTGAATGCGTACATGCAAACTTTCACCGGGCTGGATGATGTGTGTTTAGTCATCAAGGATTTTGGCGGGAAAACATTTTATGATGGCCAGACCCTCGGGCAAACCGTCCATGAATTGCAAAGCCGGCCGAACGCACCGGAGATTGTTTATTTGGATAGTGAATTGAATAACGAAGAAATGGTCGGTCTATACACGGCTTGTGATTGCCTAGTGCATCCCTATCGCGGGGAAGGGTTTGGGCTCCCGGTGTTGGAGGCAATGGCGTGCGGGTTGCCGGTAATTTGCACTGGCGGCGGGGCGACAGATGATTTTGCCACAGGTGAATATGCTTACCGCCTTAAATCGGAACGAATTGAATTCGGGGATGAAGTCAGCGGAGAGCCATTAACAGGCAAAGGATGGCTGCTTGAACCGTCCTTGACGGATCTGAAGCACCGAATGCGCTGGGTGTCAGAGCATATTGAGGAGGCAACAGCGTTGGGGCAAAAGGCATCCAAACATGCACATGAATGCTGGACTTGGAAAGTGGCGGCACGAAAAGCCGCGCAGCGGTTGTGCGTGCTGAGTAAGCAGGAACGGCAAAAACGGGCTGTCCCGCTTGAACTTGATGCAGGTGTAATGCGGCAAACAAACGCACTCAACGCCCTCGGATTGGCACTCGAAGTAAGTGAACAAGGCGAAGCAGCTTCCAAGCATGCAATCAACGCGGTGGATTGGTCGATCTATTTGCAATCAGATGATCCTAATGCGCTCAAGTACCACGCTTGGTTGAATATTCAGGAAGAGCGGTGGGCGGAGGCAGAGCAATCCTATGAACAATTATTCGCCTTGGATCAGGCATCTCAGGTGGAGGATCTATTGCCCGCTGCGATCTGCTCATATAAGTCCGGCAACCCAACCCGTGCTGTCGAGCATTGGCGGCGAATCTTGGTGTTGGATCCGGATAATGAAACGGCTCGAAATAATTTGCGGGACCATGGTGAACTGGTTTCTGAACAGCCGGGTTTTTTCAATCAGATCCAAAAAGCGGCTGCCGTACTCTAAAATTGATAAAATTCCCTGTGCCCGATTGACGTCGACCAGTAGAGTCGGTTGATGAGATTCCTCCTTTTGCTCCTTGGGAGTACGATCATGGTGGCGGCTGAGGCCCAGTCCCATCGCAACATCATCCTGCGCGGCAACTACGCCAACTCGCAGTTGCAGTTTTCCAAGAACACGACGGGGCGGGTGGCGTTCATGGGGGGATCGATCACGCAAATGAACGGTTACCGGCCGATGGTGGCGGGCTGGTTGCAAAAGCGGTTTCCGGAAACAAAGTTCGAGTTTATCAACGCCGGCATTTCGTCGACGTGCTCCACGACGGGGGCGTTTCGTTTGCGATCGGAGGTGTTGGCCAAGGGGAAGGTGGATTTGTTTTTCGTGGAGTTCGCCGTGAACGATGACCAGGACGCGGCCCACGCCGGGCGCGAGTGTGTGCGTGGGCTGGAAGGGATCATTCGTCAGGCGCGCAAGGAACAGCCGAACATGGACATCGTGGTGACACACTTCGTGAACCCTGTGATGCTGGCTCAGTTGCAGGCGGGTAAAATCCCGCTCTCGATGGCGTCGCACGAAAAAGTGCTAAAGGCGTACAACGTGTCCACCATCTTTCTGGCCCGTGAAGTGGCGGACCGGATCGAGGCGGGCAAACTCACTTGGCAAGAGTTTGGGGGCACGCATCCCAAGCCGGCGGGTAACCAAATTGCGGCGGACATGATCGCCAGTCTATTGGACCGCGCATGGAGCCGTCCGCCGGTAAAGCAGGCCGCGCCGCATGCGCTGCCATGGAAGCCATTGGATATCGGCAGTTATCAGCGCGGCCATTTCCTTTCTCCCGCCGCCAGTGCCAATGCCGGCTGGACGTGGCAGGTGCCGGATTGGAAAAACATCCCGGGCGGTTTTCGAACGGATCCGTTTGCTGGCAAAAAATTACTGACGGCGACTGCGTCGGGCCCCGAGACGGAGGTGAAATTCAAGGGCCGTGCACTCGGGGCGTATGTGCTGGCCGGGCCGGACGCCGGGATATTGGAGGTGAGCATTGATGGCGGTAAATGGCGGTCGGTCAATCTGTATCACCGCCACAGCCGAGGATTGCATTATCCGCGCACGGTGATGTTTGCCACCGACCTGAAGACGGGCGCACACACCGCCAAGATTCGGCTTTCCAAGGCGTCCGATGCGCGCAGCAGAGGCACGGCGGCGCGGATTTTACAGTTTGTGATCAACTGATGGGTGTGACCGAGGCCAGTGCGCTGATTGATCATCCCGGCCTTTGGCGGGGGGAGGAGTTGTGGGGGCGCGATGATTGGGAGGTGAAACTTTCCGGGGCGGAAATCCATCAAGTGAAATCTGCCGTCGAGGACTGCGCCGGGAAGGAAGAAGATTCAATCACCAAGGACGATTTTGCGCTGGGTTCCTTGGCCGGGCGTTTGGAAACGGTACAACGGCAGTTGGAAGAAGGGGCCGGGTTGGTCTTTGTGCGGGGATTGTTGCCGGATCAGTTTGATGAGGATCAATTGCGCCGGGTGTTCTGGGGAATCGCGGTGCATCTCGGCACGCCGGTTTCGCAAAGTGCCGCTGGGGAGCGAATCTTTAGTGTGGCCGATGCCGGCTATGCGCCGGAGGACGCCCGAAGCCGCGGACCGAATACCAGCCGCAAACTCAGTTTTCACACCGATCGCTGCGATGTGATCGGGTTTTGTTGTCATCGACAGGCCAAGAGCGGCGGGGAGAATTTTATCGTCAGCTCGATGGCGCTATATAACGAGCTGCTGGAGCGTCATCCGGATTTGTTGGCGGTGTTACGGGAACCGTTTTATTACCTGCGCCACACGGTGGATGGCGGCAACGACCGACCGTGGTGCCGGCAGCCGGTGTTTTCATTTTGTGAAGGCCACTTTGCGGCCAACCTCTTGCGGGTGTTGATCGATCGGGCGCACGCGCATCCGGAGTTGCCTGATCTCACGGCCGAACAGATTGAGGCACTAGACACAGTGGAAACACTGGCAAATGATCCGGCCTTGCATGCCACTTTTCGGCAGGAACCCGGCGACATGGTGTTTCTAAACAATTGGGTAACGCTTCATAAACGCTCGGCCTTTGAAGATTGGCCGGAACCCGAGCGCCGCCGGCACATCCTGCGAATTTGGCTGAGCATGCCCAATAGCCGCCCGTTGGACCCGATGTTCGCCGATAACTACGGCGCAGTGGAAGCTGGGGCATTGCGTGGGGGCATGAAGCCGAAAGTGATTTTATGAAACATTGGTTAATCCTCGTTATGGCCTGTGCGCTTGGGCACGGATTGGTGGCGCAAGATGCGCCCAAGAACAAACGGAAACCCCAGCTGTTTCGATGGGTGAATCCGCCCGGGCAAAACCTCCCGGATGAGGCGAGGCACGCAACCTTCATGAGTCCTTCAATGAAAGTGAAGGTGGGCTATTGCATTTATTTGCCGCTGCAATATGAGTTGGACCCAAAGCAGCGGTTTCCCGTGGTTTACTATTTGCACGGCGGCCGGCCGGGTAGTGAATTAAAGAGTGTGAAGTTGGTGAAACATATTCATGCGGCCATGCGAGCGGATCAAGTGAGACCAGCGATTTATGTGTTTGTGAATGGAGGCCCTGTGAGTCACTACAATATGCCCAATCAAAAGGGGGCCCAGGGTGAGGATGTGTTCATTCGGGAGTTGATTCCCCACATTGATGCTACGTACCGCACGGTGGCCAGCCGTGAAGGGCGTGCCATTGAGGGTTTTTCTCAGGGTGGCCGAGGAGCGGCACGGATTATATTCAAGCACCCGCACCTGTTTGTCTCAGCGGCACCGGGCGGGGGTGGGCATGCGACGGAAAAACGGATCTCAGAAGACGGTGGCCGTGAAAGTGACGCGGTGGTGTTTGCCAAGGGAGACAACACATGGGACCTCGCGCGCCGCTATGCGGCATCTGCCCGACCGCGGATGCATATCTTGGTGCATGTCGGTGACAAGGGGTTCAATTACCAGAACAATCTGGAATGGTTGAAGCATCTACGCGCCTTAAAGATTCCAGATGTGGATTCATTGATTATTCCGGATGCACCGCATAGTGCGCAGATTATTTATGATAAGCGTGGCTTGGAAATCATGCGGTTTCACGCCGCCAATTTTGAACGGGCTATGAAAGCAAAAGGACTAAAATGAAGCGTTTATTTCTGGCGTTAATGTGTTCCGCGATCACGCTGCAAGCTGCGAGTCGGCCGAATGTGGTGCTGATTTTTACGGATGATCAAGGGATGAATGATGTGGGCTGTTATGGCAGTGACATTGCGACGCCGCATATCGACTCATTGGCGAGGGATGGGATGAAGTTTACGCAGTGGTATGTGGCGTCGTCGATTTGTACGCCGTCACGGTTTGGCCTGTTGACGGGGCAGTTTCCGACGCGGTCGCGGGATAGGCTGTTGAGTGCGTTGATGTTTCTCGGGGATAAAGAGCGCGGGATTCAAAAGGGTGAGGTGACGTTTCCGGCGTTGTTGCGCAAGGGCGGGTATCACACGGCGTTGATTGGCAAATGGCATCTCGGGCATGGGGCGAAGGAGTTTTTGCCGACGCGGCATGGGTTTGCGGAATTCATCGGGCACACGGGCGGGTGTATCGATTTTTACACGATGCGTTACGGCATCCAGCGTGATTGGTATCACGGCGAGAAGCACGTGGATGAGTACGGGTACGCGACGGACTTGATCACGGATGAGGCCGTGAAATTCTTGAAGCGGCAAAAAAAGGAGCGGCCGTTTTTTCTGCACCTCGCCTATAACGCACCGCACTTCGGCAAGGGCTGGGATCCGACGAATGAGCTGGCGGTGAATATCATGCAGCCGCCGCCCAAGGATCTCGCGCGGGCAAAGCATATCAAGGATCCCATCCGACGGGCGTTTGCGGCCAAGGTCATGAACATGGATGACGGCATAGGTCGGGTGTTGGCGTCGCTGAAGGCAAACGGGCAGGAGCGCAATACGCTGGTGATTTTCATGACCGACCATGGCGGGGCGTATAATTTTGGTGGTAGCAACAAGCCGTTTCGCGGTGAGAAAGCGACGTTGTTTGAAGGCGGCATTCGCGTGCCGTGCCTGATGCGCTGGCCCGGGAAGATTCAGGCAGGCAGCACGAGCCACGAGATGCTCGGAGCGCTGGATTTGTTTCCGACGCTTTGTGCCTTGGCCAAGGTGGACACGGCCGGGCGGCAGTTGGATGGTGAGGATATCACGGGCATTCTCACGGGCATTCAGAAAACGTTGCCGGTGCGGGAATGGCTTTGGCATACCGGCTCACATGCGGAACTCAAGCGCGGGACGTGGACGGCATTGCGGCAGGGAGACTGGAAGTTTTTGGAAACCTCGATGGGCGAGCAATTCCTCTTCAACCTCGCCCAAGATCCGCACGAGAAGGAAAACCTCAAGGCGCAGCACCCGAAGCACTTTAATGATCTTCGCAAGCGGCGGGATGCGCTATTGAAGGTGTGTTTGCCGAAAAAGATCCGGGAGGGACGAGTTCCACCTCGTCCCTGATTCCTACTCGAAATATGGGGCAAGGTGGAACTTGCCCCTCCCTTTTGCACCGGTTAAGCGATCGACTTGCCGGTGCTCTCGAGGTCGTTGCACGCCTCGACGAGGCGGGCGGCCATGGCTTCCTCGGCCTTCTTCAGGTAGGAGCGCGGGTCGTACACCTTCTTGTTACCGACCTCGCCATCGATCTTCAGCACGCCTTCCACATTGGACATAATATGGCTGGCGATGGGGCGGGTGAAGGCGTACTGCGCGTCGGTGTCGATGTTCATCTTCACCACGCCGTACTCGAGCGTCTCTTTGATTTCATGCTTCTCAGAACCGCTGCCGCCGTGGAACACGAGGTCAAACTTCGCGCTGTCGCCGTGCTTGCCGATGACCGCGTCCTGGCCCTGCTTGAGGATGTCCGGCCGCAGCTTCACCGCGCCGGGTTTGTAGGCACCGTGCACATTGCCAAAAGTGGCGGCGAACATGTAACGGCCGATGCCGTTGAGGCTCTCGTACACCGTGAGCATGTCCTCGGGCGTAGTGTAAAGCTTCTCGGCGGGCATATCCTCCGTGCCTGCCGCGCCGTCTTCCTCACCGCCGACCACGCCGGCCTCCACTTCGAGGATGATTTCATTGGCGGCGCACAACTCAAGGTACTCCTTTGAGATGGCCATGTTTTCCTCCAGCGGCAGGATGGAGGCATCCAGCATGTGGCTCTGGAACAAATTGGTTTGGCCGGCCTCACGCCGCTTGGCCGTCTCAGCGATGAGCGGCTTGAGGAAACCCTCGGCGGCTTCCGGCTGGCAATGGTCGGTGTGCAGGCCGATGAGGATGTCGTATTTCTCGGCGAGCCGATGAGCGGCCTCCGCGAGCACGATGCAGCCGTGCACCGAATCCTTCACATTCAGGCCGGAGGCAAACTGGCCGCCGCCGGTGGAGAACTGGATGATACCGTCGGACTTTGCATCCGCAAAAGCCTTGAGGGCTGCGTTGATCGTGGTGATGGAAGTGACGTTCACCGCCGGGTACGCGTAGTCGCCCTGCTGGGCGGCATCGAGCATCGCGGCGTATTGCTGAGGTGTGGCAATGGGCATGGTATGGATCCTTCCGTTGGCTAATCCGCTGGAAAGGCCCGCGAAAATAGGAGGTTATGTTAGGAAATCAACCCAAAAAGCCACTGCACGCGGGCTAGAACGGCGGGAAATCGACTGGGAATCGTATGAGCAAATCCTGTTTTTGCCGTTGGTGCCAATCAGTCCAGTTGAGTTTTTCCAACAGGTTTAGGCGCGTTTCGTAGTGCTTTTTAACGGTGGGCGATTTGCTGATCTGGGCATTCACCAGTTTCAAGGCGTTGCCGTAGCGTTGATAATGCATCTCCCGTTCCAGCCGTATTTCGGCATTGGCTGCGTCTTCTTTGGGGCTCCAACGGATGAGTTGTTTCCAGGCTGCTTCCAGAGCTTCCATCTGTTTGGCTTGGGCCTTTTTTTCCTTGGAGTCCTTGGCGATGGCCAACTCGAGCTTGGCCCGTGCACGGAGAGCGTTGATGAGGGCGGCTTTTTGGTTGTCCCATTTCTTTTTGGTTTGATCGGCATTCTCGGCATCTTCATCCGGTGGCGTGCCCAAGTGTTGCTGCAAACCGTCGAGATCGATCTGGTCCATTACGGCATCGATGGCCTTGTTGACGGCCTCGGGGCGCGAACTGGAATCGCCCTTTTGTTGATGGGTCAGCCAAGCCAAGTGCACGGGGAGATGGTCGGCGTGGGCTTTGGTGAGCTCCTGATGTAATTGGCGGGCCAATTCGGAATCCTTTTCCGGATCCAAGGTCTTAAGCTTGGTGATTTTGAGATCACGGATTTCTTCCTGAAGCTTGTCTCCGGGCTTGGTTTTTGGGGTTTCCTTTTTCTGGGCCGGTGCGGGTTTGGGTTTGTTGCTGGGGAAAGTGTTTCGGGCCGGTGGAATGGTCAGGGTCAGATTGTAGCCGCCAGGTTTTTTGCCCGCACCATTGAGGTCCTCTGAATTACTGCCCAGTGAATATTCCCCCCAGAGGAGATCCCCGGGCTTGGCACTGGATGGCAACCGTGTGCCGGTCGGGATGCTGACAAAAATATTAGCGGCATCTCCCTGTTTCAATGTGCGCGCACCAAAGCTGGCCGTGCCGCGCAGGGCTCCTTCAGCGTGTTCGTGGAACGAGAGGGAGACGGATTTGGCTAGCGGTTGATCAAGGATGAGCGGGCTATGCTGGTATCGTTCCAGCAGCGAACGATCCGGATGCCGTACATGATAACGCAAGGTATACTTGGCCTTGGACAGGCTAACGGCTTTGCCCCATCCCCCGCTGGCGAGATGCCGTTTGGCGCTGTCGAAAATTTGCCAGATTCCCGATTCAAGGAAGTAATTGGCGCCGCTGTTGTTTTCCACGGAGATGATGGGCGTCACCCGGCCACTGGCGGGTTGGTCGATGGTGTAGGTCAGGATCATTTCGTGGATTTGATTTTCATCGGGCAACCGGTCGCGCTGCGGATCCAAGGGGTTGATTTCGGCCTTGGTGGGTCGCACAAAACGTCGCCATGTTTTCAATGTGCCAGAGGGCGAGATGCGTTCGTCACGCAATGGGGCCGTGACGGTGAAATTGTCGACCTTGCCACTGCCGTCCAGAGCCAGCGTGGTGTTCTCCGGTCGGATTCCGTGAAACTGCAGGGTTAGTTCCAACTCGGCCTCGCCCAGGCTGGACCAGTATTGCGCGAAACACAGTTCGAGCGTACGGCCGCCTGTGACGGCAAAGCTCTCGACGCGTTCCTGTCCCTCAGTCAGCGACAAATACATGCGTTCATCACCGCTGCGAAAGGAAAGGCCGGGCAACAGCTGCAGGGTGTGCAACACCAGCCGCTGGGGGTTGGCAGCGGATTTGGTGCGAATATGCAGGTCGGCCCAAGTGGCTCCGGCGGGTACCTCGAGGAATCGCCGGGTGGCTTCGCCTTTTTTCAGGGTGAGACTGGATTGCCAAGTGGTGCCTTCGGGTTGTTCGGGAATCATCACGGTAATGGGCAGACGGACGAGCGGTCCGCGATCCGGATAAGCCGGGTCGAAGCCGGTCAATTCGGTGAAGTGCAGTCCGGATTCAAGTTGCGTAGGATCGACCTTTACATTGATGCGCGTGGAACTGTTGGCCAGCAACACCTGGCCGGCATGCTGAATCCAGTCTGCTTCGCATTGAAATTGTAGGCGTTGTTCGAAATTGATTTGGTCCGCCTTATCCGCATCCTGATGAAAGCGCGGACTGAGCGTGACGGTTAGGGAATGGGTGCGGTTGATTTCGAACGGTTCACGCAAATAAATACCACGGGCATTGTTGCGCGAAGACACACGGGCTTCGAAACGCAGGTCACTTTGACTGAGGGGCGGATTGTTTTTGAGCCAATCGTAAGCCTTGTCGATGCGGATCATGCCCCGGCCCTGCTCAAGCGGCGTCAGGCCGGCCAGAGGTACGGCGGTGTTTTCCAGTGCCCTCCGGACGCGATGAGGGGTGTGGTTTTGCTGTTCGGCTTTCAGTCCGGATAAAAGCAGGGCAATGGAACCGCAGGCGCTGGGAGAGGACATGGAGGTGCCATTCATCTGGGTGGTGCGTCGAAGCAACCAGTTGGGCACCGGGGCAATGGCGCCGCCGGGTGCGGTGAGGTCCACGCCCAGATCGCCGTCGAGCGTGGGGCCGCGGGAGCTCCAAGTGTATTGCATCTCCGGTCGGGCCTCACGCATGCCATACTGATCGAGCATCATCTGGGGCGTGACACTGGCGCCGATGCCGAGCAGCGCGCTGGTCGTGCCGCCGGGTGAACCGACCGAGGACAGGGCCGGACCGTTGTTGCCGGCGCTCGAGACAAAGATCACGCCGTGGCGGTTGACGATCTGGGTGTACTCATTATAGATCCGGCCGACATCCGGTCGGGGGGCGGCACCGCCGTAGCTCATGTTGATGAGGTCGCACTTGTTTTGCAGCACGGCGATTAGGCCGCGCATGGTGCCCGTGCCGGTGGAGCTGGAGCCGAGCCGTGTGTCGCCAATTTTAACGGAAACAATCTGCGCCCCGGGCGCGATGCCGTTGAGTTCAGGTTGATCCGGAAAATGGGCGGCCACAATGCCGGCGACGTGGGTGCCATGCGCACCGCAATCCACTACGAGAGAAAGCAAGTCGCCTTCTTGATAAATGTTGGTGGCAAAATTGAGCTGGGCCTCACCGCCAAAAGTGCCGTATTGGCGAAGGGTTCGGAAATTGGTCATGAGTTTTTCATCGGTGAAATCACCGTCTTCATCGGTATCGACGGCCGCCTGCCAATGTTTGCCGTCATGAAAGACCAGACAATCGTAGAGCGGGCCGGGATCGTGATACGATCCCTGTAATGATTTCAGGCCGGCCAGCCGGGCCTCGAGATCCTCGCGTTCGGCAAAAATCTTTTTATTCGGCTTGGGATGGGCGGCATCCCAAGCCTCTAGGGCCTTTTCCAATTCGGCCCGGTGTTTTCGTTGCTGAATGTCCCATTGCTCACGGCGCTTGGTGTTGAGTCGTCCGACGAGGTCGCGCGGAAACAAGCGGTACGCCTCGGCCAAGCCAAGCCGGTACTTGCCGTCACGGCTTTTCCATTCCTTGGGCAGAGTCAGTTCGCGGCCGGTGAGGCCGGTAAGTGAGCCGTCCTTTAATTCACGCACGGTGGTGGTTGCAATATCGCCACTGCCGGAGCCATCCACGACGTCGACGATTTTGGGACGGCCATCCGGGGTGGTTTGCAGACCGGAGGCGCCGGGATCGACGCCGGTATCAAACACGGCCACCACGACTCCGCGTCCATCAAATTGGGGATGTGCCTTGAGAAATGCCTCCGCCCCGGTTTCCTTTTTGGGCATGAGCGCCGAAAAGGGGCGGTTGATCGCGCCTCCGGGCAGTGCCGGAAGGTTTTTATTATAGAAACTGTTGGAGGATGAGATCGAGCCGGTTTGGCATCCAGCCAGTAACAAAGCCGCGAGTGGGGCCAATGGGGCCATGCTTTTCATGGCGCGAGAGCGTACCTTTCGTGCTTCAGAGTGCAATGAAGATTGCAGTCATCGGCGTGCAATTTTTGCTTCTGTTGACCGTGTTTGACCGACAGTATTCGGACGAAAAGTATGATGATGCACGGTCGGTGGTTAATTTTGATGTGTTTGGTGATGAGCCTCGGGATCGGGGGCATGTTGGCCGCGAACGATGGCAACGCCACCGTGAAGGTGGTGGAGGCGGACACTCCGACAACCGCGGGCAACACCGTTGCCAAGGTCATCAACTACCCTTTGTTCAAATTGGGCGAGAACACCATTACTCTTAAGAGTTTGCTGGTTTTGGGGATTTTGTTCGTGTTGGTGATTGTGCTGGAAAAGGCGGTGCGCGAACGGGTGGTGATGCGAATTTTTGAAAAGACGGAATTTCCCGAGGCGCTGGAATACGGCATTGCGCGCATTCTCGGGTATTTGTTCATGGTCATTGGCTTTTACATGGCCTTCCAGTTTGTGGGGATTGATCTGAGTTCGCTGGCATTCATCGCCGGTGCAGTGGGTGTGGGTATTGGTTTTGGCCTGCAGAACATCATCAACAATTTTGTGAGCGGGATCATTATTTTTGCCGAGCAACCCATTGCCATCGGCGACCGGATTGAGGTCAGCGGGATCGCCGGGCGGGTCAAAAAAATCAGCCTGCGCAGCACCACGGTGGTGACCAACGACAACATCACGATGATTGTGCCGAACGGCGATTTTATTTCGCAAACGGTCACTAACTGGAGCCACGGCGATCCCAAGGTGCGGATTCGTATCCCGATCGGGGTGGCCTATGGAACGGACACGGCGCTGGTGGAACGGCTCTTGTTGGAGGTGGCAGCGGAAAACCAGAAAACCCTGAAGGATCCGGAGCCATCAGTCTTTTTCGCCGCGTTTGGCGAAAGCTCGCTGGATTTTGAGTTGGCCGTCTGGACTTCGGAGATGGCGAAAAGCCCGAGGCGCTTCATCAGTAACATCAACTTCGCCATCGATCAGAAATTTCGCGAACATGATATCGAGATCCCGTTCCCGCAACGCGATCTGCATGTGCGTTCGGGTGGGCTGGAGATTAAAAAAACGGCGGACTCCAATGAGTCCGCCGCGGAATAGGTTGCGTTAACTTCCCTTACGCCTCGGATCGATTCTTGCCGGGCTTTTTCTTGGGCGCGGGCTTCCGGTTGTTCGGGTTGATCTCAAATCGGAAATCCAAGTCGCGCGGGATGCCACGGCCGCCGTTGAATCGGAATTGCCGCAGTTGGAAACCGCCCTTGCCCATGCCCTCGAGCTGCTCGAGCTTTTTGATCAGGTCCCGGTCGAGTGCATCGCGTTGTTTGTCGGTATCCACCGGGCCATCAAACAATTCGTCGCCGTTCTTGTCCTTGGCGGAGAAATGTTTTTTACCGTTGTTGGTCTTAAGGGTGTAGCTGCCGGTGTTGTCGGCGATGGTCACACTGCTGGCGACATTGGCGTTGAAGCCGCCCCCTTGCGGAGCCTGGGGCTTCGGGGGCACAGGGAAGTTGCGGCCGTTGGGGAAGCCGAACTGAAAGTTAAATCCCTTGG
>JAYQQG010000103.1:0-12331 GCA_038145765.1 Verrucomicrobiales bacterium
TTGACACTTTCCCTCAATCCGGTAGTCTCCCGCTCCCTTTTTCACATGGCAAATCAGGTAAAAATAACGATTAAAAAGGTCAAAGACCTTAAGCCGGACGAGAAGCGCGACTGGAAGCGCAAGTATCTTTCGCGCAAAACGGCCCGAAAAACCGCACACAACGATCGTGTGCGTGAAAATCTGACCAATCTGCGCCGTACCCTGCGCAAAGCCGTTGAGACCAAGGATTCCGCTGAGGCGGGCAAAACCCTGAAAGCCATGTACAGCGCCCTCGATCGCGCCGCCAAAGTGGGGGTAATCCATAAACGCGCCGCCGCCCGCCGCAAGAGCCGCTACTCGGCCAGCGTCAAGGCCATCGCGGCCTAATGCTTCATTTTCAAAGCGCCCTGCCATCCGGCCGGGCGCTTTTTTATTGCCCAAATCCCCTCGACCGCTAGAACGCGCCCATGCGTAACCTGTTGCTGGCCCTGTTCTGTTGCGTCGTCTCATTGAGTGCCGACCGCAAGCCCAACGTCATCGTCATCTTTACTGATGACCAAGGCTCAGTGGATCTGAACTGTTACGGCAGCAAGGACCTCACGACACCACACATGGATTCGCTCGCCAAACGCGGTGTGCGATTCACCCAATTCTATGCCGCCGCCCCGGTGTGCTCCCCGTCCCGCGCCGGCCTGTTGACCGGGCGTTATCCCGTCCGCGCCGGCATGCCCGGCAATGCCGGTTCTACCAAGGGCCGGGCCGGCCTGGCTCCGAAGGAAGTCACCATGGCCGAGACCTTCAAGGCCGCCGGCTACGTCACTGCACACATCGGCAAATGGCATCTTGGTTATACCCCGGAAACAATGCCCAACGGTCAGGGCTTTGACTATTCCTTCGGCCACATGGGCGGTTGCATCGACAATTATTCGCACTTCTTTTACTGGCACGGCCCGAATCGGCATGACCTCTGGCGAAATGGCAAAGAGATTTTTGAAGACGGCAAATATTTCCCACAGCTCATGGCGGATGAAGCCGGCGCCTTCATCGAGAAACACCAAGACCGGCCGATCTTCATGTATTATGCGCTAAACACGCCGCACTATCCGTACCAAGGCTATGCCAAATGGCTGAAGCATTACGAGAAACTGCCCCATCCGCGCAATCTGTACGCCGCGTTTCTGTCCACTCAGGATGAAACCATCGGTCACTTACTGGCCACGCTGGATCGTCTGAAGCTGCGCGATGACACAATCATCGTTTTCCAGAGCGACCACGGCCACAGCCATGAAGAACGCGCCCACTTTGGCGGCGGCAGCTCCGGCCCATATCGTGGCGCGAAATTCAGCATGTTCGAGGGTGGTTTGCGGGTGCCAGCCATTATCAGCTGGCCGGGAAAACTTCCCGAAGGTGCAGTGCGTGCACAACTGGCCCACAGCTGTGACTGGTTGCCCACCCTCGCGGAATTAGCCGGTGTAAAGCTGCCGCATCAGGACATTGATGGACGCAGTCTGGTGGAGACCCTTAAAAATCCGGCGGCCCAGACGCCACACAAGGTTTTGCACTGGCAAATTGGTCGTGGCAACACTCCCCGCTGGGCAGTCCGGAAAGGTGACTGGAAGTTGATGGGCAACCCGCAGGACCCCAGCAACAAGGGCCCGCTAACAGCCAAAGACAAACTCTTCCTCGTCAACCTGAAGCAGGATGTAAGCGAAATGAAAAACCTCGCAGAGGAACACCCTGATATCGTGCAGCGCCTAAAAAAACTGCGCGATGATTGGGCGACTAAACATGCGCCGTAATTATTTCCGCGAACGCGCCAGCAACCATTTCACGATGCGCTCGCGGGCCTCTCTCGAGGGTGGCGTCACGTGGCCGCCGTCCTCCACACGCCACAGTTCTGTCACCACGCTGCCATCCTTGTTCGTGAAGCGTTTCACTGAAGTTTCCTTCCCGGGCACGCGGGCAAGATCAATCTTATCCTTGGCGGTATCCACCTCCTTGTCACATTGGTTGAACTTGCGCCAATTCTCATAATTCTCCTCGGCGCCGGGATAGCGCGCAGTAAAGATCGATCCGCCATCCCAGCGAATGACACGATCCTTGGTGCCGTGAATATGGAGTACGCTCACCGGATGCTTGGGCTGACGCGGCCATTTCTTGTAACCCACGCCCGCCACCGGGGCGATGGCCGCCACCAGATCGGAATGATCCATCGCCATCCGGTAGCTCATGAACCCTCCATTCGACAGTCCAGTGAAGTATATGCGCTTGGGATCAATCGGATACCGTTCCATGGCCCACTCAATAAAACGCCGTAGATAAGTGGAATCATCCTCGCGCCCGGCCCAATCACAGCAGGCGTTGGTGGCATTCCAACTCGCCCCAATTCCGCTGGGATACGAGTACATGAACCCGTGTTTGTCGGCCAAATCCGCCAGTGGAAAAAACAACCCCTGCGCCTGCCCGTTCCCAGTGAAACCAAGCAACGAAATGATCAGCGGATACTTCTTGTTGTTGGGGTCATAATTCTTTGGCGCGCGCACTGCGTATTTCCGGGGGTTCGCCCAAGGCTTATCTTCAGCCATTAAAGGAAGAACCCAAGCGGTCAGCAGAATGATAAAAGTGGCTTTCATTTGATTCATGATACGCAGGGTGTTGGGTTTGGTTACTAGTTCATATGGAGCACGGCCTTGATGACGCCGGTCTCGGGCTTGAGCCAGTTGGGAAATTCGCCAATGAAATCATCGTAGCTGGCCTGATGCGAAAGCCACGGGTCGGTGTTGATCACGCCATCCTCAATCAAGGAAATGATCCGCGTAAAATCGCCGGGCACTGCGTTGCGGCTGGCTTTGATGGTGAGTTCCGGCCGATGAATGGACACGTGTTTGAAGCTCAGTTCCTGCGTGGTGATGCCCACGTACAGCACCTGTCCGGTGAAGGAGCAGTATTGAAAGGCGTTGGACATCGAGATGTGGCTGCCGGTCGCGTCGATCACCGCGTTGGGCAGGTCTCCGCCATTGACTTCTCGCAGGCGATCGGCCTCGGTGCCGTCATTCTGGAACACCACGGTGTGATCCACGCCCAGCTTGTCCTTGCAGAATTGCAGGCGCGTTTCATTCATGTCCATCACGGTGATCTCGGCCTGAGCCACTTTCAAAAACTCAATGGCAGCCATGCCAATGGGGCCGGCGCCAATCACCAGCACTTTGTCGCCGGCCTGGGTAGCCGCGCGGTTCACACAGTTACAGCCGATCGCCAGCGTCTCCACCAACGCGAGCTGTTCCATGGTCAACTTGGCGGAGGGATGCAGCTTGCGCGCCGGTAACACAAACCGCTCGCACATGCCGCCGTTTTTGTGGACGCCGATGACCTCGAGGCTTTCGCAGCAATTGGTCGCGCCCTTGCGGCAGGCGTAGCATTCGCCGCAGTTCATGTACGGCTCAATGGAGCATCGGTCGCCGGGCTGGACGGTTTCCACGCCCTCACCCACAGCCACCACCTGCACACCCAGCTCGTGGCCGGGAATAACGGGGTAGGTAAAGAACGGCATCTTGCCGAGGTAACCGGAGACATCCGTTCCGCAGATCCCCACCCGATGCACCTCTACCAGCGCCTCGCCGGGGCCGGGCCGGGCCGGTTCATCAATGGTTGCGTGGGTAAAATGCTCGGGCTTTTCGAGAATGATGGCTTTCATGAAAAATCTTAAAGGACAAATTCCTTGGCACACCGGCTTTGCTTGCGGCTCTCTTCCGACAAATACGCCGAGCCATTTGTCTGCAATCGCTCCGTGCCTCGTGCAAACATATCCGCCAACGAATACGCCGGCGGATCGTAATCCATGCCCTCAGCCACAGGCAGCTCCAGTGACGCAACCGTTTCGCGAACCATCATTGCGGTCGCGTCATCTTCCACAGGCTTTTCGTACTTGGTCATACTGCTCAGGCTTGCCGTGCTTCAAAAACACATCCTGTATCGCATCGGATTCAATGTCGATTTCGTTCTTCCGCAGCACCATGATGATGTCGTGCAAATCACCCATCCCTCGGTGTGGCGGCCCATGATTGATCGCGTGCAACTTCATCGCCACCAAATGTGGGACGCTTGGCACCTGCACAGTCACTCCAGCCACTTTGACTTCGATTGAATCTGCAATCATTTGGTCAAAGGTCTTCTGCTGGACGAGCATTAAGTCAACCGGCCAAGCCGTTTTCACCGGCGGGCTGAGCTGCATGAAGTTCCCGCCATCATGGAACAATGAGTATCCTTCCGCCTCCAGGATCGAAAACCACTCGGCACGGTTGTCCCTGCAAATGAGGATGTCCAAATCCTCCGTGTGCCGCGAAAACTGATGGGCATTGACGGCGTGCCCGCCAATCAACATGAAGCTTAGGCCGCGCCCGGCTGCCGCCTTGTGGATGGCTTCGAGGATGTTCACCCGGTCAATTGTTTTCCGGCAGTCCCTCGATATGGCCGAGGTCCTTGATCGGCTCGAGGATGGCCAGGACCTCTGCGAGGAGGGACTCGTCCAACGGCGCGGCAGCCCACTTGGCCCAGTTGCGGACGTTATCGGGATTGGCGCTGCCGGCGATGGTGGTGGTGATGTCCTCGTTGGCCACACAGAACTGCACGGCTAGTTGGGCGATGTCCACGCCCTGCGCGGCGCAGAGATCGGCGGCTTTTTTGCAGGCGACACGCACTGCCTCCGGCTCCTTGTGCCACTCGGGCAACGGCGCGTTGGTGAGCAGCCGCGCGCAGAAGGGACCGGCGTTCATGATGCCGACACCCTTCTCTTTGAAGTAAGGAATCAACTCGGCAAAGCGCGTGTTTTGCAGATGGTAATTGTTGTAGGACAGCACGACGTCCACATCGATCTGGTCGATGATGAAAGGGAAAATCTTCATCGGATAACCGGAGAACCCAATGTAGCGCACCTTGCCGGCATCGCGGATTTTTTGGATGGCCGGAATGGTTTCATCGACGATCTGCTGCATCTCCACAAACTCAATATCGTGACACAGGATGATATCGAGATGATCCACGCCCATGCGGTGCAGGCTCACGTCGATGCTTTCCGCGACGCGTTTGGCGGAGAAATCAAAGTGCTGCAAATCGTATCGGCCGAGCTTGGTGCCGAGGATGAAATCTTCCCGCGGCAAATCGCGCAGCACCTGCCCGAGTAACACCTCGCTCATGCCGCGTCCGTAAAAAGGCGAGGTATCGATGAAGTTCATGCCCAGCTCAAGCGCCACGCGACAGGATTGCAATGCTTCATCAATGGTCACCCGCCGAAACTCCTGCCCCAGCGAAGAGGCGCCATAGGAGATCACCGGCAATTCCAGATCCGTGTTGCCGAGCTTGCGTCGTTCCATATTAAGCGAGGTGTTGATTGAAGGCGTCGATGGTGGTCTTGGCTGCGGCATCGCTATCGGGCCACGGAAAGGCCTCGGCGGAGGCGTACTTGTTGTAGCCGATCTCCTTCAAGGCAACGCCGATTGGTGCGTAATCCATGTGACCGCAGCCGGCTGGCCGGCGATTGCTATCCACAAAATGCACATGGCCGATATGGCTGCCGTAGGTGCGTAGCCCGTCGGCGATGCAGGTTTCCTCGATGTTCATGTGGAACAAATCGGCGAGGATCACCACGTTGTCGGTTTCCAGTGTGCCGAGGAATGCCACGGCGTCCTCCGCGCGGTTAAGCAGATTGCTCTCGTAACGGTTAAGCGGCTCGTAAATCAACGGCACACCAGCGGCCTGGGCGTGTTCGCCGAGGTCATTGAGCGCCTCGCGCAGCCAATCGAGCGCCTGTTCCTTGCTTACCTCGCCCTCGAACCGGCCCTGCATGGAGCCGATGATGGCGGGGGCGCCCAGTAGCGCGCCGGCATCGATAATGGAGCGGATAAAGTTTTTGGCATTCTCCCGCGAGGCGGCGTCCGGCTGGCAGAGATGCCATTTGTGGATCACCCAACCTCCGCCCGTGCCCACAGCCGCCACTTTGAGGTTATGCTCAGCAGTGAGCGCCTTGAGTTCATCGACTGGAATGGCGTCGGCATTGGGCGCGAACACCTCGACGGCGTCATAACCCAACTCAGCCGCCTTGGCGCAGCCGGCGGCGAGGTCATGCCAGAAAACGAACGGGCCGCCTTCGGCCTCTTTAACCAGTGAGATGGTGACAGCGGATTTGATCATGCGACGAAGAGACGTTTGAAGTGACGGTCGTACAGGTTTTCGGTGACGTTTTTGCCGACCACCTCGGCGTTGGCCTTCAGCAAATCGGTGTAGCGCGCGCCCTCCTTGGCGGCGAGTTTGAAGGCGATGTGCAGCAGCTGGCGGAAATGCTGATTGAATTCCGGATGCTCCTGCACATGACGCAGCGCGTTGGCGTATCGATCACCGCTCCAGCCGGCCACTGCCTCGGCGGTGGGCAGCTTGTCTGAGTCGATATCAATCACCGAAGCGTACGGCTCGCACATGGCATCGACATTTTCCAGCGCCTTGGCATAAATTTCCTTGGCCAACTCCAAGCCATCGCCACCGGCCTCAGCCAGCCCGATCAATTCCTCGAGCCAGGTTGTGCCGGCCGTCTTCACATGCACCCCCGCGCCGGTGCGCCGGATGGCGTCGCCGATGATCGGGTAAATGGAAAATTTATCGCTGCCGCTGTGCACGCTCAGCTTGAGATTTTCCGGCAACCCATACGCCGCGATGGCGTGCGCGATCACTGCGAGATCATCGTTAAACTCCCTCTCAAACTGCGCCAGATCACCCACGTAATCCACGCCCTTGTTAAAGCGCCCTGTGAACTTCGGCGCAATCGTCTGCAGCCGCACCCCTTCATCGGCCAACGCCGCAAGAATGATCAGCAACTCCGGCGGCGTTTGCGGCACATCCGTTTCGTCCATCGACACCTCGGCGATGAAGCCATCCTTGTTCGCCTCGATATGGCGATAAATCGTCCCGGCCTCGGCCACGGCGGCGAGGTACTTGCCGGCAACCTCCTCCACGTATTCGCGCGTGATCTCCAGCGGCACATCGATGCCGCCCACTACCACGCTGCCAATCAGCTCCGGATGTTTCTCAATGAACGCCTCCACCGCACCCTCCGCCGGCGCTTGGCCAATGGAATCCGCCACATCAATCGTGAAGAAATCCGAGCAGCTCATGTACTTGTCGACCGTATCCATGTTGATGTGGTCCGCATCCACATGCCAGCCGCGCTCCCAGCCCAGCGCCTCCACCGCCGCCTTGGCCGCATCAAAAACACTCTGCGGCTCCGAGCCAATAAAGCTGTGCTCGCGATTCGATTTATTCCAGACCGGGATCACCTCGATCCCCTGCTCCGCCAATTTCACGCAAGCCTGCAACTGCGCCTTCGCCTGATGCGCAAACCGATCGCCCACGCCAATGGTGTATTTCTCAAGTATCATACGGGGCGGGCAAACTAGGGGAAGCCCCACTCGTTCTCAAACGAAAACTCATTTTGATTTGAATTATTAGGGTTGATGCGCGAGATTTGGACAAGGAGGACGCATTGATTACCGCATCTATTCCCGAGGCGGATTATAAATTACCAAAATTGGGCACGGCCGATTTACGCGGCCTCATCTCGCTTGACGCTCATGGCCTCGACCCTCGCGGCGTGGTGCGCTGGAATTACGAAACCCCCGAATTGCAGCAGCATGCATTGCGCCGGGGGGACGGCGCCTTTTCCAAGCATGGAGTGCTCACCTGTAACACCGGCGCGCGCACGGGCCGATCCCCCAAAGACAAATTCATTGTTCGTGATGAGGTCAGTGAGGACACGGTTTGGTGGGGCGCGGTCAACCAGTCCTGCAGCACAAAACTATTCGATCAGTTGCTGGGGCATATTCAGTGGTTTCTTTCCCACCGGGAGGAGTTGTACGTTCAGGATTTGTTTTGCGGCGCCGATCCCGCCCATCGCGTGCCACTCCGGGTGGTAACTGAGACGGCCTGGCACGCAGCCTTTGCCCGCACCATGTTTATTCGCCCCAGTGCACGCGAACTGGTCCAGCATGCTCCGGAATACACGATCCTTCACGCGCCTCATCTGCTGGCGGATCCCGATGCGATCGAGGAACTCAATTCCAATGCGTTCGTGCTTCTTTCGTTGAAGCACAAACTAGTCCTGATTGGCGGCACGCAATACGCCGGTGAAATCAAGAAGGCCATGTTCTCGATCATGAACTATCTCCTGCCTGCCACCGGCCAACTGCCCATGCACTGTTCTTGTAATACCACCGGCGACAACACGGCTGTGTTCTTCGGCCTTTCCGGCACCGGCAAAACCACGCTGTCGGCCGATCCTACCCGCAAACTGGTGGGTGATGATGAACACGGCTGGACCGGGGATGGTATCTTTAATTTTGAAGGCGGTTGCTACGCCAAACTCATCAACCTTACTGAAGAGGATGAACCCGCCATTTTCGCCACCACGCGCATGCCGGGCAGCATCATGGAAAATGTCATTTTGCAACCCGACGGTACTCCGGATTTTTCTGATACTTCACTCACCGCCAACACACGCGGCGCCTACCCGATCGAGTACATCGCGAACCGCGAACCCTCCGGGCAGGCCGGTCATCCGCAGAATATCGTCCTGCTCACCTGCGATGCCTTTGGCGTATTGCCCCCCATTGCACGTCTCACCCCGGAACAGGCAGCCTACCACTTTATCAGCGGATACACGGCCAAGGTGGCCGGTACGGAGATGAATATCAACCAACCCACCGCCACTTTCTCGGCGTGTTTCGGAGCCCCTTTCATGCCGCAGCATCCGGGGGTGTACGCCAAGTTATTGACTGACAAAATGGCGGAGCACCATAGCTGTTGCTGGCTGCTGAACACCGGCTGGATCGCAGGAGGGGCCGGCCAGAGTGATCGCATCAAAATCAAATGGACCCGCGCTCTGCTGAATGCCGCTTTGGGCGGACAACTCGACCAGGTGGAATTCAAAACGGATCCCCGCTTCGGATTTGAAATCCCGCAATCCGTCGAGGATGTCCCGCCGGAAATATTGAACCCCCGTGACACGTGGCCCGATCCGAGCGCCTACGATGCACAGGCCGATACCCTCGCAGAAATGTTTCGCGACAACTTTGCCCCTTTCGCCGCCGACACTCCCCAGGCCATCCGAAATGCCGGCCCGCAATAAGCGTGGCCAATTCAGGTTCCCCATATATCCTTGCCCCATGAGCACGCTCACGCACGCGGACCTGCTTCAATTGAAGCGCTGGAACACCCCCACCATCTACAATGGGTGGGAACAGATTACCTCGCACGATATCGCCGGCGACGCATTCAATCTCGAGCCCACCACCGATTTCATGCCGCAAATGGGCCCCATGATCGGGCGGGCCGTCACCATGGTGATCGAGCCCAGTAATCCGGCGCACAAAAAAACCTATGATCCACGCGCCTATCGCGAATATATCGCCAACGTTTCCGGCCCCAAAATTGTGGTCGTTCAGGACCTCAATAAACCCCACTTCGTAGGCTCCACTTGGGGTGAAGTTAACAGCAACACCCATCGTGCCCTAGGGTGCGTGGGCACCATTACCGATGGCTGCATCCGCGATCTGGATGAGATGACCAATGCCGGGTTCAAGGCCCTAGCTTCCCGCCTGTGTGTTGGCCATGCCCACTGGTGCCCTGTCCGCTGGAATTGCGAAGTGGAAGTGTTTGGCCGGCGCATTCAACCCGGCCAACTCATCCACGCCGACAAACACGGATTTCTGGCCATCCCAGCCGAAGACGAAGCCCGACTGCTCGAAGCCGCCCGTTTCATGGACCAAAACGAATGCGAAACCGTTATCCCGGCCGCCCGTAACACTTCTGGATTGTGTTCGGAGCAATTGTTGGATCAACTGGATGCGGCCGCCCAACAATTCGGTGAAAACACCCGATCCCAGTTCCAACGCGACGGTGAATGGTAACCTTGCCCATTCGAGACAATATGTTAGGGTGGGATAGCCATGGCCGCGCCTAATCCTAATTCGGTACCCAAGCGTATCCTCATTCAGGAATCGTGTATCGAATGCGGGCGCCCCATTGCACCCAGCCCGCGCCCCCATGAATCCTCTAGCGCCAAACCATTAGCCCCGGGCAATTCACGGTTCCGGATGGAATTACCCAACGAGGTGCAACACCAAAACCCCATTCGTTGCGAAAAATGCCGTTTATCACATCACACACGTTGGACGGACCGTAAACGACAACTCCCCTGGCTCGTCGTCTTGGCTGGATTGCTAATTGTCTGGGTTTTTTGGCGCTACTTTACGAGTTAACCCAACCCGAATTGGGTCAAATTGGGATTGCCCGAATGCGTCGTATTTTTTAGAATATTTTGCTTATGTCCGAACGCAATCCATGCTTTTTGACGGCCATCTCGCTGATGGCAATCGGTTTGAATCTGACCGCCGATGACAAGGGCGATCACGCCACCGGCGACGTCAGCTATTACAAACAAATCCGCCCGCTCTTTCAGGCGCATTGCCAAGGCTGTCACCAACCGGCAAAAGACAAGGGCGGATATGTAATGACCGAATTCGATAGCCTTCTAGCCGGTGGTGATGACGAAGGCACGGCCGTCGTGCCCGGCAAAGTGGCTGAAAGCGCCCTGGTTGACCTCATCCAACCCGACCCCGAAACCGGCAAAGCCGCCATGCCTCGCGGCAAAAAACCGCTTCACTCTGCGGAGATCGAACTGATCAAGAAATGGATCGCCCAAGGTGCCAAGGATGACACCCCCCCGGGAGCCGGCCAGAAATATACCGCTGAGAATCCACCCGTGTACACCTTGCCGCCGGTGATCACCTCCATCGATTATTCGCCGGACGGCAAACTGTTGGCCGTAGCCGGTTTCCACGAGGTGCTGCTGCATAAGGCCGATGGCTCCGGCCTCAAAGCCCGTTTGGTTGGCCTCAGCGAACGAATTGAGTCCGTTCGCTTCTCGCCGGACGGCACCCGGCTGGCCGTAACCGGTGGCAAACCCGGCCGCATGGGTGAAGTGCAAATCTGGAACGTGGAAAACGAAACCCTCACCCTGTCCCACCCGGTGACCTTCGATACCGTTTACGGCGCCACGTGGTCGCCGGACGGCAAAGCCATCGCCTTTGGCTGCGGCGATAACACCGTCCGTGCCATTGACGCCAAGACCGGCGAACAGATTTTCTTCCAGGGTGCTCATAACGACTGGGTCCTCGGCACGGCCTTTGATGTGGAGGGAAAACACATCATCTCGGTCGGGCGCGACATGACCGCCAAGCTGACGGTTTTCGAGGATTCGCGTTTCATCGATAACATTACCTCCATCACCCCCAAGGCCCTGAAGGGCGGTATCGCGGCGATTGACCGGCATCCCGAGCACGAGCATATTCTGGTGGGCGGATCGGACGGCACTCCGCAGCTGTTCCGCATCTTCCGCCAAACCAAGCGCGTGATTGGCGATAACGCCAACCTCCTGCGCAAATTCCCTGAAATGCGCGGCCGGGTGTTTGATGTTCGCTTTAACCGAACCGGCACGGCTTTTGCCGCGGGCAGCAGCCTTGATGGCTCCGGACAGGTTGTGATCTTCGCCTCCAATGTTCCCAAGGAAGTGCCCGCCGACATCAAAGCCATCCAGGCCAAGCGCACGCGGGATCGCAACGCCGGCGAAGTGCAGAAGCTCGATCAATTCCTTACCGGCGGCGTGAAAGAACTCGCCCGGCTCGACATCGCCGAAAGCGGCATTTACGCCGTTGCCTTCAGCCCGGATGGAAAAACTCTGGCGGTGGCCGGCAGTGACGGGCATATCCGATTCCTCAACGCCACCGATGGCAAGGAGCGGAGCAAGCTCCAGCCCGCTCCCCTCAGCAAGCCCGGCCAGCAAGCCGGGGAAACGCAGGTGGCCGGATCTATTGACGAGAAGGATTTCAAAATCGAATCCTTGCCCAACGGATTCAAGATTCAGGGCATCACCGTGGAGCCCAAGGAAATTACATTGAAAGGCGCCAGTGCCTACGCCCAGTTATTGGTCACCGCGCAACTCGACAACGGCGCGCGCGCCGATGTCACCCGGATGGTCAAGATCAGTGCCCAAGGCGGCGTGGCTAAAGCCTCCTTGCGCGGCCAGGTCACCCCGGAAAAGGACGGCACGGGCACTCTGAACTTTGAACTGGCCGGCCATCAGGCGACAGCCAAGGTCACGGTGGAAGGCATCGGCACCAAGCGCGAAATTGATTACGTGCGTGATGTCATGCCGGTGCTGTCCAAAATGGGTTGCAATCAAGGCACCTGCCACGGCTCCAAGGATGGCAAAAATGGCTTTAAACTGTCCCTGCGCGGTTACGATCCGATC
>JAYQQG010000104.1:0-12145 GCA_038145765.1 Verrucomicrobiales bacterium
TTCTTAGGGCGGGCGTCATCAGGTGGCTGTCGCCCAGCAAGCGGATAGACCAGGAACGGATGAATGGGTGTTTATGGCGAAGGGTCTGCTCGGCCAATTCGGGAGTGAAACCACCGCTGTTATTGATGGCCCAAAAACATTCGAGCGCGATTTGGCCTTCGTTGCTAAGAACCGTCTTTGTTAACCCTTCAATAATGGCCGGATTCTGACGATCGGCCAATAAGCGTTGCGCGGTTTGGCGATGCCATTTATTGGGATGAGCAAGTAAATTGATCAATTCCGTGGTGGACAGTTTGCCGTAATCAAATGGTCGGAGGGTCGGGCCGCCCTTGGCATGCATCCGGTAGATCCGGCCACTGCTTTTGTGCCAGGTGTCGCGGGGATCAAGATGGCTAAGGCGGCTGTCGTACCAATCGGCGAAATATACAGCGCCGTCTGGGCCGGCCTTGGTGTCAACGATGCGAAACCAGCGGTCATCAGTGGTGACCATGGGGGGGCTGTCAATAGTCCGAAAAGTGGATGTATCCGCATAAATGCGGCTGGCCTGCACGCGGTTCACCAGGGCCATGCCGGAGATGATTTGCCCCTCGTATCCGGGCAGAGCGCCGCCTTCGTAAATAATGGTTGATTGGGCAAAACGCGGTTTGAAGCCTTCGTGCGCCATGTGTTGGTAGTAACCGAACGCATAGGGATTCATGAGGGGACCGTGCTTACCCCAGTTTTTGGTGAAGCAGCCGCCTTGAGGATAATGGACGCCGCGTGTATTGCCGTGGTTGGTTCCGGAAAAGAGACGGCCTTGACTATCAAAATCGATGCAGAATGTGTTGCCGCCGCCTTCGGCAAACACCTCAAATTTTTTGGTGCGCGGGTGATAACGCCAAATGGCCTGGCCGAGAAACTTGATGCCTTGGATTTCCGCGGTGCAAGTACTGCCGTGTGCGCCGTAGATCCAGCCATCGGGTCCCCATCGTAGGCTATTGGCACCGGAATGGGTGTCTTCCAGTCCGAATCCAGTGAGGTGGACTTCGGGGTCGCCATCGGGAACATCGTCTCCGTTTTTGTCCGGATAAAACAACAGGTAAGGCGGCATTAGGACCCACGCGCCGCCGCGGCCGGTGATCACACTGCGGGCCATGTTCAGGCCGTCGAGGAAAGTTTTGTGTTTATCAAACACACCGTCACCGTTCGTATCCTCGTGGATGGTGATCTTGTCTTTTCCCGGGAAATGATTGGGCGGCGCCGGTGGCACCTTGTCATACACGGCGCGCAGGTATTTGTCATACTCCACAACTTTCAACCCGGCTGGGAACGGGTATTGGAGATACTGCGTGACCCACATACGGCCGCGCTCGTCAAAGTAGAGATTCAATGGCTGCGCCACGGCGGGTTCATGCGCGGCCACCTGCATGGCTAGGCCATCGGCAAGTTTAAGTTTCTTGAGGGCGTCCGCTGGGGAGTCGGGTTCCGAGCCGTCATTCAACGCGCCGCGGCCTTTGAAGTTTTCCACAAACGGTTTGAGTGGATCATCAAATTTTTCGCGCGGTTTATCGGCGGCGTTCAGAAATGTGGCGATAACCAGAGTGGGGACAATAGCAACGCGCAGCATGGGCACATTGTGACGTGCCGTCCCGATGGGTCAAAGAAATAAGCCGGCGATACAGGCGTTGGTGTAACCGACCAGAATACCGCCGGCCATTGCGCGCAGTCCCAAGCTGGCCAGATCGGCCCGGCGTTCCGGCGCGAGGGACCCGATCCCGCCGATCTGAATGGCGATGCTGGCAAAATTGGCAAAACCGCAAATGGCGAACGTCGCAAGAGTGAAGCTTCGGGGATCGAGAGATTTCTTAAGATCAGTGATTTCCATGTAGCCGATGAATTCAGTGAACACGATTCGTTTGCCTAAGGCTTGGCCGATGGCCTCACAATCGGTCCAGGGCACGCCCATTAGCCAGGCAAAGGGGGCGTTGATCCAGCCGAGTACCTGGTCAAACGTGATGGGGGACCCGATGCCGATCCAGTTTTGCGGCAGGACAATGAGATAATTGAGCAGGGCGATGGCCGCGGTAAAGCCGATCAGCATCGCCAGCACATTGAGCGTGAGTTTCATGCCGTCGCTGGCACCTTGACACATGGCGTCCAGGGCGTTGGTGGTCTTCGCTGTCACATCCTTGCCGGTGCCATCGGCGGTTTCGCTTGTTTGCGTTTCCGGTAATAGGATTTTAGCCATGTATAATGCCGTGGGGGCGGCCATCAATGAGGCGGTCAACAGATGTCCGGCTTCCACGCCCATGCCCGCGTAAACGGCAAAAACGCCACCTGCGATGGTTGCCATGCCGCCGACCATCATGGTCATCAATTCGCTTTTGGTCATCCCCTTGAGGTAGGGCTGAATGACTAAAGGCGCTTCGGTTTGTCCCATGAACACGTTGGCCGAAGTGCACAGGCTCTCGCTGCCGCTGGTGCGCATGAGGCGTTGCATGACCCACGCCATGGCCCGGACAATTTTTTGAATCAGGCCCAAGTGATACAGCAGGCTGGAGACCACGGCCACCAAGATGATCGTGCCGCAGATTGTGATGCCCAGAACCATGGCATGATTGCTGCCAAATATCGGTTCCAACACATCACGCTGGGCCAGTGGTCCAAAGATGAGTTCGGTTCCTTGTTTGGCAAAATGAATCAGGTTGCCGGCTGCCGTGCTGGCTTGTTTGTAGATCCAGTCGCTGAAGGTGCTGGGCCGAATCATGATCAGAGCCACCAACGCTTGAAGGCTCAATCCGGCGAGGACTGTTCGCCATGGGAAACGATCGCGTCGCAGTGAGATGCCCCACGCTATGGCGATGAAGGCGATCAAACCGATCAAGCTCATGAGTTTAGGGGACATGGTGTGCTAGGTTAAGGGTTTACAAGGGTTTTTACGGCCCGATTACCTCGAGCCATGTCACGAAACACATCGGGTAATTCGTCCAGCGTGCAGGCGCCGGTGACAAATTGTTCAGCGCGGATCCGGCCGGCTTGAATATGCTCCAATGCCGTCCGAATTGCTGCAGGTGTATGGTGAAAACTGGCAAGGAGTTTCAGGTTGCTGTAATGAATCCGCTCGGTATCGAGTCTGATGGAGGTGCCTTTGGGGCAGCCACCAAAGAAATTGACTGTCCCGCCTTTGCGCACGAGGTCGACGGCTGCCTGCCAGCATTGGGGTTTGCCAACGGCTTCAATCACCACGTCGAAAGCACCGGCACCGGACACGGCCGCGACGACATCGTCTCCGGAAACCAGGTAAGTCTGCGCACCAAATTGGGTGGCCGTTTGTAATCGGGATACCCCGCGGCCAGCCAAATGCACATCGGCCCCGGCATGGTTGGCGAGGGCCGCGAACATGAGGCCGATAGAGCCGGAGCCAATTACGAGAATGCGTTGGCCCGCGTGGATATCGCAATCGTTCAGGCCCTGAACCACACACGCAAGAGGCTCAGTCAATGCAGCATTGCTGAAAGTGAGGTCCGCTGGAAGTTCGATCAGGTTTTGTTCCACGATCCGCTTTGGCACGACGATGGATTCGGCGTAGGATCCGTTCAGGAACAACAAGTCATCGCAGAGGTTGGGTTGGCCTTGCTCGCAATAGCGGCATTGGCCGCAGGGGGCAGAGTTCGCCGCAACCACCCGCATGCCGGGCAGCCAAGGTGCCGTGTCTTCCGCGACCTCTTCAATTGTGCCGGCGAATTCATGTCCGAATACCGCGGGCGGAGTGATCATGGCGGCGTGATAGCCGCGCCGGTACACTTTGAGGTCGGTCCCGCAAGTCAACGCGGCCCCTATGCGCACGCGAACTTCTCCGGGGTTCAAGGCGGGTGTGTGGATATTTTCCACCCGCACGTCTTCGCGCCCATGCAGAACGGCAGCTTTCAAGCTTCAGAACCTTTCTTGGTTTTCGCCGGTTTTTCGCCAGCGATCCGGTCCAAGATCAACACCAGCCCGGCTCCGGCCAGCATGAGGAGTAAAGCGTGAAACAGGTTTTGATCAGGCGTGGGAAGGTTCCAATCATATCCGGTGACCTTGATTTTCTCATTGAATGTCTGGGTAAGCTTCGTCTTCCAGGGCCAAATAACGCCCAGCGATCCGATTACGAATCCGGTGAGACCGGCCAGTGTGGGCGCCTTGAATTTATCGAGCACAAACGAAAGGATCCGGGCGAATCCGAGGAGGCCCGTCGCGCAGCCAGCAGCAAATGGAAGCAGCACGGGCAGTGCAGTTTTGAGATCGCGCACATTGCCGATGGCGCCGATCACCAGGCCGTAGTTGCCCATCAAAATCAGAATAAACGATCCTGAAATTCCAGGCAGGATCATACTGCACATAGCGATGAAGCCACAGAAAAAGAGGTAGCCGGCACTTGCGTTTTCGGTCAGCGGTTCCAAAAATAAAATGGCGCCGGCGCCGCCCATGCCGAGTAGCAGGGCTAATCCGGTAATGGGGTTCCACTTCGGTACCTGCTTGGCCACGATGAACACGGAAGCAACGATGAGTCCGAAGAAAAACGCCATCGTCAGAACCTCGTGATTCGCGAGTAATCCCTCCAGGATTTTGGACAGTGTGACAATACTGACGGCCAGTCCGATACCCAGGGCACACACAAAGGGGCCGTTTAAAGCTTCAAAGCTCTTTTTGAATTGAGCTTGAGACAGTAGTTTGAGGGGTTTCCAGCCGAACGATTTCAGCGTATCGATCAACTCCTGATAGATGCCGCTGATCAAAGCAATGGTGCCACCCGAAACGCCCGGGATGACATTCGCGGCCCCCATGGCGGCACCTTTCAGTGCGACGGCAATGAAGCGTGTGATGTTCATCGGGGCACCTCTCACAGGCGCAGTAAAGGGCATGGGAGCGGTGCGGTCAAGCGGCCTGCCCTCCGCGATACAACCGGGGCACGCGATGCGTGATCGCCGTGAGGATTTCCCACGGAATGGAGCCGGCCCATTCGGCCAATTGATTGGCGGAGATCTCCTGCCGGCCCTGTTGGCCAAGCAGCACCACTTCATCGCCACATTGCACCTGAGGCACCCGTGTGACATCCACCAGCATTTGATCCATGGTAATCCGGCCTAGGACCATGCAGCGTTTGCCGCCGATGAGCACCCGAGCCCGGCCGCTGCTGCTGGAAAGGTATCCGTCGCCATAACCGGCCGTTAGGGTGGCCACCTCCATTTTACGAGAAGCCACAAATCGTTGGCCATAACTCAAAGGCGTGCCTTTGGAGATTGTTTTCAGAAAACTCACACGGCATTTCCAGCTGAGTGCGGGTTGAAGATTTTTCTTTAAGACAGGCGGCGGACGCCGTCTGCCGGGAGGAAGCACGCCGTAAACTAACAGCCCGGGCCGGGCGAGGTTGTAGATGCTCTGGGGTTCATGCAGCAGGGCGGCACTATTGTTGGCGTGGGTGAATTCGAACTTGTGGTCAAGTGATGCGACGAGGTTCGCGAACGACCGGCGTTGACGACGGGAAAATGTGGCATTGTCTTCGGCAGCGGCGTAATGCGTGTACAGACCGATGATCTCCAGATTTGGAAGTTGTTGAGTTTGCCGGATCAATTGAGCGGCATGATCAACACTCACGCCCAAGCGGCCCATGCCGGTGTCCACTTTGATTTGGGCACGGACAGTTTTGTTGATTTGTTCAGCCAATCGGGAGAAGCGGCGGGCCTCCTCAAGAGACGAGATTGTGGGCATCACATTGTCCTTGATGGCTCGCTCCATTTCCTCGGGAAGGCATGCCCCCAGCATTAGGATAGGCCATCCACGGCCCACAGCCCGGATATCCCGTGCTTCATTGAGATTAGCAACGCCGAACACATCCGTGCCGGACTGCATGAGCAGCGCGGCAATCTGTCTCAGCCCATGCCCATACGCATCGGCCTTGACCACGGTGAGAATGCGGTTGCCCGGGCCAATACGATGACGCAGCCACGCCAGATTATTGCGCAGCGCATCCAGATCAATCTCAGCCCAACACCGGTGAGGAAAGCTCACGCACGATCCTACCGCATCAGCTCGCGCGTCGACAAGGCGAGGTCATTCACAACTGCCGCGGGGGTGGGGCCTTGGTGAATTCAGTGGGTCTTAGGTAGATGGGTTCAATTGTGCAGCCAGAAATGGTAGATGCACGAGAGGCGGTCAGTTGCGCAAGCAGCGCGGCGGACGGATACAGCAGTTCGCAACTGGGAAACCCGATGGCGTCAGGGCCGTGCGCATCCAACTCCGCGGCGGCACTCACACCAATAATGCTCAAAGGCGTGGATTCGGTTTGATCATCTTCTGTAATTTCCCACGTGCAATGGTAGTATTCGTGGCGTTGGGCATCGATGATGAAATGGGTGAGACCGCGGAGACCATGACTGCGGGCCGTCGCGGCAAGAATTTCTGCGCTACTGATGGCACAAATCTCAGTACCCTGTGCCAACTGCCATCCTTGGGCGACCGCAATGGCTGAACGAATGCCTGTATAGCTACCCGGACCGATGCCCAGCCCAATGCGCTGGATTTCTGCCGGAGCGACTTGCGCTTGATCGAGGGCTTCTTTGATAAGCACCAAAGGGCCCGTCTTGAGATGATCCGTCGTGATTTCAGCCAGCACTTGAGTGCCCGATGACACGGCCACGGAACGCTGACGCGAACTGAATTCAAGCGCCAAAATCTTCATATCGGATCAGGCGTTCGTTTTCGCCGGTTTGCACTAGAGTAACATGGCGGAAATCAGCGGGTCGCGGGCCGGTCCAGCGATTGAACCATTCAATCACGGCAATTCCTTCGGGATGGAAATAGGGGGCGAGTCCACTGGCAAGGATTTGTTCGTCATTCTCCAAACGGTAAAAATCCAAGTGCTCCATTTTCAGGCGGCCTTCATATTCGCAAACCAGTGTAAACGTTGGCGAGGTGATGGGGTGGCAGATGCCCAGGCCGCGGGCGACTCCCTTGACGAGTTGGGTTTTGCCGGCGCCCAAATCGCCTTCCAACCCGATGACCCATCCCGGACGCGCTGCAGCAGCCCATTCCGCACCAAGAGCCAAAGTAGCTTCAGGATTGTTGGAGGTGATCGTATCCATGAAGGGTAAGCGGTTTGGCTCCTTGTTCATCGCGTAGCACAATGCCGGGTTGATCGGTGATTTTGCCAATGCATTTCAAGGAGACCTCAGGAAACGTTTGTTTCCATCCATCCAGTAAAGGCACGGCGCTGGCCGGCGGGATCGTAAACAGCAGTTCATAATCTTCGCCATCAGTTAACGCGGCAAGCAACGCGGTTTTGCCGCTGGGGTTCTCCCGGGCGCGTTCACGCGCCGATCGCCTGATGGGAAGCGCCCGGGTTAAGATCTCAGCCCCCTGATTTGCAGTGAGTAAATGACGCAGATCCGAGGCAAGTCCATCGCTGAGATCGATCATGGCTTGAGGCCTGTGATGTGAGGCCAGCCAGCGGGCTTCATTCAGCCGAGGCATAAACTCCAAATGATGGCCTGCGATGGAGCCGCCCAATTCACCTGTGACAAAGAGGGCATCGCCCACCGCGCTGCCGGTGCGGAGAATAGGCCGATCGACGGTGCCCAACAGTGAAATGGACAAGGTTAATTGCGGCAGGGTTGTGGTTTCCCCGCCAACGATATTGACCGCAAATTTCGCGGCGCATTGACGCAGCCCGTCATAGATCGCTTCAATCAGGGCGGTGTCCATGTCGGTATTCATGCCGAGTGTCACCAGAGCATGGGTGGGCGTGCCTCCCATGGCGGCAATGTCAGACAAGGCGCGGGCGAGGGCTTTGTGGCCAATCGATTGAGGCGGAGCGTTGCGTTCGAAGTGGATGCCCTCCACAAGAGCATCGGTCTTGAACAGCAGCTTGGCCCCGTCCCAATTCAGCACAGCACAATCATCGCCCGGCCCGGTGAGGACTGAGCCATCGGCCGGAAGGCCGCGGGTGAGCCGCTGGATTAGATCCGTTTCACTCAGGCTCATGAGGTGGCTTGGGGCAGAAATTTGATCATGGCAAAATTGACTCCATTAAAGGCCGCGTGCATCAGAATGGGGGCGACAATAGAGCCGGTTCTTTCGTAGAGCCAAACCAGCAGAACGGCAAGCACGGTCAGTGGTAGCATTAACGCTATAGACCCGTGGATCGCCGCGAAGAGCAATGAGCTGACAGCGATAGCCATGCGTTGGTGGCCGAGATCGCGCAATGCAGGATAGAGCACGCCGCGGAAAAGAAGCTCCTCGGCAATCGGAGCAAACACCACGACGCTGAGCGCCTGAAGGGCCAGTTCCGAAGGGGCCCTGGCCCGGGCGACCATTTCAACGGCTTCTTGTGATGTAGGGTCGCCGCCAAGCATGACAACAAGCTGTTGCGATATTAGGTGCAGCCCAAGGGCCGGCACAACGAACCCGATGCCAAACAAGATTGGCAGAACGAACGTGCGTGGTTTGTTTAGAACCGAACCGAAGGCCTCCGGCCAAGATAGTTTGTATCGCTTCAGGAAGATCGCAATCAGGATGACGGCGCTGAATTGAACGAAAACCATGTTGGTGAGCAAGAGGCCCAGACGATCACGTAGAGTTCCGTAAAAGGTGACGTTAAACTTGGGGGCGGAATGCGGGTTGAGAGTCAGGGCATTCCGGTTGAAAACGGGTGCTTTTCCTTGGAAGGCATAGGTGCCGTTGTGATCGGCATGTTGGTAACGGTGATCATCCAAGAACTGAACGGTGATGGTTTGGTTGCCGTCCTGAACCTCGTGTACACCGTTGATCTGCGGGGGGAAGATGGTGTTGTACGCAAACTGGCCAAGCATGAGCGCAAGAATCCAAGCCAGCAATAACTGCGAAACTTCAATGGGATTCCATGGGACGCGCGGTGCCATGCGCGGACGGTAGGGAATGCGGTTTGGTGTGGCGATGAAAATCGCGGCGTTCGGCGTTGCCGATTTGATTTGAGCTGCCTACACTGCGCGGCTCATGAGCGACACCTATCAACGCCACGATGAACGTTTGGTCGATCAACTTCGGCCCATTCGATTTCAAAACAACATTGCTCCGCACGCAACAGGATCCACATTGATCGAATGGGGTGATACCCGGGTGATTTGTGGCGTGAGCATTGAGGAAAGTGTTCCGCGCTGGATGCAGGCGCAGGGCGTTGAGGGAGGCTGGATCACCGCGGAATATTCCATGCTGCCGTATTCGACGCTGGATCGTAAGCGGCGCGATGTAAGTAAAGGCAAGTTGGATGGGCGTTCGACTGAAATCCAACGTTTAATTGGCCGTTCATTGCGTGCAGCGTTGGACTTAAAAAAGATTGGCAGCCGGACCGTTTGGATTGATTGCGATGTGTTGCAGGCGGATGGCGGGACGCGCACGGCCTCCATTACCGGTGCCTATGTGGCGCTGTGTTTGGCGGTCAATAAACTGATGAACGAAGGCAAACTCCTTGAAAGCCCATTTCTCGATCCCGTGGCGGCAGTGAGTGTCGGGGTTGTGGAGGGCACGCCTTTATTGGACTTGTGCTATGTGGAAGATGTGGCTGCTGAAGTGGATATGAACTTGGTGATGACGACCACGGGGAAATACATTGAGGTACAAGGCACGGGTGAAGAGGCAACTTTTAGTGCGGATCAATTGAACGAGATGCTTTCGCTCGGCCGCACCGGCGTGGAGGCACTGGCGAAACTGCAACAGGAAGCCATCGCCGCAGGTTGATGAAAACAGCCTTTCGCCAGGTTTCACTGACGACCACGGCCGAGGCTGAAGAAGCGTTGGGCTGGGTGTTGGAAACTGTGTTTGAGCAGGCACCTTCGGTGTTCACGCATCCGGAAAAGCCCGGGCCGGTTTTGTCTGTTTACCTTACTGAAAAACAGAAGGTGACCGAATCACAACAACGTGCCGTTCGGGCCGGACTTGAGGCGGTGGCGGAGTGTGGGTTGGATGTGGGTCCGGGGCAGTTGGAAATCAAACGGTTGCGCCGGGAAGATTGGGTGGATTCCTGGAAGCGCCATTTCAAGCCCATTGATATCGGCGGTAAACTGCTGGTAAAACCTGGGTGGCGTAAGGAGAAGGCTCGGCCCGGACAAAAGGTGGTGATCCTTGATCCCGGCTTGAGTTTCGGTACAGGGCAGCATGCCACCACCAAATTTTGCCTGCGGCAACTGGTAGCCCTGCGCCAAACGGTTGCGAGGCAAAGTCTATTGGATGTCGGGACCGGGTCTGGCATTCTTTCCATTGCCGGAGCAAAACTGGGGTATGATCCGGTGCAGGCGTTTGATTACGATTCGGAAGCGGTACGTGTGGCGAGGCGGAATGCGGAGAAGAACCGGGTGGCCGATCGGTTGCAGTTAAAAGTTGGGGATGTCACCAAGCTGCCGCTCCATGCGCGCGTCAAATACGATGTGGTTTGTGCCAACCTTTTTTACGATTTGTTGATCGCCAATGCGCCGAGGCTGATTGTACGGGTAAAACGCGAAGGAGCCTTGGTGTTGGCGGGAATCTTGGAAACGCAGTTTGCGGAAGTGCAGGCGGCGTTTGAAGAACAGGGGATGCGCCTGGTGCGTGCGCAGCGCCAAGGCGAATGGCGAAGCGGGCGATTTGTTCACGCAGCCTGACAGCTCGGGCATAGTCCGAAAAACTCTAATTGATGGGAGACATTCCGGAAGCCGTGGCGGGCTGCGATGCGATCTTCGAGAGTATGCGGGAAGCAGTCTTCAATTTCCACCACGGTGCGGCATTCTCGGCAGATCAGGTGATGATGATGTCCATCGTCGTGGTCGCCCACCAGTTCAAAGCGAGTTGTGTGATCCCCAAAATCAAATCGTTTGACCATCTGTTTCGTCTCCAGCAATTTTAGGGAGCGGTAGACCGTAGCCAAATTGCAGGAACCCTGAAGCCGTTCATGCAGTTCGCGGGCGCTTAAGGGATGCGGCTCTTTTCGGAGAACATCGAGAATCCATTGGCGCGGGCCGGTGACCCGGTGATCATCGCGCCGCAGGCGATTGGTGAGATCGGTTAAATCCGGCTGTGGCGCATGGTGCCCCATCGGTCTTAGTGGGCATGGATGGGTAGAAAAACGCCCAGAGCGGCTACGGCGGCTCCCAAAATGATCGCGAGGGCTTTGCGTCGGTTATAGTGATGATCTTCACTGCTCTCGAACAGGATGGTGGTGGAGACGTGCATAAAGATGCCGATGACGAGGGCCAGTAAAAATGGGGCTTGGTGTTCGAGTGCGGGTTGGCTTCCGATGAGTGTCCCCAGAGGAGCCATGACAGCGAAAATAGCTAGAGTCAGATAAGCGTTTTGAGTAGTACGACAACTTTGGAGTAACATGCTCAGGAGCACGATGCTGACGGGAAATTTGTGGACCGCAATCGCTGTGAGGAGGCGGGGTGTATCCATGTGGGCCAAAGGCATGGCTTCGAGAAAGGCATGAACACAAAGCCCAGCGATCATCGCCAAGGGCATCGCCCCAGGAGTAGGGTGCGCGTGACCGTGTTCAATGCCTCCGGAATAATGATCCAGAAGCACTTGCAGGAAAAATCCAATCAATATAAAGGCCCCTAACGTGATGGCGGAGGGGCCATGATGATGGCCGTGATGATGATGGGCAGGGCCGTTTCCAAATACTTCAGGAATGAGATGCAGACAGGTGAGTGCCATTAAGTACGCTCCCGTGAAGGCGGTGACGAGTTTCAATCGCCGGGGCTTGCCTAGATCAAGCTTCATGACCGCGAACGCTCCTGCAATTACGGAACCAATAAGGGTCAGGTATATCATGTTTATGATCTGATTTTTATTGCGAATGATTTGCAAAAAGAAAACAAAAGAACGGTCCAATTGGATTTACTCCAATGGACCGGCCAGAATTCGATTACTTCATCAGCAGCATTTGTCGGGCGCGTTTGATGGCCCTTGTGAGCTGCCGCTGATGCTTGGCGGGAAAACCGGTGTATTTGCGTGGGAGGATGCGCCCTTGGTCGGTGACGTAGCGGCGAAGTAGATCCACGTTCTTCGGATTAAGATCAGTGATATTCACATCCACTTCCGGCTTGGGGCGGGGAGTGCGACTTGCGGTAGTGTTATTGTTGCGAGGGGGCATGTTACTTGATTTCGCGGTGCAGGGTGTGGC
>JAYQQG010000105.1:0-12136 GCA_038145765.1 Verrucomicrobiales bacterium
TGCAGGTGCTGTACAAAATGGGTTTCAATCAAGGCACCTGCCACGGCTCCAAGGATGGCAAAAATGGCTTTAAACTGTCCCTGCGCGGTTACGATCCGATCTATGATGTCCGGGCTTTCACGGACGAACTCGCCAGTCGCCGGGTCAATGTCGCCTCACCAGCGGATAGCCTAATGATCCTCAAGGCCATCGGCGCCGTACCGCATGAAGGCGGGCAAATCACGACCAAGGGATCCAAATATTACCAGATTCTGCACGAATGGATCGCCACCGGAGCCAAACTCGACCTCGAATCCAGCCGTGTGACTTCCATTGCCGTCACCCCCAAAAACCCGGTCATTCAAAACACCGACGGCAAACAACAAGTGCGCATCATTGCCACCTACGCCAACGGGGAACAACGCGATGTCACCGCTGAAGCCTTTATTGAAAGCGGCAACACCGATGTTGCCAAAACAGATGACACCGGGCTGATCACCGTCGAGCGCCGCGGCGAGGCCGCTATCCTGGCCCGGTTCGAGGGAGCGTACGCCGCCACCACGGTCACGGCCATGGGGGATCGTTCCGGATTTGTCTGGAAACAACCCGAAGCTTGGAGCGAGATCGACAAATTCACCGCTGCCAAATGGGAGCGCATGAAGATCGAGCCTTCCGGCTTGTGCAGCGATTCGGATTTCCTCCGCCGCATCTACCTCGATCTCACCGGCCTGCCGCCCAGCGTGGAGACCGTCAAAAAGTTTCTCGCCGACAAACGTGACCCACGCACCAAGCGCACCGAACTTGTCAACCAACTCGTCGGCAACGACGATTACGTGGATCATTGGGCCAATAAATGGGCGGATCTCCTGCAGGTGAACCGTAAGTTTCTCGGCACCGAAGGCGCCAAGGCATTCCGGGAATGGATTCGGAACGAGGTAAAACTCAACACCCCCTATGACCAGTTTGCCCGCAAGATCCTTACGGCCTCCGGCTCCAACAAGGACAACCCCGCCGCCAGCTATTATAAGATCCTCCGTACACCGGACGAGATCATGGAAAACACCACCCACCTCTGGCTGGCCACCCGATTCAACTGCAACAAGTGCCACGACCATCCCTTCGAGCGATGGACGCAGGATCAATACTACGAGACTGCCGCCTACTTCGCTCAGGTGGGCCTGAAAAAGGATGACAAAAACAGCGGCAACAAAACTATCGGTGGCACAGCGGTAGAGGGCAAAAAACCGTTGTACGAAGAAGTCTTTGACCGGGGCTCCGGCGACATGAAGCACGAGCGCACAGGCGCCGTGACTTCGCCGGCGTTTCCCTTTGAAGCCAAATACGCCAAACCCGAGAAGGCCACCCGCCGTCAGGATTTGGCTGCCTGGATGACCAGTGCCGACAATCAGTACTTCGCCCGCAGTTATGTGAACCGGCTCTGGGGTTACCTGCTCGGTGTGGGAATCATCGAGCCTCTGGACGACATTCGCGCCGGCAACCCGCCCAGCAATCCCGAGTTACTCGACTGGCTTACCGCCGAATTCATCAAAAGCGGCTTCAACGTCCAGCACATGGTCAAAACCATCTGCAACAGCCGCACCTATCAACTCGCCATCGCCACCAACAAATGGAACGAAGACGACGCCATCAATTACTCACACGCCCTGCCCCGCCGCCTGCCAGCAGAGGTGTTGTTTGATGCCATTTACTTCGCGACCGGCGCCCAGACCAAGATCCCCGGAGTCCCCGCCGGCACCCGCGCTGCCGCCCTGCCCGATGTGGGAGTGCGACTACCGGACGGCTTTCTCGGCACCTTGGGCCGCCCCGCTCGCGAGAGCGCGTGCGAATGCGAACGCGTCAACGGCCTGCAACTCGGCCCGGTCATGGCGTTGATCACCGGACCGACCGTCGATAATGCCATCAGCGATCCCAATAACGCCATCGCCCAGCTCGTCAAAGATCAGGCCGACGATGCCAAACTGATTGATGAACTCTACTTACGCATTCTCAATCGTCCGGCGCGGCCTACTGAAATCGCGAAGGCCACCGCCCTGCTCCAATCCATCGAACCGGAGCACAAGGCACTGTTGGCTGAGATGGCCGCCTACGAGAAGGAACTGGCCCCCCTTACCAACAAACGCGAAGCTGCGCGCCAAGCCGGCATCAAAGAAGCGCAAATGAAGCTGGACTCTTACAAACTAGAAAATGCCCCGCGCCGCAAGCAGATGGAAGATGCCCGTAACGCGAAGATTGCTGCTGCCGAAAAGGCGCTTCAGGATTACCAACCGACCTTTGAGGCCAATTACGCCAAATGGCTGGCCGATCCAGTCAGCAAAACGAAATGGACCACGCTTGAGCCCCAGTCGATGAAATCCCAAATTGGCACGGACCTCAGCAAGGAAGCCGACGGCGTCATCTTTGCTTCCGGCAAGAACGGCAAAGACACCTTTACAATCACCACCATAACTGAACTGAAAAGCTTCACGGCTTTCCGATTGGAAGCACTCAAGGACAAGCGCCTTCCCAAGAGCGGGCCGGGCCGGGCTCCCAATGATGGAAACTTTGTACTGACCGAACTCGAAGTATATTGGGCCCCCAAAGAGAAACCGAACGAAAAGAAAAAACTCAAACTCGGCGGAGCCAAAGCCACCTTCAGCCAACAAAGCTACGCGGTCGCTACAGCGGTCGATGGCCGCCTAAATGCCAATGGCAACGGCTGGGCCATTGCCCCGCAAATGGGCAAGAACCACATCGCTTCATTTGAAATCGCTCAGCCCCCCAATCATGACGGACCGATTGTGTTAACCTTCGTGATGAAACAAATGTATCAAGGCAACAATTGGCAAATCGGCAAATTCCGCTGGTCAACCACCACAGACAAAAAACCGGTCAATTTCGGCCATCCACAAAACATTTCTAACCTCCTCGCCATTGCTCCTGAGCAACAGGATGATAAACAAAAAAAAGTGCTCAAAGACTATTTCCGCACACAAGACCCCGGCCTGCAACAGCGCATCAAGGCTGTGGCAGATTCGAAACAACCGTTACCTGAGGACCCCAAACTGAAAGAACTGGTAGCCTACGTCACCCGCGCCAATGCGCCGCTGGTGGAGGACGCCAAACTCACCGCGTTTAAGCGAGCGGTGGACCTTAGCACCAAACAATTGGGCAACAAACGCTTGTACGGCGCGCAGGACATCGCTTGGGCCCTGATCAACAACCCGGCCTTCCTGTTTAACCACTAAAACTCGACAAAACCTAAAACTTTATTAGCATCTAACAAACGGAGCAAATCATGATTAGACTACCCGGAGAACGCGGCAAAGACCTCTGCGACAATCACCTCGGCATGACCCGACGCGACATCCTGCGCGTGGGCGGTTCCGGCATGCTCGGCTTGTCGTTGGGCGGCATGCTCGAAATGGCGGCACAGGCCAAGGAAACCAAGGTCGGCGGCGGTCCTGGCTGGGGCAAGGCCAAGAGTGTTATTCTCCTTTACCTTCAAGGTGGCCCGAGCCATCTGGATTTGTGGGATCCAAAACCTGATGCGCCCACCAACGTTCGTTCGATCTTCAAGCCCATCAAAACCAAGCTGCCTGGAGTCAATTTCACCGAACTTCTGCCGAACTTGGCCAAGGTAAACGACAAGTTCACCATGATGCGGTCCGTCAGCTACACGCCCAACGGCCTGTTTAATCATACTGCCGCCATCTACCAGATGATGACCGGTTACACCACAGACAAGGTGAGTGCCTCCGGCCAGTTGGAACCGCCCAGTCCGAAGGATTTCCCGAATTTCGGTTCCAACATTATCCGGCTTAAGCCGCAGGAGGAGCCCATGCTGCCGTTCGTGATGCTTCCCCGCCCGTTACAGGAGAGCAACGTCGTCGGCAAGGGCGGCACTGCCGGATTCCTCGGCAAAGCGTTTGACCCCTATACACTCTATCCCTCCGGAGACGACATGGATATGAACAAAATGAGCCGCATCAAAATCGATGATTTGCAGATGCGGCCCGAGGTGTTCAGCCATCGCCTGCGCCGGCGAGCCCGGCTACGCGACGCCGTCAACGAGGCCATGCCCGAGATCGATAAGGCAGTCGCGAAGTTCAACCTGAACCAGTACTACGATCAGGCTCTCAATCTCATTGTGAGTGGGCGCGCCCGCAATGCATTTGACCTGAAGCAGGAAAATGCCAAGACCAAGGAACTTTACGGCAACAACACTTTCGGCCAAAGCTGCCTGCTCGCCCGTCGCCTCGTTGAAGCCGGCACCCGCGTGGTGGAAGTTGTCTGGCCCAAGGTCGCCAATAGCAACAATCATTCCTGGGATGTTCACCAAGGCCTGCCCAAACGCATGAAAGAGCAATCCGCTCCCATGCTCGACAAGGCACTCTCCGGTTTGTTCACCGACATGGATGAACGCGGCTTGCTGGATGATACTCTGGTGCTCTGCATCGGCGAATTCGGTCGCAGCCCGCAACTGGGTCTCTCGACCAGCGGCAACAATAACAGTGCCGACGGCCGTGACCACTGGCCTTACTGCTACACCGGCGTGATCGGCGGTGCCGGCATTAAACGCGGTAATGTGTTTGGTAAATCCGACAAGACCGGCAGTGCGCCGGACGAGGATCCGATCCATCCGACCGAGTTACTGGCCACGATCTACCATGCTTTCGGCATTCACCCGAATACGATCGTATACAATCATCTCAACCAACCGCGCGAGCTGGTAAAGGCCGAGGCTCAAACGAAATTGTTCGGATAAGGACAGCGATCTCAACCATTTCAAGACCGGCCGAGTGCCGGGCTTTTTTAGTGGTTTTGTCGGGGAATACAACCGCCCACACCCCGGTAGCGGGTCGCCAATTCAAGGCACCCTCCCGTGGCTAGTTGACCGACGCAACCGCGATAGATTTCCTGCCAGGGAGTTTGATGCTGCAGAACTGGCGGCCGATATTCTTCCCGCCTCCGGCTCAGTTCAGCCTCATCAACCAGTAAATCCACCCGACATGCGTTGAGATCCACCCGAACCTGATCTCCGGTTTCCAGCAAAGCCAGATTGCCGCCCACTGCGGATTCAGGGGAAATATTCAAAATACTCGGACTCGCAGACGTCCCACTCTGGCGTCCATCTCCCATGGTGGGCAGCGTATCAATCCCCTGCCGAATCAATTTTGCCGGCGGCTGCATATTCACCACCTCGGCCGCTCCCGGATATCCGACCGGCCCACATCCGCGGATGGCCAATAGGCAGGATTCATCGATCGCCAGATCGGGATCTTCTATGCACTGGTGATAATCCTCCGGCCCTTCAAACACGATACAGCGGGCCACAAAACAATTTTCCTCTCCCGGCGTGGAAAGATATTTCGCCCGGAACGAATCACTAATCACGCAGGTCTTGATCAACGCGGCTTCAAATAGATTGCCTGATAACACCAGAAACCCAGCTTTCTTTTGTAACGGATGCTTGCAGGAACGAATCACCTCCCGGCTCGCTTCGGAAGCCTCTGATACTGCTGTAAGGTTTTCGCCCACCGTGCGTCCCGTGACCGTGGCACAAGCTTCATTCAGGTGGCCGGCCTGCAGCAATTCTCGCATTACCGCCGGCACTCCGCCCGCTCGATGGAACGATTCTCCAAGAAACCGCCCAGCCGGCTGGCAATCGACCAACAACGGGATGTCATACCCCAAGGTTTGCCAATCTTCTATCGGCAGCGCCACCCCAGCGTGCCGGGCGATGGCGGTGAGGTGAATCGGACAATTGGTCGAACCGCCCAGAGCGGTGTTCACCACGACCGCGTTTTCGAACGCTTCCCGCGTGAGAATGGCTGATGGCCGCAAATCCTCCTGTACCATCTCCACAATGCGGCAACCGGTGGCGTGACTGATCTGCAGTCGTTCCCGGTACGGAGCCGGGATAGACGCACACCCGGGCAAGGACATGCCCAATGCCTCCGCCAAACTGTTCATGGAAAGCGCCGTCCCCATCGTATTACAGTGCCCCACACTGGGCGATGAGGCAGCCACGGATTCGATAAATTCCTCGTAAGTGATCGTGCCTTCGGCCAGTGCTTTACGCCCTTCCCAGACCATGGTGCCCGATCCGGCCCGTTCGCCATCATGCCAGCCATCCAGCATCGGACCGCCACTCAGGATAATGGTCGGGATATCGACCGTGGCCGCCGCCATCAAACAGGCCGGCGTCGTTTTGTCACAACCGGTTGTCAGGATCACCCCGTCAAATGGATACCCATGCAGAATCTCGACGAGCCCCAGATAAGCAAGATTGCGGTCCAGCGCCGCGGTCGGTCGGCGGCAACTTTCCTGAATGGGGTGAACAGGAAACTCAATGGGAATACCGCCCGCATCACGCACGCCATCCTTGGCCCGTCTCACCGTGTCCAGATGCCCACGGTTGCACGGCGTGAGATCACTGCCAATTTGCCCAATACCGATAATCGGCCGGCCGGATTGGAGTTCTTCACGCGTCAGTCCATAATTCAAATATCGTTCCACATAAATGGCCGTCATACCCGGGTCATTGGGATCATTAAACCAATTCTCGCTGCGGAGTTTCTTGCTTTCACCGTCCACGCCCCGAGGCTAATGCATCACTCCCCTGCTGTCAGCCGCAATGGTCTTGCCTCAAGCCAGCTTCTTGGCCAGAGTGCCGCCCATGTTTTCCCTTGAAGGTAAAAACGCAGTAGTTACCGGTGGCGGTTCGGGTATCGGCCTAGCCATCTCCCAGGCCTTCGCTGAGCAAGGCGCACACGTCAATATCCTCGAGGTCGATGCCGAAGCCGGCGAGGCGGCGGCGGCCGGGATCACCCAGGCCGGTGGAGCCGCCACCGCACGTACAGGCGATGTCACCGATCAGGCGGGCGTTAAGGCGGTGTTCGACGCCATCGCGGCGGATGCCCCGATTGATTGCCTGATTAATAATGCGGGCATCGCTCACGTGGGCAATGTGCTCAATACCACCGAGGAGGATTTTGACCGGGTGCTCAGTGTAAACGTCAAGGGCGTGTACAATTGTCTGCAGGCTGGTGTGAGCCACATGAAAGGACGCGGTGGTTCCATCGTCAATATCGCCTCCACCGTCAGCGTGATGGCCATTGACGACCGCTTTGCCTATTCCACCAGCAAGGGAGCCGTGCTCTCCATGACCTACGCCGTTGCACGGGATTTCCTGGAAGACAAAATCCGCTGCAATGCCATCCTGCCCGCACGCATTCACACCCCGTTTGTGGATGGATTTATTAAGAAAAACTATCCCGACAACATCGATGAGATGTTTGAGAAATTGTCCGTCGCCCAACCCATCGGCCGCATGGGCAAGCCGGAGGAAGTAGCCGCCATGGCGGTTTTCCTCTGTAGCGACGAAGCCTCCTTTATCACCGGTTGCCCTTATCCTGTGGATGGCGGCACCCTGTACATTCGATAGAACATTATGAAACTGATTCGAGTTGGCAAACCCGGCGAAGAAAAACCCGGCGTGCTCCAGGAAGATGGCACCCGCGTGGATGTAAGCGCCTTTGGAGAAGATTTTGGCGAAACTTTTTTTGGCACGAACGGTCCGGCGCGCCTCGCCCAGTGGCTGGATACCCAGGAGACGCTCCCCACTCTGGCGGCCGATGAACGCCTTGGCCCGCCCTCCACGCGTCCCAGCAAACTCATTTGCATCGGGCTCAATTACAAGAAGCACGCGGAGGAAGGCGGCATGGAACTGCCCCCCGAACCGGTCATCTTCTTCAAGGCCACCAGTGCCATTGTTGGTCCGGATGATAACGTGATCATTCCCCGCAACAGTGAAAAGACCGATTGGGAGGTGGAACTCGCCTTTGTCATCGGCAAAACCGCCCAATACGTTTCCGAAGCCGATGCCCTCGATCATGTCGCCGGTTATGTGCTGCACAACGACTACAGCGAACGCGCCTTTCAACTCGAACGCAGCGGTCAATGGGTCAAGGGCAAGAGCTGCGACACCTTCGCCCCATTGGGACCCTACATTGCCACGGCCGACGAAGTTCCCGATCCGCAGGCACTCAACCTCTGGCTTTCAGTGAATGGAGAGAAACTGCAGGATAGTAACACCGGCGACATGGCCTTCCCTGTTCGACATCTCGTTCATTATCTCAGTCAGTTTATGACCCTGTTACCCGGCGATATCATCAGCACCGGCACCCCCAGCGGCGTGGGCCTCGGCTTTGATCCGCCGCGGTTTCTTCAGGCCGGGGACGAGGTCGAACTCGGCATCACCGGCTTGGGCACCCAAAAACAGACAGCCGTTAATTACGGTTAAATCGCCCGACCAATAACTCCCACTTGCGTTGAGCGAACGCTTGTGAAATATTTCACAAACTTATGGGGCACTTAAAACTCCACATTCCCGGGCCGGTAGAGGTCAGTGATGCGACTTGGGCGGCGATGAGCACGCCGATGATCGGCCACCGTAGTTCCAATTTTCAGGATCTATACGGCAAAATCCAACCGCAACTGCAAGAATTACTGGGCACCGAGCGACTCGTTTATCTCAGCACATCCTCTGCCTGGGGGATTATGGAGGGGGCCATTCGAAATTTGGTACAACGCAAACTGCTCTGCTGCATGTGCGGTGCGTTTTCTGATAAATGGTTAGACGTCGCCAAGCGCTGCGATCTGGTTGCCGAGGGACTCCAAGTCGATTGGGGCTCCCCTATCCTGCCTGAAGCGATTGGTGCCAAGCTGTCTTCCGGTGATTTTGATACCGTGACACTTGTTCATAACGAAACCTCCACCGGGGTCATGAATCCTGTGGAAGAAATCGCCAAGCTCAAGGAAAAGTATCCCGAGGTGATGTTTATCGTGGACAGTGTCAGCTCAATGACCGCTGTGCCGTTGAACTTCGACTCCCTTGGCATCGATGTATTGCTCGCGGGAACACAAAAAGCATGGGCCTTACCTCCGGGATTGTCGGTATTTGTCGTCTCCGAAGCGGCGATGGAACGCGCCGCACGCGGCGAATCCCGTGGATATTACTTTGATTTCCACGAATTCCAAAAGAATGCTGAGAAAAATATGACCCCTAGCACACCCAGCATTCCTCACATCAACGGCTTGTCATCCAAGCTAGATGAATTTTTTGCCGAAGGGTTGGACAATCGCTATACGCGCCATCGAACCACAAATCAGATGACTCGCGACTGGGCCGCCAAGCACGGCTTCACTCTGTTCCCCGAAGCCGGTTTTGAATCTCTCTCGCTCACCTGCATCAACAACGGCGCCAAGGAAGGCGGCACGGTGGTGGATGTATCCAAGCTCCAAGGATTGATGAAGGAAAAAGGCATTCTCATCGATGGCGGCTACGGCAAGCTCAAGGGCAAGGCCTTTCGCCTGTCGAACATGGGCGATGAAACCGAGGAGACCATGGGTGACCTGTTCGCCAAGCTGGATGCCTCGATGGAAGAATTGGCCTAACGAACGTCTAGGGGGCCACCGACAGTTTTTCGTCGTTGTATTCCCCCGCCATCAATACGCCCTGCTCCTTGTAGGACTTGAGCATGAAATGGGTCACTGTGGAAATCACGCCCTGAATAGTGGCCAGCTTTTCGGACACGAAGGAGGACACCGCTTTGAGATCACGTCCCTCTACCACCACCATTAGATCATAACCTCCACTCATCAGATAACAACTGCGCACCTCGTCAAACTTCGCGATCCGTGCAGCCAAACGGTCAAAGCCGCCTTCACGCTCGGGCGTAATTTTCACCTCAATCACCGCTCGCACCAAATCCACCTCCAGTTTGTCCTCATTGATCACGGTCCGATAACCCAAAATCACTCCCTCAGATTCCAATGATTTGATCCGGGACTCCACCTCACCCGCATCCTGCCCCAAGCGACCGGCAATTTGAGAGGGCGTCAACGAGGCATCGTCGCGCAGCAACTTCAACAGTTCATCCATGGCGCTAGGCTACCGACAGGAGTGAACCTGAGCCACGCTTTTTTATTCAGAGCAATTAAAGCGCAACCGTAGCCGACCAGCCCGCTTGACCAAAGTGCGCATGATATTTATCACGGAGTGCCTCCGCAGCCGCGCGATCCTCAGTGATTGCGAAGGTTGTCGAGCCGCTACCGGACATCAATGCCACCCCGCCACCCTGTTCCTTCAAGAACCGCTTCAAGACCGGCAATACGAGGTGTTTTTGGAATACCGGTGCCTCGAGTGAATTAACAAATCCTTCCAATCGGCCTTCCTGCATAGCGCCCGCCATGATGCCCATGGCCCCAGCCTTGCCATAACCGCTCGGGGACGATGCCAATGCTTGATAGGCCCAAGGGGTACTGACCCCAAACCCCGGATGTACGAGCAGCATCCCTTTACCTTGCAATGCCGGGAACGGATCAATCGGTTGTACCAGTTCGCCCCGACCGGTGGCCAAGGCAGGCTGATCCTGCATAAAAAACGGCACATCCGATCCCAAGTCAGCGGCCATTGACTGCAGACCATCCGAATCAAGCGGTTCATCGAACAGTTGGTTTAATCCACGCAAGGTAAAGGCGGAATTACTGCTTCCCGCTCCAATACCGGCTGCAAGGGGAAGATTTTTTTTCAGATGGATCCGCACTCCATCCACCGAGGCCTTTTGACAGAAAACGACAGCCGCCTGCCAAACCAGGTTGGTGTCATCCATGGGCAGGCGGGGATCGCTGCAACTCAATTCCATCCCCGCATCTATCCGCTCAAAACGCAATTCGTCGCAAAGGGGCACCGGTTGCATGATGGTTTCCAGTTCATGAAAGCCATCCTCCCGACGACCGAGGATGTTGAGCAGCAGGTTGACTTTGCAGTGGGATTTAAGGACGAGGCTCATGGCCGGCCTTATGCTTCATCCTCTTCCTCAGCCAATTCACGTTTGTGCCAGAACCAAGCGATTAACGTGCTCAATTCATAGAGCAATTGCAACGGCACCGCCACCAGGCTGAGGGTGAAAGGATCGCCCGTTGGCGTGATGACGGCGGCGATGATGAGATTTGCCACCACGGCATACATCCTGAAATCGGACAGCTTTTTGTAATCCAAAATGCCGACCTTCACGAGGAACAGCAAAATCATCGGCATCTGAAATGCCAACCCCATGCCCACCATGAATTTGCAGACAAAGCTGATGTACTCCTCCGCCTGCCACTCGTCGGCACCAAATCCCAGCATATTGGCGAAGCCAACCGAGGCCCAGAGGGCCACCTTCATAATAATGAGGTAGCAAAACGCAACGCCCAAAATAAATAGGCCGGCCCCGAAGCCGGATAATTTGAAGAGCCATTTCTTTTCATTGATCCGCAAAGCTGGCAGGACAAATTGCGCGAGAAAATAAATTACAAACGGCATCGAAATGGTTAATCCGCCGTACAAACCAATTTTTAATGCAATGAAGAACGATTTGAGCGGCCCGTATGCCTTGAGCTGCACCTCCCACTCTACTCGGTCAGAACCATTTGTATCCACGTGCAATTGCATGGAATACATTGTGCCATTGGCATCCAACCCGCCGGGACGCGGCACCAATCGCAGCGCGGTGATGACTTCCGTACGATTGGCATCCTTAACCAGTCGGCCATCTTCCACCCATTGCGCAAGATCCGACTCGCGAATTTGAAACGCCACACCGTCGCCCATTTTAACGGGGATCATCCGTTTATCGGGATTGGAATTCACCTGCTGCATCCCTTGTGCAAGATTCAGCGGGTAAGTCAGGAATTTGACGATGTAAGGAGAACCGATCAGCGCTATCAACATCCCCACCACCACGGCCACGACGACCTTCATGATCGTCCAGCGCAAATCTTCCAGGTGATCCAGAAACGGCTTTATCGGCCCACCAAAACCCTCTTCTTCATCATCTTCGGCGGAATCCTCGTCCGAGTCTGAATACCCAGCTCCGTGACCATACCCATAATCTCCGTGGTCATCCTCATGCCCATGGTAGTCATGGTCATACTGGTGCTCATGCTCCTCATCGTATTCGTGATGATAATCATGATGATACTCATCGTGATCGTGATGGTATTCGTCATGGTAAGGATCATCATGATCAGGTCCGAGTTCACCTGCGATATGAGGATCCTCACCGGAATCCGTTTCAGGGGTTTCCTCTTTGGAGGTGGAGTCCTGAGT
>JAYQQG010000106.1:0-12059 GCA_038145765.1 Verrucomicrobiales bacterium
GCCCCGGGATGGCCTTGAGCGGCCGATAATTCATACCATTTCATGGCTTCAGGATCGTTCTGGGCAACGCCATTGCCTTTTTGAAAGCGCGCCCCAATAAGAAACTGCATGGCGGCGTCGCCGGCATCAGCACCCGGCTGGTGCCATTTGATGGATTCCACAAAATCTCGCTGTCCCGTGACCCGCTCCGTGGCCAACAGATTGCCCACGATGAGCTGCGCGCGGCGGTTCCCCTGTTCCGCCAGGGTCATGATTTTGGGAAGCGCCTCACGATAAAGCCGGGTGGCCTTGGATCGTTGACGGTGGGTGCCTTTGCCATCCCACAATTGATCCGCCTCTTCCACACGCGCAATGGGGTCACCGGCGGTGGCGGCTTGCCGGTTCAGGGCCAAGGCCTGGGCATGGTCCTGCTTTAATCCGCCCCAACCGCGATAATGCAACATGGCCAAGGCCCGCATGGCTTCGGTATTTCCTTCCGCCACAAGGGCCGGAAGGGATTTCGCGGCCAACGCAAACGCAGCATCACTTTTTTCAATATCCGGTTCCGTGCCAGTGCCGTACCGGTACATTTCACCCAGGTGCGTTTGACCCAGTCCATACTGAGCTTCGGCAGATCGTGTGGCGTAATCAAAGGCAGCCTTTAGATTCACCTCCGTGCCCACTCCATAAACCAACAGCCAACTGAGTTGGTATTGGGCCGCCGCATCGCCGGCCTCAGCTTGCTCCTTAAATTGGGCGAATGCTTCCTTGAGCTGCGGTTCCATCGCCTGAAGTTGGGCGCGCAATCCGTCACCACGCGTGGGCTCGGCTTTGGCCTGTTCTTGGGCAGGCAGATGCAGAGACAGAATTAGCAAAAGGGCGGGCGAAAAAAACGTCACTGGCCTCATGCCCGCAGTGTGCGGCAGCGGACAAAGTTTGTCGCGAGAAATGTATATGATTTATTCGCTGCCCGGGCGGAGGAGCGTAATGCGAAAATCATGGTATACGTAGGTAACCACATCGACCACATCCACCCAACGCCCCTCCAACTTCACCACCGTGCCGTTCACTTGAATGCGTTCACCGGGCTGATATTCACGCCGTTTTTCAATGCGTTGCTCGCGACGGTCGAATTGTTTGGAATAAACCACCAAAGCCGCCCCTTTGCGCCGGGCCAAGTTATGTAAATGATTTTCTCGAGGCGAACCAGAGGTGTTGAATTCCGCCGAACCCACCACCTGCCAGCCCCCATCCCGATGGGATTGGACTCGCTCATCATGGTTCCGCATAAACACTTGCTGCACTTCCGGGACCGGCAACCCCTTGGGGTCTCGCTCAACGACCGAAATCTCTTCAACGTAATACTTCGAATAAAAATCCGTCGTCAACCGATCCATAATAGCCGTGCACCCCGTACCCGCCACTGCTCCCACCAGTAATATCCAGCGCATCATCATTTAGTACGTAAACGTATATTTTTTTTGAAAACTGTCAATTGGGAAAAAAGAAGCCGCCAACGGGAAGGAGTGGGGGGATCCCGTTGACGGTTTTAAAGCGGACGAATTAGGGGGACATCCGCTGGGAGGGTTATTAACAGGTATTCGGTAAATGTCAATAACTTACACCGGCCAGTTGAGCGATGCTGTCCTGTTCCATCCGAAATATGCGCCATTCATGGAGTTGTTTGGCCCCCAGGTTTTCGTAGATATCGATCGCATTTTGGTTCCAATCCAATGCCACCCACTCAAAACGCGGGCAGCCGCGCTCAACGGCAATCTGAGCCAGTCGCACGAGCAGGGCCTTTCCAATGCCCTGTTGGCGCCATGCCGGTTTTACAAATAAATCTTCCAAGTACAGCCCCGAGCGCCCCGTGAAAGTGGAGAAATTGTGAAAATAAATAGCAAAGCCAACCGATTCTCCTGCCTGTTCAGCCAGCAGTCCTTCCGCGTTGGCCTGTGATCCGAAGAACGATTCGCGTAGCACGGCTTCATTAGCCACGACTTGATCACTCAGACGTTCGTACTCCGCAATGGCACGGATGAAATCCATAACCTGTGGAATATCGGGTTCCGTAACCGGACGTATTGTTAATGAATCATTCATCGCTTCAGTAATTGGTCATTTTCGATCTCTTGAAATAACAGCCGTTGATGTTAGGTTGCTTCAGCGACATGCGATCGAAATCTCCAGCCTCATCTCAAGCTGTAAAACCCTTGCAACTAGGCTTCACACTGGTGGAAGTGCTGGTGGCCATCAGCATCATCGGCATCATGGCATCGTTGTTGTTGCCGGCAGTTGCCAAATCTAAAACCAAAGCCAAGCGAATACAGTGTCTCGGTAATTTAACCCAAATCGGTAAGGCCATGATCATGTATGGGCACGATCACGAAGACAGGTTGCCTTGGCAAATCCTGCCGAGCGATCAAAAAGTGGAATTGGGTTCCGGCTGGGATGATTTCACCATGGATCCCGCCGCCATTTTTTCGTTGCCCCCCATGAAACAGGAATTGGGTTCCATAAAGGTGTTGCTCTCCCCATTGGACCCGGAACGTGCCGCTTATAACGAAAGCGCCGAAGTGGATTGGGAGAAATACAGCCCGATCAATGAAAAGCTCATCCCGCCCAATGCGATCAGCTATCTCCTCGCCGAAGGAGGCGATCTGGGACGGCCGGGCACCGTGCTGGCCACCACACGAAACCTCAGCAAATGTGATCTGGATGAAGCACGCTGGTTGGGGGCCGATGAACCAGTAATATACCGTGATGCCATGGCCGGCCTCATGAAGAGTCAGGGCAATGTGGTACTGGCCGATGGCAGCAGTCATTTTTCCACCGATGCCGACCTTGGGCCCACCGGCCAATTCACCCGACAGCATTTATCCTCTCACGGGGGGCAATCCAAAGGATCCGCCAGCACAGTGATGCTCGGTTGCTGCGGGGGATTTGAGGAAGTGCCCATTACCAAGGTGTTCAACACCACCAACGGCAATCACCACGTGTTCATCATTGATAAATCCGGCAGTATGCGGAATGACAACCGCCTCAACCTCGCCAAGGCCGCCATGGTGGATGCCCTTTATAAAATCACCCCGCGAAAAAAGTTTTACATCTACTTCTTCGACAGCGGATCCACCCCCATGCCCGGTGAATCCAAGCGCGGTTTCAAGTGGGAAGTAGATTCAGTGATTCCTTTCGTGGAAGAAAAGGACCCCGGCGGGTCCACCAATCCGCTGGAGGCTTTGCAGGATTCTTTTGAACGAATTGGGCCAGATACCATATGGCTGCTTACCGATGGCCGATTCAACTGCCGCGGCGGCGGCGGTGCCGTCCGCAATCTCATTCAAAATCTGAATACGAATCAATTGGTCCGGGTCAACACCGTGGGATTCCATCGCCGGCCCGAAGGAGTGGATCCCATTCTGGGTGAAATCGCACAGGACAACAACGGCACATACTACTTTTCCCGTTCCTACAAGGACGGCAAGCCGCTCCAATAAATAACAACCGCCGAGGCTTTCACCCCGGCGGTTGTACCCAACGCGCTATATGTATACGTTGGAAAGGCTAACGCAGCACCTTCCAACACGGGAAGGCTATCACCTATTAATTTCCCTTGCCTACTGTAATTCTGAACTTTTTTTATAACGGACAGCCGACCGTTTTACTTATACCAGTTTCGCAACCGCACTTCCGCGGTCTCGCCCACCAAGGTCTTGAATTTGGCCGTATCCTGCCCGCGCGAATGGTAAGGATACACCACCTTGGGTTTAAAGGCTTTCACGGCTTCCGCCGCGGCGGTGACGTCCATGGTGTAAGGCAGATTCATGCAGAGAAAGGCCACGTCGATCCCCTTCAGAGCGCGCATTTCCGGGGTCCCCTCCGTATCGCCACTGACGTAAATGCGGGTGCCCCCGAGATTGAGCACGTAGCCATTCCCCTGGCCTTTCGGATGGAAGCGTTTGCGGGGCGGGGTGGTGTTATAGCTGGCCACGGCCTCTAATTTAAAGCCCACCTTGTCCGTGGCGGCACCATTGGCCAGTGACAGGGCTTTCGTTTTCAATCCATCACTCAACACCGGTCCCAGCGCAGGCGGCACGACAATCTGGGTCTTCGATCCCGCTACCGCCTTAAGTACGGCCTCGCGAAAATGATCGCCGTGGATGTGCGTCACCAGCACCAGGTCCGGCTTGGGAAAGGCCTGATACCATTCCGGTTGACCAACGGGATCGACGTAAATGGTTTTCCCTCCCCATTCAACCACTAGGGTGGCGTGATTGATGGGGGTAATCACCGCATCGCCTTTGGTGGTTTTGAATTTTTCCGCCGCCGACAAGGAGACAGCCATTAGCATCGAACCCAGAATCCGGATCAATTTCATGCCAAAAGAATAGGTGCCAGCCTCACCGCTGGCAAACGATTTACCCCTGCCGCATGGGCGGTCGACGAGGCGCACGCCACGTTGCGTCACTTTGCCTTCTTCAAGGCCATTTTGCCGCGAAGGTCGCGCAGTGTGTTCCAGATTGCCTTGTCGCGCGGTTGTGGAGAGGCGCACACGAACAGGTACTGATGTGGTGAGCCGGCATACTTCCAGGTCTGCAATTCAAAATGCAGCGTCTGGTATTTACGCGTGGCGAAAGGCTCAATCCAGTGCACAGTAGCCGTGAAAGATTTCGCTCCCTGCGCGCCTTTTGGCTGGGTTGCAAAATGTTTCATTTGCCGGACATTCACTGAAAACTTGCTCGTGTCCAAATTGGGATTCCCCAAACGCGCCTTGGAGAGGCCGGCGTAATAGGTAAACAGTTCTTTTTGCAGTACTTCCGTGGTCAACTCCGGCTTGGCCTCCACGGCAAAGAGGAAGACGTATGTGAAGAAATCCGGCTGATCGGCCTTGAACATGCCCGGGGCAAAGAGGATTTCCTCGATGCCCTTGAGGCCCAAGTCCGGCGCAAACCCTTTCGGCGGCAGCGCAATGCGTTCGCCAAACCACTTGGGCGTGGGCTTCGGGATGTCAAACTGCTGTTGCGCCAACGGCTGCGCCGCCGTCAACGAAAACCCGGCCAACGCCAGGCAGATAAATCCGATTTGTTTCATAATTCTTTTAGGTTCCTTTTACTTAGCCCCAATTGCGTACAGTGCCTCGTGGGTGCGGAGGTAGATGCGGCCATTGCTGGGGGCCGGGGAGGCGGTGAGGCCGCCGTCGAGTTTGTTTTTGGCCAGCACCTTAAATTCGCGGCCGGCCTGAAGCACGGTCACCATGCCGTCGCGGGAGGTGATGTAAATCTTGCCGGCGCCGGCCACCGGCGAGGCGCGGTAGGTTTGGCGGTGGGGCGATTCGGAATAAAGCTGTTCACCGGTCTTGGCATCCAGACAGATCACCGTGCCGTTTTCGCGGCAGAGGTACACGAGGTTGTTGTAGATCACCGGCGAGGGCACGTCCGGTGTGCCGCGGTCAATGCGCCAGACCTCGCCCTTGCCGCCGGTGCCAATGTAGCCCTTGGCGGCACTGACGTTGATCGCCGCCACGCCGCGGTTCTTGGCGGTGGGAATCACCACCAGATCCCCATGCGCCACCGGCGAAGCCACGAACCGAAGCGTGCGGTTGTATCGGTCTTTATGATTCAGATCACCCACACGCCAGAGTTCCTTGCCGGTGGCGGGGTCGTGGCCGATGGCGTAATCGTTGCCGTGCGTCACAATCTGAAACGTGTTCCCCACCGCCACAGCGCAGGGCGAGGCATACGAATGCTCGCACTCGGCCACGCCGTCGCTTTTGCGTTCCACTTTCCAAACTTCCTTGCCGGTGAAGGTGTCGATCGCCACCACCCACGCACCGCCGGAATGGATCAGCTGCAGGTACAGCCGCCCCTGAAAGAGCAGCGGCGTGGTGTGAAAACCGAAGCCCAACCGAAATCGCCCGTAGCGTTCCTGCGCGTTAAAACTCCAGGCCGGCTTGCCATCAAACTTCGTCGCAGCCACATCGCCATTGCCGGTCATTGTGTAAATGTGCCGCGAATCCGCGCTTGGCGTAGGCGAGGCCAGCGTGCGTTCCCCAGAACCCGTTCCCTTGCCGGTCCCCACCGGCGCGCGCCACAGTTCCTTGCCCTTGAGATCCACGGCAATGAGCTGCACCTGTTTGTCGATCTCAGCCATGGTAAACACTTTGCCTGCGAACACAATCGGCGTGGCGGAACTGGAGCCCTTGATCGGCAGTTTCCAGAGCACATTTTTATCCTCGGCCCATTCGGTCGGGAGATTTTTCTCCAAGCTCACACCGTCATGACGCGGCCCGCGCCAATGCGGCCAATCAACCGCGGCAACTTGGAATGCAAAAGTGAAAACCAGTGAAGCAATGAGTTTGTTTTTCATGTTTAAAATCAAGCGATGATGTCTTTCACCACGTGACCGTGCACGTCGGTGAGGCGGAAGTCGCGGCCCTGATAACGATAGGTGAGCCGCCGGTGATCAATGCCGAGCTGGTGCAGGATAGTGGCATTGAGGTCATGGATGTGCATGGTGCCGGGGGTCCACTTGTGTTTGTCCGGTTGTGGCTTGAGTTGATTGCCGTCGGCATCGGCGATGTTGTAGCCGTAATCGTCGGTGCGTCCATAGGTGATGCCCGCCTTGATACCGCCGCCGGCCATCCAGATGCTGAAACAGCGCGGGTGATGATCACGCCCATAGTTATCCTTGCCCAGCCGGCCCTGACAATACGGCGTGCGGCCGAACTCACCACCCCACACCACGAGCGTGTCGTCGAGCATGCCGCGCTGACGTAGGTCCTGAATCAAACCGGCACTGCCCTGGTCAATGTCCTTGCACTGGTTACCGTGTTCACCGGCAAGGTTGCCGTGGGCGTCCCAGCCGCGATGGAAAATTTGGATATTCCGCACGCCGCGTTCGGCCAATCGTCGCGCGTTCAGGCAGCAGGCGGCAAAGGTGCCCGGCGTGCGGGCGTCTTCGCCATAAAGCTTGAAGGTGCTGTCCGGTTCCTTGCTGAGATCCATCAGCTCCGGCACGCTGCTCTGCATGCGGTACGCCATCTCATGCTGTTGAATGCGCTCCAAAGCACCGGGATCGGACAACCGCTCGCCCTGCGCACGGTTTAATGCTGCCAAGGTGTCCAGCTGCGCCCGGCGATCTTCACGCGTCACGCCGGCCGGGTTGTTCAGGTACAAGACCGGATCGCCTTCACTGCGCAGCAGCACGCCCTGATGCCGGCTCGGCATAAAGCCTGAGCCCCACAGGCGCCCGAACAGACTCTGCTCCGCATGCTTGGTGCGCGCGTGCATCACGATGTAGTTCGGCAAATTTTCATTGGCACTGCCCAGCCCGTAGCTCAACCACGCGCCGAGGCTGGGTCGGCCGGGGATTTGGCTGCCGGACTGGATGTAGGTGATCGCCGGATCATGATTGATCGCCTCGGTGAACGCCGTGTGCACCACGCACAATTCCTTGGCCACGGTGGCGGTGTGCGGCAGCAGTTCGCTCACCCAAAGGCCGTCGGCGTTGTTTTCGTGCTTGGTAAATTTATATTTGGTGGGGCACACCGGCAGCGTTTTCTGGCGCGAGGTCATGCCCGTGATGCGCTGGCCGTCCCGCACTTCCTTGGGCAGATCCTTGCCGTACATCGCCTGCATCTTCGGCTTGTAATCCCACAGATCGAGATGGCTCGGGCCACCGCTCATGAAGAGATAAATCACCCGCTTCGCCTTGGCCACATGATGCAGCCCGCCATTCAGCTTGGCATTCCCTTTGGCCGCGCCAAAGACATCTGGCCCCATCAACCCCGCCATCGCCGCCGTGCCCAGACCGAGCGCCGAGCGCCCGAACAATTGTCGGCGCGTCATCATCAGTTGGTTCTCCCGTTCGTATCCCCTCAAAGCGTATTCAATCGTATACATACCTCGTTCTCCTACTCGTAATCGATTCAACTCACATCATTTATCATATCGATCCACCAACTTGGTCAGCATCGAAACAACTCTTACCAAAATCGTTTTTCCTTCCTCAACTCGCTCCGCCGAAACCAAGCGCTTCGCTACCATCAAATCCAAGCAACCTGCACATTCCGTGGCCGAGCCCCGTGCATCATCAAAAAAACGCGCCCTTTGCTTGGTTGCCCGGCGACCGTTTCCTTCAGCACAATCGATGTGCTAGCTCGATCGATCTGATCCACCACTTCCCCAATGCGAGCCTCTTTGTTCGCCTTCAACTCCGGCAGCAAATTCGCCAACCATCCGACGAACGAGAGGGCTAGTTGGTAGACTTCTAGCTTTTCGTGGGAGAATTGTTGAGTGGTGGTCATCGATTACGAGTAAGAGTACGAGGTATGAGTACGATTATCAGTAAACCCACATCGTGATATCGCTCGCCAGCACGGTGATGGCCACCTGCGCCCAGGCGGCGTGCTCAACGGCGTTCAGTTTCTCATCACGCGGCGAATCGCCGACGGACAAAAACGCCTGCGCATCTTTTACATTCGCCGCATAGCGGGTCTTTAAATTATTGAACAACCCCATACACGCCTCACTCTCGATGGCGTTGGGCGCACGACTGGCCACCAGTTCAAAAAGCAGATTCAACCGTTCGGCATCATCCTTGGCATTCTGCAGCAGACGCTGGCCAAACTGACGGCCCATCTCCACGCGCTGACGTTCATTGAGGAGCGCCAGACTTTGGGTCGGCGTGCTGGTGCGTGAGCGCCGTACGCAACTGCTCTCGCGGCTGGGCGCATCAAAGAGCGTCATCATCGGGTGCGGGCTGGTGCGCTTCCAGTACACGTACAGGCTGCGGCAATATTGGCGGGCGTCCTTGTCGGCTACATATTGCTTCGTGTTACTGGCCGGATGCATCAGCGCTTTCCACAAGCCGCTTGGCTGATACGGCTTTATGCCCTCGCCGCCCATGGCAAATTCGAGCAGGCCACTGGACCACAGCGCCACGTCGCGCACGGATTCCGCGTCCAAACGGAAACTCGGCCCGCGCGCCCACAGGCGGTTTTCCGGATCGTTCACTTTCGCCCGGCGCGCCGAGCTTTGCTGGAAGGTACGGCTCATCACCATTTGCTTGAGCATCGCCTTGAGGTTCCAGTCGCGATCCTGCAAATCCACCGCCAACCAATCGAGCAACGCCGGATGCGTGGGCTGCTCGCCCTGCAACCCGAAATCCGCCGGCGTACGCACCAGCCCTTCACCAAAGGTGCGCTGCCAAATGCGGTTCACCAACACTCGCGACACCAGCGGATGCCCGCGCGCAGTGAGCCATTGCGCAAGGCCGAGGCGATTCCGCGGGGCGTCCTTGGGAAACTCGCCCATCACGGCAAACACACCCGGCTGCAGCGGCTCGCCCTTGGGCAGATTATACTCGCCGCGCTCCAGCAGCTTGGTCTCGCGCGGCTTGGGCAACTCTTTGGCCACCAGTGTGGGTTTAAACGTCTTTTGAAACTCGGCCAACTCCTTTGCGCCCGCTTCGCCCTTTTTCTTCAAGGCCTCCCATCGCGCCCACGCCGCCACATCGGCCGGTGCCTTGACGGTGGGGCCGTACTCGTAGCGGTTGCCGTCCATCGAGGGCTCAGCCGTACTATTGAAGAACGCCATCATCTGGTAGTACTCCACCTGCGGAATGGGATCGTATTTGTGCGTGTGACAACGCGCGCAAACGAGGCTCATGCCGAGCAGCGCTGTGCCGACGGTTTCCACGCGATCAAAATTATTCTTCGCCTGAAACTCCGCCGGGATCGCACCGCCTTCAGCGGTGGTGGGATTCATCCGCACGAAACCGGTAGCCACCTGCTGTTCCAGCGTGGGCTCAGGCAGCATGTCCCCGGCCAGTTGCCAGATGAGAAATTGATCCAGCGGCTGGTTGCGGTTGAAGGCGCGCACGACCCAATCGCGATAGGGATAAATGGCGCGCTTGTTGTCGAGGTGCAGCCCGTGCGTGTCGCCATAGCGGACGGCATCCAGCCAATAGCGCGCCTGATGCTCGCCGTAATGCGGACTGGCCAACAAGGCATCCACCAACCGCTCGTAGGCGCCCGGTTTTTTGTCAGCCAAAAACTTTCTTAGCAACGCCCGTTCCGGCGGCAGTCCGGTCAATACCAGAGCCGCGCGGCGGGCCAGAGTAGACTTGTCGGCCGCAGGCGCAAAGTCCGTGCCCTTGGCTTTCAACTGGCGACCGATCAGCGCGTCGATGGCGTTGCCCGTCCAGTCTGGCCGATGTTTTTTGGGCGGCACAAACGCCCAATGTTTGGCGTACTTCCCGCCTTCTTTCACCCATTGTGTGAGCAGTTCGCGCTCGGGCGCAGTGAGCTGCTTCTCAGCGTCTTTGGGCGGCATGGGTTCCTCGGCATCATGCAGGCGCGCGAGGATTTCGCTCTCGCCGGGTTGCTTGGGATTGATGGCCGCGTAACCGCCCAGATCGCGCGTGGCACCGGCAAACGAATCGAGCCGCACGAGGTCTTTTTTCTTGGTGTCCGGTCCGTGGCAGACGAAGCATTTGTTGGAAAGGATGGGCAGAATTTCCCGCGAAAAATCCACGGCCAACGCCTGCACAGAGCAAGCCACAACCGCGACTAAAAACCACACGCGTTCCATGCGCCCCAGTGTACGGCGGCCGCCCGGGATTGCCATGTTTTTGTGTACGATCCCGTGCCTGATGCCCGATGCCGCGACGGTTAATCGCGTTTCTTGAGGTAGCCCACGTTGTAATCCTTGGGCAAGGGTGTAACGTGGTTACTCTTGGCCCATTGATCCCACGCGGCGGCCAGGGCGCGAACCCGGGCGGGTTGTTGGGCAGCGAGGTTGTTCAGCTCCGTCCGGTCGGCGTGCAGATCGTACAGTTCCCATGGTTCACCGGCCACCGCGACGAGTTTCCACCGGCCTTCGCGAACCGCGCGGTGGCCTTCATGTTCAAAAAACAGTCGGCGCGGCCGCTCAGGCTCGGACTTTAGTTGCGTGAGGATGCTTTGGCCCGGGTACGGATCACGAATCGGCAAATGGGCTCCGGCAACCTTCAAAAACGTGGGCAGGATGTCGATGATGTGCATCGGCTGATGCGAGATCCGCCCGGCCGGCTGCTTAAGACCCGCGGGCCAATGCACAATGCCCGGGCTGGCGATGCCGCCTTCATGATTGAAGTGTTTGTAAAGCCGCCACGGCGTGTTGCCGGCATTGGCCCAGCCGGAACCGGTGCTGTGAAAGGTGCCGCGCCGGCCCATCTCCTTGAGGCGCGTGTCGCTAAACAAAATGTTTTGGTTGCTGGACTTGATGTCGAACCCGTTCGGGTCCCACTCGGCACACGCGCCGTTGTCGGAAGTGAACAGGATCAATGTGTTGTCGAAATGTTTGTGTTTCTTGAGATCGGCAATCACGCGGCCTATGTTGCGGTCCATTTGGTCGACCATCGCGGCGTAGATGGCCATGCGGCGGGCAAGGTCAGCGCGGCGATCGGCCGGCAGGGAATTCCAGGCAGGGTTGGTGCCGGTTTTGGTCTCGCCATAATTCCACCAGGGCGACCGCGGCGTGAGTTGGGTATCCGGCGCAACCAGCCCCAGTTTTTTCATGCGCGCCAAACGCTCGGTGCGCAGCTGATCCCAACCACCATGATAGCGGTCGGTATATTTTTTGATGTCCGCCGGCAAGGCCTGCAGCGGAAAATGCGGCGCGTTGAAGGCGAGGTAAAGGAACCACGGCCGTTTGGGTGTTTGGCGCGCCAGACCGAGAAAATCGAGCGCAAGATCGCCAAGCGCATGGGTGCCGTGAAATCCCTCCGCCTCGTATTCGCGGCGCGGCCGATTCTTGGGCAGACGAATGAAATGGTTCGGATCCCAAAACGTCTTGGCACTCACGAGGGTGCCGTAAAATTCCTCGAACCCGTGCCGGGTGGGATCCTCCGTACCGAGATGCCATTTGCCGGCGAGAAAGGTGCGGTACCCCAGCCCCTGCAGCCGCTGGCCAATGGTGCGGGCATGCGGCGCCACGCGGCCGCGATAACCGGGTTGACCGAGATCCTGCGTCATGTGGCCAAGCCCCACGGCATGCGGATATTGGCCGGTTAGAATAGCCGCGCGCGAAGGGCAACAG
>JAYQQG010000107.1:0-11880 GCA_038145765.1 Verrucomicrobiales bacterium
GCTCTACGCCGATGCGCGCCTCTGGCTGCGCGAAGGCTGGCTCGATTACTGCGCCCCACAACTCTATTGGCGCATCGAGCCGCCCGCCCAAAGTTATCCCGTTTTGCTTCAATGGTGGCATGAGCAAAACCCCAAGCGCCGCCACCTTTGGCCCGGCAACAACAGCGCGAAAGTTGAGCCCTGGGCAGCCTCGGAAATCCTGAAACAAATCGACCTCACCCGACGTCACCCCGGCTCCACCGGCAATATCCACTGGAACCTCAGTGCGCTGGACGACAACCGCGGAAAGCTGGGTGCGGAATTGTCTGCCCGACAATACGCAGAACCGGCACTCGTGCCCGCCTCGCCCTGGCTGGATCGCCACGCACCCAAGGCCCCGGCTCTCACCACCCAATGGGATGCGACCAAAAAACTCATTCATCTAAATTGGAGAACGTCAGCCGGTGAAAAGGCCCATTGGTGGCTGTTCCAAATGAAAGTGGATGGGCGCTGGATTTCCCGACTGGCTCCCGGCACTCAGGGAATGATTTCGCTCCGCGTGAACAAAGGCTTCCCGGAATTCCTCTCCGTCAAGGCCCTCGATGCCGCCGGGAACTCCAGCCCCGCAGCGGTGCTATCCAAGCATTAAAACAACGGCAACGGTTTCCCGTCACAGATCGGCAGTGGACGGTCGTCGCGGTCATGGATCATTGTCGTGCTCGGATCAATGCCCATAGCGTGGAAGATGGTGGCGTGCAAATCAGGCGGGCCGCAGGCTTTGTCAGCCGGCTCGAAGCCAGTGGCGTTGGAGGCGCCGTAAACCTGCCCGCCTTGGATGCCCCCGCCGGCGTATACTACTGAGTATGCACCCGGAAAATGATCGCGACCGGCTCCACCATTGATCTTTGGCGTGCGGCCAAAATCGGTAAGCATCACCACCAGTGTCTCATCCAGCCGACCCCTTTCATGCAAATCTTCCACCAACGCCGATGCTGCCTGATCGAAAGGCGGCAGCATGTTGTTCTTCAGTTTGTTAAAATTGTCGTGATGCGTGTCGAAGTGCGATCCTTTTGAGCCATTTAAATCACCCGCCGCACAATAAACCGTAGCCACCGGCACGCCGGCCTCAGTGAGGCGACGGGCCGTCAGAACGCTTTGGCCGCAAATGTGCATGCCGTATTTCTCGCGCAAGGCGCGCGGCTCTTTCTCCAAATCGAACGCCTCATGCACCGTGGGATTGAGCAGCATATCCAGCGCCTGCTCGTGAGTGCGGCGCATCGGGGCGGTTTCAAGATCCAGCGCCGTGCGCTTGGTCTGGCTGAAGCCATCCACCAAACCGCGCCGACCAGTGAGGCGATTGCGGTTTACGCCCTCGGGCAGGTCGAGATCAATGCGGCCGGAGGTGGGCGATTTGCCCTGATAAATTTTCAAGCCCTCACTGGCCGGGCGAAACACGGCCGGATCCTTGGCCATACCGAGGAAACCAGCGTCCTGCCCGTTGGCCACGCCGCCATCGTAAAGGGTATACGGCAGGGCCACGGCGCCGGGCAACGCATTGGCGGGCGTGCCCTTGGCCTGCCAAATCATGGAACCGATGGACGGCCAATCCGCGCGGCTGGCAGGCCAGTTGCCGGTGAGGTTTTGCGGCTGATGGCCGGTAAGATTCCAGTACGCACCCGAGCGATGGCTGGGCGCGTTGTGATGCGCACTGCGCACGATGGCCCAATGCTTCATCGTGCGCGCAAAGCCGGGGAGGTGTTCGCCGATGCGAATGCCCGGCACGGTGGTGGGGATTTCCTTAAACGTACCGCGGATGTTCGAGGGCGCGTTGGGTTTCAGGTCAAAAGTGTCCAGATGGCTGATGCCGCCCCAGCAAAAAAGGACGATACAATTCTTAGCCCGGCCGAATCCGTTGGCACCGGTGGAGGCATTGGCGCGCAAGGCGAGCAATTCCGGCAACGCCAGTCCGCCCAAGCCTAGTCTCAAGAAATCGCGTCGTTGCATTTCACCCTCCGCAAAAAGCGTACTAAAAATACGCTGAAATGTAAGGCCAAATTCAATTCGCTATTCAGGAAATGAAAAACCTTGGAAGGGCTGTAAGCCGAATTTTGTCTACATCGCAAGCGATGGAGAGGATCATTTATCTGTTGCGACCCTACCCGGAGCCGTGATCGTTTCCGATCGCGGGACGGACCGTCCCTGGCCCCCTATTTGGCCTTGCACCCGATGGGGTTTACCGTGCCGCCTTGCTTGCGCTTGGCGCGGTGGGCTCTTACCCCACCTTTTCACCCTTGCCGCGGCGAACCGTGGCGGTTTGTTTTCTGTGGCACTGTCCGTCAACCGCCCCTCACGGGCCGGCTGCCTGCGTGTATCCCCGGCGGAACCGGGGTTACGCAGCATCGCGTCCTGTGGTGTTCGGACTTTCCCCTCCCGTCAAAAACGAAAGCGATCCTCCACCCTTCCAAGGTGAGGGGATGGTAAAGGATGAAGGCAGAAGGTGGAAGGGGGAAAAGGTGCCAACCAGCCCCAGGAGGGCGAAGCTCCTGCTGAGCCGTGAGGTGAGCTGACTGAAGGCGAAGCGGCTCAGCAGGAGCTTCGCCCTCCCGAGTACCGGGGTTTGATGGGCTCAGTCCGTCTCCATCACCATGTCGCGCGTATAGTAAACGATCCGGCTGCAGTTGGGGCAGTAATGAATTTTGGAGCCGGTTTTGATCGCGATCACTTCGGACTCAGGCAGTTTCATGTGACACCCTCCACAAGCGCCATGCGCAATGCCCACCACAATGTTGGTGCCACGCCGTGCGCGCAGTCGGTCATATTGCTTTAGTGTCGCCTCGTCCACTTTACCGGCGGATTCAGTCCTTTGCCCTGCCAACTCTTCAAGCTTTGCCTTGAGATTGGTTTCGCGTTCATCAACCTCCCCAAGCGCCTTGGCTTTTGCGGCATTGGCTTCGTCCAATTCATTCTTGGCAGACTGCAACACTGCCGCATGGGCATCAATCTCCTCCAACGCCTCAATCTCGCTGGTTTCCAAATCGGATATCGTTTCCTTACAGGTTTCCTGTTGGCGCCCCAAAGCCTTGTACTGCTCGTTATCCTTGGTATCCATTTGCTGCCGGGCGTAAGTGCGAATCTTCTCCTGCTCAGCCTCGATCTCAACCTCCAACCCGTTCTTGTGCGCCTCCAATTCCTTCGCCTTTTGCTGGGCCGCCTCGTTGGCTGCCTCGGCGTCAGCAGATCGGCTGTTCACCTCTGCGCGTTCATGTTCCAACCCGGCAACCTCCTGCTCGGCTTGGGCAATGGCGCGGTCCCGTTCCTGCAGGACCAACAGTTTCTCAATTTCCTCGTGCATGGGGTGCGGCCAAACTAGGCTTCCGGCAGGAGCAAGTCAACGCCGCTGCGTTGGGAATAAATTTTTGCTGGTTTTCACCGGCCCACACGGCAGGGTCTCCCCTTTCTCCACCATGCAGGAGCAAATTGTCATTCTTGATTTCGGCTCGCAATACACCCAGGTGATTGCCCGCCGCATCCGCGAGTGCAAAGTGTACTCGACCATCGTGCCCTACAACACGCCGGCCGAGGAAATCGCCGCCATGAAGCCCGCCCCCAAAGGGATTATTCTCTCTGGTGGCCCCATGAGCGTGTACAGCCGCAAAGCCCCATTGCCGGACAAGGCGGTGTTTGAACTCGGCCTGCCGGTGCTGGGGATTTGCTTTGGCCTGCAGGTTATGGCGAAATTCCTCGGAGGCAATGTGGAGCGCGGCCTCAAACGCGAGTACGGCAAGGGAACCCTCTCGGTCAAGGATAACCGCTGTGCGTTGTTTGAAAAATTGCCCCAGAGTCTGCAGGTCTGGAATTCCCACGGAGATAAACTGACGCAGCTTCCGGAAGGATTCAAAACCGTGGCGATCACGGAGAATTCGCCCTACGCCGCCGTGGAAAACCGCAAGCGCAGATTTTTTGGACTGCAATTCCATCCCGAGGTCGTGCACACGCCCAAAGGCAAAACGATCCTCAGCAATTTCGTCCACAAGATCTGTAGCTGCGGCCGAAAATGGACGATGCGCAGCTACATCGACAAGGCCGTGGAGGACATCCGCGCGCAGGTCGGCAAGGAACATGTGATCCTCGGCCTGTCCGGCGGCGTCGATTCCAGTGTGGCTGCCGCTCTCATCCACAAAGCGGTGGGCAAACAACTCACCTGCATCTTCGTCAACAACGGCGTCCTGCGCGCCAACGAAGCCGAGGCGGTGAAGACGCTGTTCAAGAACAACTTCAAGTGCAACTTCCTTTATGAGGACACCGCCAAGTTGTTCCTGAAAAAACTCAAGGGGGTCACCGACCCGGAAACCAAGCGCAAAATCATCGGCAACACATTCATCGATGTGTTTCAAAAAGCCACCCGCAAGGTCGGCAACGCCAAATTTCTGGCGCAAGGCACGCTGTACCCGGACGTCATCGAATCCGTCCCCATCGCTGGCAACCCGGCCGCCTTGATCAAGAGCCACCACAATGTCGGTGGCCTGCCCAAGGACATGAAATTCAAACTCGTCGAGCCGTTACGTTGCCTGTTCAAGGACGAGGTGCGCGCACTCGGCACCGCTCTGGGCCTGCCCAAGGAAGTGGTCTGGCGACAACCCTTTCCCGGGCCCGGTCTCGCCGTGCGCCTGCTCGGTGACCTCACCGAAAGCCGTCTCGATATCCTTCGCAACGCCGACCGCATCGTCGTCGAGGCAATGAAAGACAGTGGCTGGTACTACAAGGTCTGGCAGAGCTTCGCGGTTCTACTGCCCGTAAAGAGTGTCGGCGTGATGGGAGACGAACGCACCTACGAATACACCATCGCGGTTCGCATTGTGGAAAGTAAAGACGGGATGACCGCTGACTGGGTGAAGTTACCCCCCGCTTTGCTGGAGACCATCTCCAGCCGCATCATCAACGAAGTCGATGGGGTCAACCGCGTCGTCTACGACATCACCAGCAAACCTCCTGGCACCATCGAGTGGGAATAAACTCGGGATTTGTAGGGAGCATCACAATGCTCTACCTGCCCAAATGATGTATGCTTCGTTTAGCAGTTACTCCGCCGAATCAGGGTCAACAGCCACTCCTGAGTCTTCTGATTCATCCAGCACCTGAGTCTCCTCCTCGGCCACAGGTGTGGGAACTTCTGATTCTTCTGTAGCGACTTCCATTACTTTAACCGATTCAGCCTCCGGCTTCTTCTTCGGCTTTTTGGCGGTCTCGATGATGCCGTTGGAAAATTCCAATACATGGCCCTGATGGATGAGCCAGTGAAGATCAGAGATCAGTTGTTTCTGTTCCTCGGTCTGTTCCGGAGCAGGAGCAGGGTCGTCGCCTTCTTTCGGTTCGACCGGCTCAACGTGTTCCAAGTCCCCGAGGTTTTCCAGAATCTGGCGGCGGGTGCATTCCTCGGTGGCATCAATGAACTGCATAATTTTTTTCACGCCTTCACTGACCGGCTCGGTTTCCACGTCCAGAAAGTTAGGTCGTGCCACGGAAACGTGCGTGACCTTTTTGTCTTTCTTGAAAAATTGCAGCCCCAATTTGGAAAACTGTTTGCTCAAGTGGGTGGACAGTTGCATTGGGAAATGCTTTTGCTTGTGCCATTGATCTTTCAGAAACTCCGCCAAGGTGCGCGGGTTTTGCATGGCCTTGGCGTGTTCGCCGGAGATCTCGCAAACCTCCACCTCTTCCACCGCCTCAGCCAGGTGTTGAGCTCGGAAATGCGCCTCCACCGCATCCCGTTTGGTGAAGATCGCTTCCTCCTCCGACTTGCGGGTCACATATTCCGTCTTCCACTTGGCCTGCTCCAGCCATGCATTGATGGCTTCTTCCTCTTTCACAATGCGGATGCGGCTCTTGAATTTTTCAAAGGGCATCCGCGATAGGCGCTCGGCATGGAAGGTGACCAGCCGGTTTTGGTAATCATGATGATTTGGCGCCCCAAGATATTCATCGGTCACTCCGCATTGCGCCACAAAGGTAAAGTTCCCCTTGGGCCCTTCCGTCTCGGTTTTGCGGGTTTCATAGAATTCATCGAAATGCGATTCCAACGTATGGCGTACGGCCTGATCCTCATTCAGCCAGGCTGAACCATCCAGTTTGCAGGCAAACAACCGCTGAGCGACCTCACCCCCCGGTTTTTTCTGAACACGCAGGCGAAGCGTGTAGCGCGCGGGACGTTCCAGCACCAGAAGGGCAATTTGAAAAAGAGGATACGAACGTCCGGTCAATTTGATCTCCTTGGCAATGGACTCCACGCCACTCACGTCCGGCACAAAATCAACCTTAATATCCAGTTGCGGGGCCTGTGGGCGCTTGAATTTGCCCCCCCGATTATCGCGGCCCCGTTTGTCGCGCGCCCCCCGGCGGTCATCATCCCGGCGACCGCGCTGGTCGCGCCCACCATTGCCCTGCGAACGATCGCCGCGCGGCCGGCGGTCATCCCGGCCCCGATCGCCCCGGTCTCCGCGATTCCGGCGGGGCCCCTTGCGCCCTCCATTTCGGGCCGGCCGGTCCTCTCCGGAATGATCGGCATACTTATTCTTGCCCGCTTCATCCTGCGCCCAGTCGGGCAGGAATTGCAGGTCTAACGACAAATCGTTGTCGGGAGTCTCGCTCATAGACAGCACTTGGATGGCCAAGCGGGGTTCGGTCAATGTGCGGGGTTTACCATCGGAAAGCAAGCGCGCGCTTTGGCATTTTGCCTGTTAACAACCGCCGAACGTCATCCGCTTGCACGAGATACGGCCGCTCGGCTACCTTCAGTCGTGCCCCAAAACGAGTTTGTCCATTTGCATGTCCACACTGAGTTTTCCATGCTCGATGGGGCATGCCGCTTGGACAAGTTGGTCAACCGTGCGGTGGATTTAAACTTTTCCTCATTGGCCATCACCGATCACGGCGTGATGCATGGTGCGGTGGATTTTTACCAGCAAGCCAAGCGCAAGGATCTTAAACCGATCATCGGCTGCGAAATGTACATTGCGCCCGGCAGCCGGTTCGATCGCAAGGCCAACAGCCGCACCGGCAAGGACGGCTACAATCACCTGCTGTTGTTGGCCGAGAACGAGACCGGCTACAAGAATCTGGTGCGCTTGACCACCGCCGCTCACCTCGAAGGATTTTACTATAAACCCCGCATCGACAAGGAGCTGCTCGAGGCGCATCACGAAGGCATCATCGCCTTCAGCGGCTGCCTCGCCAGTGAGATTCCCCAGGCGATCATGCGCGATGATCCGGGCAAGGCCCGCGATGCGTTGGACTGGTTCAAACAACTGTTCGGCAAGGACCGTTTCTTTTTGGAACTGCAAAACCACGGTCTGAATGAACAGGCCAAGGTGAACGCCCAGCTCATCCCATGGGCCAAAGAGTTTGATCTCAATCTCGTGGCCACCAATGACGTGCATTATCTCGAGCGCGCCCATTCCCACGCGCATGACGCACTGATTTGTATTGGCACCCAAACGCATCTCACCGATCCGAGCCGGATGAACTACGCGCCGGAACAATTTTTCCTGCGTAGTGCTGATGAAATGGCCGCGTTGTTTGCCGAGGTGCCGGAAGCCGTGCGCAACACCGTTGCCGTGGCTGAACAATGCAACGTGGAGATCGAACTGGGCGAACTGCACTACCCGGTATTCGAAACCCCCGAAGGGTTTACCGGAGAAGGTTACCTACGGCACCTCATGGTCGATGGACTGGAAAAACGTTACAGCATCGAGGCGGAGGATAAAAACGGCACCTACGAAATCCGCTCCATCCAGGATGCCTCAACACTGCCCACGCTCAAGGCGACTGAAGAAACGAACAAATCCGACCCCAAAGATCCGGCCGTGGCGGCGGCGATCGCGGATGTGCTCGACCGCATTGAGGTGGAGATGGGCGTGATCAAAAAGACGGGCTTTGTCGATTACTTCCTGATCGTCGGCGATTTTGTCCAACACGGCCGCTCGCAGGGCATCGCCTGTGTCGCGCGTGGCTCCGCTGCCGGATCGTTGGTCACGTATCTGCTGGAAATTTCTAACGTGGATCCCCTGCGTTACGGGCTGCTGTTCGAGCGCTTTCTCAACCCCGAACGGGTTAATCCGCCCGATATTGATATCGATTTTGCCGATGACCAACGGCAGGCCGTCATTGAATATTGTCGCGAGAAATACGGCCGCGATTGTGTGGCCCAGATCATTACCTTCGGCACCATGGGCTCCAAGTCTGTCATCCGCGATGTCGGCCGGGTGATGGGGCTTAGTTATGGTGAATGTGATCGGCTCGCCAAGATGATCCCGGATGAACTCAAGATCACCTTGGAGAAATCCCTCGAGCAATCCGCTGAACTCAAGCAGGCGTACGATTCAGAAGAGGTCACTCGCGAACTGATCGACACCGCGCTTGTGCTGGAGGATCTCACCCGCAATTCCTCCATCCACGCGGCCGCCGTCGTGATCGGGGCCGAACCGTTGGTCAATGTGCTGCCGCTTAAAGCCGATGCCGACGGCACCATCACCACCCAGTACCCGATGAACCCGGTGGGCGATCTGGGACTGTTGAAGATGGATTTCCTCGGGCTAAAAACGCTGACGGTCATCCGCAACTGTTGCGAAATGATTCTGGCGACCAAAGGGGAAACCATTGATGTAGATTTATTACCGCTGGATGACCGGAAAACCTACGACCTGCTCAATGAAGGCCGTACGGTCGGCGTGTTCCAGCTGGAATCCGGTGGCATGCGCAACCTGTGCCGCGAATTTCAGCTCGCTTCTGTCGAGCACATCACGGCGCTCGTGGCCTTGTATCGGCCGGGCCCCATGGACCTCATCCCCGATTTCATCAAGCGCCGGCACGGCAAGGTGGAGATCAAATATGAGCATCCGTTGCTCGAGGAGATATCCGAGGAAACCTATGGCATCCTGATCTATCAGGAGCAGGTGATGCAGGCCACCCAATTGCTCGCCGGCTACTCGCTGGGCAGCGCCGATTTGCTCCGGCGCGCCATGGGTAAAAAGAAAGTGGAGGAGATGGCCAAGCAACGGCTGAGTTTTGTGGCCGGCTGCAAGGAGACCAACAAGATTCCCGAGGCGCAAGCCAACAAGATTTTTGATTTACTGGAGAAATTTGCCGGCTACGGTTTCAACAAATCGCACGCAGCCGCCTATGCCGTGGTGGCTTATCAGACCGCTTACCTCAAGGCGCATTATCCGGTGGAGTTTCTTTCCGCCATGTGTACCAACGACATGGGCGACACCAGCAAGCTCACCGTGCTGGTCAATGAAGCCAAGGCGATGGGCATCGATGTGCTGCCGCCGGATATCAACGAATCCCAGGTCCAGTTCGCGCCCGCACGGGATGGCACCGTGATCCGCTACGGTCTGGCCGCCATCAAAGGAGTGGGCGAGGCTGCCGTGGAGGCCATGCTTGTTGCACGCGAGAACGATGGCGGGTTTAGCTCCCTGCCCGACCTGTGCAACCGCGTCGATTTACGCGCGGTTAACCGCAAGGTCTTGGAAGCCTTGATCAAGGCCGGCGCCTGTGATGGCTTTGGCCAAAGCCGCGCCAGTCTAACCGCCCAGATCGACCGCGCCCTGACCCGCGCCGCCGGGGCCGCCGCCGACCGTGCCCGTGGGCAGGAAACCTTGTTTGGCATGCTGGAAGCTGACAACACCGAGGAAGAGGAAATCCCGGCAGGCCTACGCAATCTGTCCGAATGGCCCGATGCCGAGAAGTTAGCCTACGAAAAAGAACTGCTCGGCTTTTATGTCAGCGGTCATCCGCTTGAGCCGTATCTCGGCGTGATCGACAACTACTGCACCCATGCCATCAACGAATTGAGCGAACTACCCGGCCGCACCATTGTCCGTGTGGCCGGGCTGGTCAGTGAAGTGCGCCGCGGCATCTCCCGAAAAACCGACAAACCCTACTGCATTGCCACCGTGGAGGACCTGGAAACCGAATTCGGCGTGCTGTGCGTGAACGAAAACTATGAGAAATTTAACCACCTCATCGAGGTCAACCAGCCGCTGATGTTTATCGGGGAAGTCAACAACAGCGAGGACGTCCCCAAAATCTTCCCGCAGGAAATCTTCTCCATCGATGAGGCCCCTAACCGCTTTACCAAACAGGTGCACCTCCGGCTCAAGGTCGAAACATTAGCGCCGGCCGCCATGGACGGCGTACGCGAATTGGCCGAGGCTCATCCCGGGACCATCCCGCTCCTGCTTTGCCTTCGGCAACCGGACGGAGCCTCGGTATTCGTGGAGGCCAATGACCGTTTCAATGTGAATCCCGGTCGCGATTTTCAATCCGCCGCCAACGAACAATTCGGGGCCAACACCTATTACGCCAAGGTGGACATGGAAATGCCCGAACCCCAACGCCGCTACAAGCGCCGCGAATCCAACGGGGATGGCGAATAAAAAAGGCGGCCCGTAGGCCGCCTTGAATTAGTTATCTATCCGAAATCCTTACTCATCCTCTTTCTCACCGATGGTGACCGGCTTGTAGCCGCCAATCGATTTGAAATAGAGCAGGATTAACAGGTAGATCACCGCCATTGTTCCTGGAATAAATGAATCCGCCTTGAGCGTACGTTTATCACCCTCGATGCTCGCTTTATGGACTTTCACTTCGGAGTCCGTGAGCGCCTTATATCCATCCTCAAGATTGGCGCTACCACCTTCTTTGATAACATCTGCCTCCTTGAGTTTTTCAAAAATGGCCGTATCAGATGCAAACTTCTTGTTCGCCTCCTTCACTTCCTCTTCGGTTTTACCCTCCAACTCTTTTTTTGTCGGTTTTTCCGGGGCTTTTCCGGCTTTCAAAATGGCTCTTGCTGTATTGAGTTTCGCTGTGACTTCACCGAATTTGGAACCATCAATACCATTCGCATCTCCAAAGAAAAGGAATGAACTGGTACTTTTGGATTTATATTCCTCGTACACGGCCGCATCACTTGCCTTCAGGGCTTCGCCAGAAAAACGGTCTTTGGCATAACCAAGTCCGGGCGAACCAATCAATCCAGCAGACAACATGCCGATACCACCCATAATGCTAATCGCAATGGCTCCCGTTCGTGGATATCGGTCCGACGCAACGGCCAACATAGTCGGCCAGAAAAATGTCTTACCGATACCATAAACAGCCAGAGCAACAATTGCTCCCGCAAAGGTTTCTATCCCGCTGGCCAAGTTCAGGCCAATGCAGGCAGCAATCGCGCTAACTAAGAGAATTCCAACAGGCGAAAGACCGAGTTTATCCTCAATCCAGCTAGCACAAAAACGCAGGCCAAACATCATCATCGATGTAAACACAAACAGAATCTTGCCTTGCTCAGATGTCAGAATATTACCCGTAATATTTTGGATCCATCCATCTGTTCCCAATTCCACTGCCCCCACCAATGCATGCGTGATAAACAAAACAAAGAGGAGAAACGCGCCAACGGCCCATCTCATAGTTACCCCCATGCCCAAGAGCAATGCCCCGGCAATAATCAATGTCCCAAGGTGTGGCAACTGCAGTGAAATCTGCAAGAAGATCGCCACCAAGGAGCACATCATCAACATCAACCATGATTGAATTGGGACTTCAGTTTGCTGGCGTGTCAAAATACCCGCCGCGACCACGAGTAGCATACCCACAACCCAGGAACTCGTTTTATCGAGACCCAAATTGGTGTTGAAGAACAACACCAGAAGATACGCCACCACAAGCGCGCCCAACACACCTACATCTCGGAACATTTCACCAATCCCGAGCCCCTTTTCGGATGCCTCTGACTTCGGATATTTCTGCCCGAAGAACATCCAACCATAAATTAATGTCGGAATCAGATAGAGAGCTAACTGATATTTCCAATGCCAATTCAGTTTATCATCTAAGAAC
>JAYQQG010000108.1:0-11764 GCA_038145765.1 Verrucomicrobiales bacterium
GATCTCAACGATAAACATATCCCTCTGTTACTGTGGTGGGCTCTCGAACATAAGGCGACTTCGGATATGGACGAAATAGCCAAGCTTCTGAAGGACAAGAAACTTTGGGAATCCCCCATGATGCAGCAGCATTTGCTGCCCCGCTTGGCCCAGCGTTATGGAGCCGAGCCAACCAGCCCTAATCTTGCCATGGCCGGCGCATTGTTCGCCCTCGCTCCGAACGCCGCCGATAAGGATCGGCTGGTTCAAGGGCTGGAGACCGGCCTCAAGGGTGGTAACGCCGAGGAACCTCCCTTGATCCTGCGTCGGGAAATTTTACATCTCTGGAAAACCCGCCCACACACACCGGTGCTCATTAGTCTCGCCACTCGCATGGGATTAAAGGAGGCCACAGACAAAACCGTGGCGCTTATTAACGATCCCAAGACCAGCGCTGCCGACAAGCGTGAGCTCACCCAACTGCTTGCCGAACGTCGCAGTGTTGTCGCGTTGCAACTGTTACTGAATCAGTTCCAAACCGAACAGAACAGCGGCCGCCGTTTGGAGCTCATGAATGCCCTGCAGCGATTCGAATCGGCTGATATCGCCAAGGCCATTCTGAAACGCTGGACAGACCTCAGCGGCCGGGAACGTGAGACAGCCCAAAACATTCTCAGCAGCCGCCCCCATTGGTCCCTTTCCCTGCTACAAGCAGTCGACCAAGAGACCGTAGCTCGAGAAGCCGTAAAGCCCGCCAGTGTATTGGCCATGGAAAATCATGGCGGCAAACCCATCATCGCTCTTGTGCGCAAACATTGGGGTCAATTACGCCAAAGCAATGAAGCCCGCCAAAAACGCATAGCCGTTGTCAGCCGATTGGTGAGCGAGAACAAGGGCAACGCCCAGGCCGGCGCGGCGGTATACCAAGCCATGTGCGCGGCCTGCCACCGTTACCGCGGCAAGGGGGGTAATATCGGCCCCAACCTGGACGCCTATCAGCTGAACAATCCGGGGTTCATTATCCCGGCCGTTGTCGATCCCAACCTCGGGATCCGCGAGGAATTCGCCGGGTTCAACGTGGTGACGAAGGACAACCAACGCCTCACCGGGTTCATCGCTCAGAACGCACCGCGTTTTATTGTGCTGCGGGATCTGGCCCAAAACTCCATTACCCTGCCCCGTGAACAAATCAAAGATCTCAAGGCCATGCCGGTGTCTTTGATGCCTGAAGGCATCACGGACGCACTGACGGACCAACAAGTGCGCGACCTGTTCGCTTATCTCATGGGGAGATAACGCCGACTTTATTGGCTGTACTGCTTGGCAAACCACGGCCGTTTCGCTACCGTCCCGCCCCCATGGCTTACATCAACGAAAATTATCTGAAATTGCAGGCCGGTTATCTCTTTCCCGAGATCGGCCGCCGTGTGAATGAATTTTCCCAGGCCAACCCCGAGGCCGCCGCGCGCCTGATCCGCTGCGGTATCGGTGATGTAACCGAGGCCTTGCCGCCAGCCTGTGTCGAGGCACTGCACAGTGCCGTGGATGAGATGGCCAACCGTGAGACCTTCCGCGGCTACGGCCCGGAGCTAGGCTATGAATTCCTGCGGGAAGCGATTGCCGAAAATGATTTTGCCGCACGGGGCGTTCAGGTGGGCGCTGATGAAATCTTCATTTCCGATGGCGCCAAATGCGACACGGCCAATATTCTCGATATTCTCGGCCACCAAAACCGGATTGCCATCACCGATCCGGTGTACCCCGTGTATCTGGATACCAACGTGATGGCCGGCCACACCGGCAGCGCGAACCCCGTAGGCCAATACGAAGGCATCATTTACCTACCCTGCACAGCAGAGAACAATTTCGTTCCTGCTTTCCCCGCTGAAACCGCCGACATCATTTACCTGTGTTACCCCAATAACCCGACCGGCGCCACCGCCACCAAGGAACAGCTCGCCGGCTGGGTGACGTATGCTCGGGAAAATGATTCCATCATCCTCTATGATGCCGCCTACGAGGCGTTCATTCAGGATAGCGACGTGCCGCATTCGATCTATGAAATTGACGGGGCGCGCGAATGCGCCATTGAGTTCCGCAGCTTTTCCAAGAACGCCGGTTTCACCGGCACACGTTGCGCCTTCACCGTGGTGCCGAAGGAGTTGACCGGTATGGATGCTGAAGGCAACCCCCATAGCCTGCACGCCCTCTGGGCTCGGCGCATGGCCACCAAGTTTAACGGCACCAGTTATCCGATCCAAAAAGCTGCCGCCGCTGTCTACAGCGAAGCCGGCAAGGCCCAGGTGGCCCAACTCGTGGAGCATTACATGGGCAACGCCAAAATTCTCCGGGAAGCGGCCAGTGCCAGCGGGCTCGACGTGTTCGGGGGCACGAACGCCCCATACATTTGGGTCAAAACGCCCGGTGAAGCACCGAGCTGGGATATTTTTGACAAAGTGCTCAGCGAAGCTTCCGTGGTCATCACCCCGGGCGCCGGATTCGGTGCAGCCGGTGAAGGCTACTTCCGCATCAGTGCATTCAACAGCCGCGCGAACGCCGAGGAAGTCGCCCAGCGCATCAGTGACTTAAGCTGGTAATTGAGGGGCCACTTACGGTACGACCAGCTTGGAGACGAGGTTAAAACAGGCCACGCCGTTACTCTTGCGCACAAACAGGCGGCCGTTGCTAACCACCGGAGACGGACACCACATCGCCTTCACCCGGGTCTTGGCCAATTCCTGATGGGCTTCCGGAGACGCCTTGAGCATCACTAGATCACTGCCGTTCTTTTCGAGCAGGATAAATTTTCCGTCAGCAATGAGCGGCGAAGAAATCGTGCACTTTCGTTTCTCGTGCCATTGAACCTTGCCACTGGGAAGGTCAATGCACATCTGATTTTCACCCCCTGCGAAGTAAACATGCCCTTCAAAAATTATCGGCGAAGACTGGGTCCGCCGGGCTTCCAAGGCATGATTCCAAACCATCTCAGCTCCATCATTTGAAAGTTTATAGCCGGCCAACCCGATCTTTTCATTTCTTGAGTAGGCAACCAACCAATCCCCAAACACCACTGGCGTGGATTCCCCGCCCCCTTGCGCGGTCCAAATCACCTCTCCCGTGGCCGGGTTCAGACAGGAAATATTGCTGCGCGCATTTACAATCAAACGCGCCTGATCACCTTGCCCCCAAATCACCGGTGATGAATTACTTGCGGACAATTCATTGGCCCGCCAAACCTCCTTGCCGGTTTCCACATCCAGGGCAATCAATTTACCGGCCATGATAAACGCCTTATCACCATGCACCAGGAATGAGGAAGCCGTTCCCTTACCCGGCAGTTCCGTGGACCAAAGCGTCTTGCCCGTCTTGGCATCCACACAATAGGCGTGGCGACTCCCCGCGGCAAACACCTTGCCGCCCACGACAGCCGGAGTGCTGGACGATTTGCGTCCCGTGGGTTCACCCGGAGCTTCCGCGCGCCAGAGCGTTTTACCGGTGTTGCCGTCGATGCAGACCACCACATCCTTGGCCTGCCGCACGGAGGACGGCACCACCTTGATGATTTGGCTTGCCGTCAATTCACTGAATTGTTCCTTCTGAATCCAGGCTTTAAATGCGGCATCATCTTCAAAGGTCGTCCCCACCTTTTTGGAGACCTTGACCATCTCGGCATAAGGCACCGCTGCCTTCCCTTTCTTAAAACGCCCTTTGATCCAACCGCCCAAACTCTGGGCCAGTTTTTCATCGAGATTTTCTTTGACCCATTGATCCGCCCACTCCTCCAGCTTGGATCCCCGAAGGCGGGGATTTAAATCCAACCGCGCCTTTTCGATCTTATCCACCAATGCCTGATCCGAAATATTACGGAAGCCCAGCCGACGCACGGTCAGTTCATTGATCTCGCGTTGTTTCGATGGCACGTCGATGTGCCATACGATGCCCATATAAATACGATTTCCGGACACTACCAAGCTACCATGACCGCCGTCATCGTCACTGGGGATCTCTTCACTCTGCCAAAGTTGCTCAGGGCCGGCCTCACCGAACACAGTTCGCAGAGAGACTTTATCCCCCACCACGCCATTACGATCCGCGCCGCGCCATTGGTTCCATTCGGCGGCATTTAGTATCGCCGCCCCGGCCATGAGATAAATCCATGCCTTTTTCATGCGCGCATTGGACTATCCCAAGGAGGCCTTACATTCAATCGTAAATATATTTGGGCATGGACAAATTCACCCGGTTCACTAGCCTTCGGCCGTGGATCCGATCCTGCTGCTTCTCATCGGACTAGCCACCGTCCTCGGCGGCATACTTTGGCTCCGGCTGCATCCGTTTCTTGCCCTGTTTATCGCTGCCCTATTGATCGCCGGCATCACGCCCCGTGAACAGGTCACCGATGCGTTAACGGCAAAATACAGCAATGAGGAAATCAAGAAACGCGGGCTCCAAAAAAACAATTTAACCGAAATTGAGCGGGCCGAAATCGTGAATCATGCCCGCTCCAAGGCCAAGAGCTATGCCAAAAACTCCCCGATCAAACGCATTACCACGGAATTCGGTGTCACGTGCGGCAAAATCGGCATCATCATCGCCTTAGCCTGCCTGATCGGCCGCTGCCTGTTGGCCAGTGGTGCCGCCGACCGCATTGTTCGAAGCGCCCTATCACTGGTGGGCGAAAAAGGAGCCCCCGTTGCCTTTCTCGCCAGCAGCTTTACCCTTGGCATCCCGGTGTTCTTCGACAGCCTTTTCCTTTTGGCGGTTCCGCTGGCCAAGGCCATGTGGCTGAAACTGCGAAAAAACTATTTGCTATTGTTGGTCGCGATCATCGCCGGCGGATCCATGACCCATTCCCTCGTCCCTCCCACCCCGGGTCCCTTGTATGTAGCCGGCGCGCTCGACATTAATATTGGCACCATGATCATCGCCGGCCTTGTGGTCGGTCTATTCACGGCCAGTGCCGGATATCTCTACGGCGTTTGGCTGAACCGGCGCATGGACATCCCCTTCCGCGAAAGCGAGGAATCCATTGCCAAGCTGGAAACCCTGTCGGCCAAAGACATATCGGAACTCCCTTCGCTCACTGCCTCGCTGACTCCCATTATCCTTCCCGTGCTTTTGATTGCCGGAGGCACCTTGGTCACCCATACCAACGCCCCGGAATCTTTCCAGAGACTGTTGAGCGTTCTTGGCGATAAAAACATCGCTCTCGCTATCGCCGCCGGACTCGCCCTTTGGACACTTGCCTCGAGAACCCAGAATACCAAACAACTGGGCGAACAAATGCAGGGTGCCCTGCAGGAAGCGGGCCTGATTATTCTCATCTGCTGCGCCGGCGGGGCCTTCGGCAGCATTCTACTGCAAACCGCCATCGGCCCATATCTGGAGCACAAGGTGGGTGGTCAGGTCGACCCCATCTGGCTACTTCCTCTGGCCTTTTTGGTAACCACCATCATTCGGGCCGCTCAAGGATCAGCCACCGTGGCCATGATCACTACCGTGGGGATTGTGGGTGGATTTGCATCCATGAACCTTGGCTACCATCCGGTGTATCTCGCACTGGCAATCGGCTGCGGCTCCAAACCGTTACCTTGGATGAATGACAGCGGCTTCTGGGTGATCAGCAAAATGAGCGGCATGACTGAAAAAGAAACGCTGCAGACATTCACCGCCTGCCTGTCTGTCATGGGCATTGTCGGCATCGTTGTCACCATCCTCGGCGCCAAATTGGTCCCGTTGATCTAATGAAATACATCCTGCTCATCGCTGCGTTAACCGGCCTGTTGACCGCTGAGGAATATGATTTTGTCATTCAGGGCGGCCGTGCAATGGATCCGGAGACCGGTTTGGATGCCGTTCGACATGTGGGCATTCGCGATGGCAGCATTGCCCGAATCAGCCGCGATCCCCTTCAAGGCAAACGCATCCTCCAGGCAAAAGGACTCGTTGTGGCTCCCGGCTTCATCGATCTCCACCAACACGCGCATGAACCGCTCGATTACCGTTTCAAGGCGCAGGATGGAGTCACCACGGCACTGGAATTGGAAGTGGGCGCTCTCGACATCGACCTCTGGCTCAAACAACGCGCTGGCAAAACCCCTATCCACCATGGCGTAAGCATCGGTCATATGCCCGTACGGATGAGTGTCATGGGCGACCGCCCCAGCTTTCTTCCGGGCGCCCAATCCAGAGCTGCCGGACAAACCGCCACCCCCGAACAATTAGAAACCATCAAGGCACGGATCGAGACGGGCCTTAAACGCGGCGCTTTAGCCGTTGGGTTTGGGCTGCAATATACTCCGCAAGCCAGCCAGCAGGAAGTACTCGAGATCTATCGGTTAGCCGCCCGTTATCATGCTGCCTGCCATGTACACATGCGTTTCAAAGGACTGGATGTTCCGAACAATCTATACGCTTCGGTACAGGAAGTCATCAGCGCCACCGCCATCACCGGGGCGCCCACTCACATTGTGCATATTCAAAGCACCGGCAACCGCACCACCCCCGAATTACTTCGGATGGTCAGCGGCGCGCAACAGCGCGGCCTCGATGTCAGTGCAGAAATTTACCCCTACACCGCGGGTATGACGGACATTCGTTCGGCTATTTTTGATCCCGGCTGGGAAAAGCGCGCGAAAATCACATACAGCGATTTGCAAGATCCAAAAACCGGCAAGCGCCTTACCCCCAAAACATTTTCCGCCTTAAGAAAAACTGGTGGCATGATCATCGCTCATACCAACCCTGAAAGCCTCATCCGAAAAGTCGTCGCCCACCCTAAGACGATCGTCGCCAGCGACGGTCTGCGCGGGCACCCGCGCAATGCGGGCACGTTTGCCCGGATTCTTGGAAAATATGTGCGCGACAATCAGGACCTCACCCTCATGCAAGCCATCCGCAAATGTTCCCTGTGGCCCGCGCAACGTCTTGAGGCTCGGGCGCCCGTGATGAAACTCAAGGGCCGTCTGCAAGAAGGGGCCCACGCCGACCTGATTGTATTTGACCCAAAAACCGTCCAGGATCGAGCATCGTTTAGTGACGCCAACCAAGCCTCGACCGGCTTTCAATACGTCCTTGTGCAGGGAACTCTCGTGGTCAACAAAGGCCAGCTAATGGAGAAAAGTTTCCCCGGCAAAGGCTTGCGTGCCCCCTACAAATAATCAATCAGCGCTGCTTCGGCTTCTTTCGATCGAGCACATTTACCTTGGTCCGTTGTCCGACCCGTTCCAAAACTTGTGCCGGTGTCGCCAAGCGTGAAATGTTGAGATAATCCGGCTGAGCCTTGTCATCTTTCGGATAGCCTTTCACATGCACCGTGGAAATCTCCTCATACAACGCCGCCAAAACCACCTGACTGGACGTACTGTCGTAGCCCCACAACGTCACCGGGCACTTGTACCCCAGTTCTTGGACCAAGCGCACGCACTGGCGCACATCCCAAACCTGCATTCCGGCGAGTGTCTGCCCCAGCAGCATAAATCGGCGTCGTGATTGTGTGAGATGCCGTTCGTCATCCGTTAACGCACTTAACCCAATACCACGCGGCATGAAGGCCACAAAAACAACATCCCCTTTCGCCACTCCAGCCATTCGCTTATCAATCGCTTGTTGTTGTTTGTCTGTCACCGGCGCGTCTTCCTTGATTCCAGCCAGAGCCAGTTCCTCTTTCCAAACATCGGCAAATGCCGGCCGCCCTAATTGCAGGTATTTGCGCCAATAATCTTCATTCAAAACTTCCACGTCCACGCGCCCCGGTTTATCCAATCCTTTGCGATAGGCGATGTAGGCGCGTAGCCGCACCTGATCCTGACTATCAAAATCATGCGCCTCGAACACCACCCCCTGATGTTCAGTCTGAAAAATCCGTTTCACATTCAGCGTCCTTTCTTGTTCCGGCCAGCCTCGAAAAACTTTCTCCCGCAATAGTTTACCCAAATTCTCTTTGGGCTCGTTCTTTACTAATTTCGTGAACGAATCCTGAATAGTCGAATTCAAGGCGTCCGCCGGCAACTCGGCAAACACCTTCAATTGCTCCGGCTCGAACAGTTTTTCTGCCGCGATAGTGATCGGGCTTTCATCATTCTTGAGATGACGGTTAAACCAACTGAATGCCGGCACGCGCAACGGCTGTGTGTCACTGTGTCCGCCGGGCACAATCGTGAGCCCGAGTTTATCGCGTGCGCCATGCAAATCATAGATCCGCCGCGCGCCATTAAACACATCTGTCACGCCATCGAGCGGAAAGATGCGATCATCGTCCGTATTTAAAATCATTAACGGCCGAGGGGCGACCAAAGCGGCCACTTGATCAAAATCCCAGCGGTACGTATTCACGTGGAACATGCAGTCACAGTGTCCTTCCACCACCCCATGCGCCAACCGGCCGCTATTAGCATAGCCGGCATAGACATGATTTTTTAAACTGGTGATCCCCGCCACGGGGGCCGAAGCCTTGATTCGTTCGTCAAGCACACTCACCCACCAACTATAGGCCCCGCCACCGCTCCGACCAGTCACCCCAAAGCGGTTCTTGTCCACGAACTCCAAAGTTTCCAGATAATCGAGTGCCCGAATACTGTTCCAAGCCTCCACCGCCGCCGACGAATAGCCGCGCGAGTTCCACCACCACATATTATGGTTATACGTCCCGTGATGAGTCCCCTCAATCTCTCCCAGTTGCAGCGTGTCGATGATCAAACACACGTAACCATTTCGGGCGAACCAAATACCGTGATGTTGGTAATGGACTTTGTTGCCGTAACTCACTCCATCCTTCTTAACTCGGCCGTGGCCGCACACATACAAAATCGCTGGGGCGGGTTTCTTTAGACCCTTTGGCACATAAAGATTGGCCGTCACATACAGGCGCGGCATGGACTGATAATGCAACTTCCAGACTTCAAATTCCTCATGCTGCACCTTACCGGTCACCGTGGTCTTCAACGGCCTCCGCTGCGGCATCGGCTCCAAACCCAGCATTTCATGCATCTCACGGCGATACCGTTTCTTGTGCGTGTTCCAGTCTTTCAATGTCTTGATTTCAGACAAACTCCCCGCCGCCAATCGATCTGTTTCAGCCTTAAAATAACGAGCGAACATTTTATCCCCCGGAGTATTAAACTCCGCCGCCACCACGGAGAACGCCCATAGCAACGCAACGATTAATCCCAATCTTTTCATCACTGTATCAATGAATGCTCTTACAAAAGTTCACGTAATCAACTCTCGATGGCTTGAATCATTCCGTAGATTCACTAATGCACCACAAACTCTTGTAGGTACGGATAAAAATGTCACCGTTCGAGAATGCCATGGAAGATTGAGTCATTTCCCCCAACGAATTGGCGGCCAGCAATTCAAATTTCGGCGCCGCCTTGAGCACAAACGCGTCGCCCGATTGATTCGTCACGTACAAACGATCGCCGGCGGCGACCATAGAGGACCAGGATTTTCCGTTCCCACCGGCTCCCCGAAGACGCTCCTCCCATACCACCTTGCCACTGCGCGCCTGCAGGCATTGGGCCACCCCGTCTTCGTTCAGAATATAAATGTGCCCTCCCACAAGCACCCCGGAACCAATCCGCTGTTTTTCACGCGGCCGGGTCCAAAGTTGATGCGATGCGGTCACATCCCCTTTGCCCCCAGCGCGCACCGCCATGGCTGTACCGCGATATCCCCCCATCGCCACGACCACGCCCGCTTCATAAATCGGCGAGGTGTAGACCAGCGGATTCAACCCCCGACAACTCCAGATCTCTTTCCCTTTCACCGGATCAAATGCCACGACTCTTTCCGGATAAGACATCAGCAATTCATCGCCCTCTGGACCATCGATTAGGATCGGCGTACTCCAGGACCCCACCCATTTGCCGCGTTGGCCCTCTTTCGCCACCCCGGAGTGCCCTCCCGGCTCGTCGTGCTGCCAAACGGTCTTGCCGGTGACCGCATCCATCGCAATCAGAAAAGTGCGCTCGCCCGGACCAAAATTCAGGATCACTAGTTCCTTATAGAGCACGGGCGAAGCAGCGTTCCCCCAGATATGACTCTGGCCCCCCAATTCGCGTCGCCACAATTCACGGCCATCCATATCGTAACAAAAGACCCCGGCCGAGGCATGTGAGACGACCACACGTTTACCGTCCGTAACCGGAGACGCTGAACAATAGGGGTTGGTCCTGTGCGTCAATTCTTTCCCGGCAAATTCTACTGTCTTCTTCCACAACTCCCGGCCGTCCCGTCGATGAAAGCAAATCAGCTGACGCCCGGATTGTTCCTCTAAAGCTTGTGATACGAAAACACGTTCCCCCCACACCACCGGAGAAGAATTGCCGCGTTCCGGTAAATCCACGCGCCAGCGTACATTGGAATCTCTGGACCATTTCAAGGGATAATCCGCCGCAGCGGCTTTGCCTGTGCCCAGAGGGCCGCGCCAGCCCGGCCAGTTTTCAGCCTGAACTGCGTGAGCCCATAAAAAGAAAAACGCCACGCACCGAATCACAATCGTCTGCATGGCGTTATGCTAATGGAAGCCGAACCGGGGTCAAGTGACCATCACCGGAGGCTCCGTGACCGGATCCTCGGGCAGATTCCGCTCACGCCACTCGCGATAGAGCTTCAGCGGGTTCCGGTAAATGATGTAACCGGCCAAAATCAACATACCGATGAAAACCAACACAGGCACCACAATCGCCAAAATGGCTGTAATGGTAGCCCCGATACCTTCACCGGTGGAAACCAGCCAATTGGCCGAGCCTCCCGTCAAGGCCGACGAGGCGCCTCGAGTGACGGTGGTCGTCACCTGGACGGCGCCCGCCGCGCCGCCACCCGCGATCGCCGCCAGCGACCATTTGAGCCACGGACTCATATCTTGGCCGAATACCGAAGCTGACGTTAAGGTCCCGGCAACCACCGCCGCCGGCGCAGCAATGGTATCGAGGGCATTATCCAGCCACGGGATGTAATATGCGCCCACCTCAAGCACCGCTGCCAGACCGAATGCCGCCAAGGCGACGTTGGAATCCATCCACGCAAACTCCTGCCCGAAAGTCACATGCCCGGCCTTGCCGGCGATGCACAAAACCAAAGGCGGGATAAAGACACGAAAGCCACAGGCCGCACTCAGACCCACGCCCACCATGACGCTGATAATGATTTCCCAATTATCCATGGGATCAATTTAGCCCAAAAACGGCCTATTCGGAAGGGAAATCGATTACAAACGCCGCGCCAGTTTATAAGACCTTTTCGACTGCATCCCAAAAATCCAGTCGTGCCTGAAGGGCTTTTTGGGCAGCCGCAAGGGCTTCACCTTCTCGAAAAGGATCCGATTCACAAAGCACATCGAGCATCCGCATCGCCATGGGACCGTGTTCCAGCTCATCGAGTTCCACGTGTCGACTCAGGTAGTAATGAAAGGTTGGCGCCAGTTCAGAGCCGATGTTCATCTCATCCAGCAAAGAGCGGAACATTCGGGGAATCACATGTTCGCGACCCAGCGCAAAGGCCGCGGCAATCTCATGAAGTTTACCGTGTTGCACCACTTCGAATGTGGTCCGCATAAAATCATTGGCTGGAGCCGGAGCAATGTTGGCGGCCAACGCGCCATCGATTCCATCCAGCTTGACGCGATCCAGAAAATGATTAATCGGCCCCGTGTCACCCGCCACATCTTCCATCGATTGCACATACATCTCGAAGTGACTCACATACCGCACGGTCCCGGCGGCTGAAGGGGCTTCGTCCGATTCCTCTTCCAACACAATCTCATTAATGAACCGTTGCGCAC
>JAYQQG010000109.1:0-11694 GCA_038145765.1 Verrucomicrobiales bacterium
GTTTGATGCCGCACAACTGGCAGCCGGTCGATTTAACTGATCATTTTTGGAAATCGGAAACCGGCAACTTACTTTGCAGGATGATGGAACGCAAAGTTCCCGTTCTCACTTCTTTGTGATTCGGCACGGGCACAGTAATTGTGGAATTCTCCACCTTGAGTTGCATTACCACATGGCTGCCGCACTGCCGGACTTGGGAGAAACCGTTTGCCTCAAGGATTCGGCAAATTTCACGGCCGGAAAGCCGCGGCAATTTAGGCAATGCTCACCTCCAGAGGCGACACCAGCGGCTCCGCGGATAAGCGATCAGCAATTTCCTTTTTTGAGGCGCACTCAAAAAACAACTCCACTGCCTCTTGTAAATTGGCCTTGGCTTCCTTAGCCGTGTCACCTTGGCTCGCGACATCCACCTCGGGGCATCAGCCTCATCGACGGCGCCAGCTACCAAACCAACCCCAACGACATCCAACGCCGGCAAATCAAATGGAAGCCCGAGAGGTAACTGTGAAGGATGTTTGGGGTGACAATTGTCACTCATGGCGGAGTGGAGGAGGCGGCTCTGCGTGAGTTCATGGAGTATGGGCGGGATAGCACTTGAGTGCCTGGGGCGGATCGGTCACTCTTCGCCGATCATGAAATTGATTGTTCGACTTATCTTTTGCGCGACGTTTTCGTTGCTCAATTTTCATCTGGATGCCGGTGAATTTTCCATAGAAAAAACAAAAGCCGGTATCACGGTGAAATATGACGGCAAGCTGTTTACGCGCTACGTGATCGGGCAATCGAACAAGCCGTTTTTGTGGCCGGTGATCGGGCCGAGCGGCGATGAAGTCACGCGGGCGTTTCCGATGGAGAAACGCGAGGGCGAACGGCACGATCATCCGCATCATCGCTCGGTGTGGTTTGGGCACCAAGGCACGGCGGGGTTTGACACCTGGCACGAACCAGCCAGTGGCCGCCGAACGAAGCTTGGCAGCACGGTGCATCGTGAGTTTGTCACCGTGAAAGGCGGCGACACGGCGGTGATTGTGACGCGCAACGATTACGTGGGCGGCGGTAAGAAGCTGTTGGCCGATGAACGCACGCATGTGTTTCGAGTGGAGAACGGGCAGCGGATCATTGACGTGACGATCAAGTTCACGGCTGAACACGGCGATTGTAAGTTGTCCGATCAAAAAGATGCGGGCTTCAGCGTGCGCGTGGCGACCAGCATGGATGTGGACAGCAAAAAAGGCGGCCGCGTGATCAACAGCAACGGCATCACCGACAGGGCCGCGTGGGGTAAGCGTGCGGAGTGGGTGGATTATCACGGGCCGGTCAATGGCATGACCGTCGGCGTGGAGTTCCTGAATCATCCCAAAAGCTTTCGGCTTCCCACGCCATGGCACGTGCGCACGTACGGTTTGTTCACCGCCAACCCCTTTGGCCTGCGCAGCCTTGGTCAGGGCAAGGACAGTAGCCTCACTCTCAAAAAAGGCCAAAGCCTTACCCTGCGCCATCGCGTAATCTTCCATCTGGGTGATGAAAAAGCCGCCAAGATCGCCGAGGCATACAAGGCTTACGCGGCGGAGAAGTAATGCGCGGATTGGCCGGTTTACTTTTTCTGGCGGTGGCTTCGCTCAAGGCGGCGGTGTCCGGGGACGCCCAGATCCGTGCCCAGGCGGGGCCTTCTGAAATCGTCATCACCACCACCAGCCGATTGGCCGGGGCGATTCATTCACTGACCTGGAACGGACTGGAGTTTATCGACAGCACCGATCACGGGCGGCAGTTGCAGTCGGCTTCCAATTTCGATGCGGGATCACGCTTTGTACCGGAAACGTTTAATCCCACCGAAGCGGGCTCGCGCTTTGACGGGGCGGGGCCGAAAAGTTCGAGCGTGTTGCTTGCGTTGACGGCGAAGGGCAGGGTTCTGAGCACTGAAAGCCAAATGGCGTTTTGGTTGAAGCCGGGCGAGAAGTCCTTTGGCAATTCGGCAAAAAATACCACCGTCCTTTCCCAGCATCGCCTGAAGAAAACCGTGACGCTCGGGGTGCATGGGTTGCCCCACGCCATCGGGTATGATGTGACCTTCACGATTCCTAAAGCCGAACACCACCGGTATGCGCAGTTCGAAGTGGTCACCGGCTATATGCCACCCGGTTTTTCGAAATTTTGGAGCTTTGATCTGGCCACCAACAAACTCTCGCCCTTGACCGATGGCCCCGGTGAACAATCGAGACCGGTTATTTTTTCCACACCCGATGCCCAGCATGCCATGGGGGTGTGGTCGGCTCAGCAACCGTCCAAAGGATTTGAGCAAGCGGGTTATGGGCGTTTCCGTTTCCCAACCGAGAAGGTCGTGAAGTGGAACTGTGTCTTTCGTGAACAGCACGCGAAGCGAGTGCCGGCCGGGGATTATTCCTACCGCTGTTATGTGCTGGTGGGTTCATTAAAAAACGTTACGGAAACCATGACCGCCCTGCATCAACGCGATCACGCGAGCCGCCAAGATAAGCGTTGAAAATGAGACTGAGTTTCAATAAGTTCCCCGCCGTATGAATGAGCCGCGGCATATCGGTCAATTGGCGGATGGCGAAGAAGCGCAATTGGGCGGCATGGACCTGCCGGAGGCGGCGGGCGATCGCCTGCGCGAAATGGGCCTGTTGCCGGGGGCAACGGTGCGGCTGATTCGGCGGGCGCCTTTGGGGTGTCCCATTGAGTTTGAATTGGGCGGCTCGCGGCTGGCGTTGCGGCGGGCGGATGCGGCGCAAATCTTCGTTCGGTAACTCATGAGTTCTCCACGCACTTTTGCCCTAGTGGGCAATCCCAATACGGGCAAGACCACGCTCTTCAATGCCCTGACCGGTCTGCGCCAAAAGGTGGCCAATTATCCCGGCGTGACGGTTGAAAAAAAAACCGGCACCGGCCGCAACCGGCATGGCGAGGCATTCACCGTCATTGATTTGCCCGGCGCGTACAGCCTCGATGCCAAGTCGCCGGATGAGGAGGTCACCCGCGCGGTGTTGCACGGCGAACGCGCGGACACGCCGCAGCCGGATGCCGTCATCTGCCTTGTGGACGCCGGTAACCTCGAGCGTCATCTATACCTCGCCACGCAGGTAATGGAGCTGGGCCTGCCGGTGATTGTGGTGGTCAACAAGACCGACGCCGCCGAAGCCCGCGGCATCACCATCGCCACCCAGAAACTCACCGAGCGCCTTGGCGTGCCGGTCGTGCCCATGCAGGCGAATGAACGCGTGGGCATGGAGGCATTGCAGGTGGCTCTGAGTGCCGAGCCGGTCAAGGCGAACTGGAAGCCGGTGGAGGGAGACACGGCTGCACGTTATGTAGCCATTGGCGAATTGCTCGAGGGTGCGGTGGCCCGCAGCGACGAGGAACGCCTCACCCCCAGCGACCGATGGGACCGTGTGCTGGTGCATCCGGTGCTCGGCTGGCTGGTGTTGCTCGGCATTTTGGGCGGCTTGTTTTTTACGCTGTTCAGCTTGGCGGGCATCCCGATGGATCTCATTGAAGGCGCGTTCGGCTGGCTTGGCGGACAGGTCGAGGCCCGCATGGCCCCCGGCGATCTGCGCGCGCTCATCACCGAGGGCATCATTGGCGGCGTGGGCGGCGTGGTGATTTTTCTGCCGCAGATTCTCATTCTGTTTTTCTTCATTGGCCTCATGGAAAACACCGGCTACCTCGCGCGCGTGTCCTTCATGATGGATCGCCTGATGGCTGGCGTGGGCCTGAACGGCAAGGCGTTTGTGCCGCTGCTCAGCTCGTACGCCTGCGCCATCCCGGGCATCATGGCCACGCGTACGATGGAAAGCGCCCGCGACCGGCTGATCACCACCCTGATCGCGCCCATCACCAGTTGTTCCGCGCGCCTGCCGGTGTACGTGATGCTCATCGCGCTGATGCTGCCCGTCGGCACCGCCGGCCAAAAAGCGCTCGTGATGCTGGGTCTGTACGTGCTGAGCATCATCGGCGTGTACGCCTTTGCCTATGTTTTCAACCGCACACTGGCCCGGCAGGAGCAGACGTTGTTCGTGCTGGAACTGCCGGCCTACCAACGTCCGAGCTGGCGTGAGATCGGCCTGCAAATGTACGACCGCGGCAAAATCTTCCTGCGCCGCGCCGGCACGCTGATCCTCGGCCTTTCCATCGTGCTCTGGGCATTGACGACTTATCCAAAGAGCGATTCAGAGGACGGTAGCGAACAACTTGCCCAAAGTTATGCCGGCAAACTCGGGCACGCCATCGAGCCGGTCATTGAGCCGCTCGGGTACGATTGGAAAATGGGCATCGGCTTGGTGGCCTCATTTGCCGCGCGTGAGGTGTTTGTCAGCACCATGTCGATCATCTACCTCGGGGAAGAAGCTGATGACGATTCCGTTCGCAACCGCATGGCCAACGAAACACGCGCTGACGGCAAGCCTGCCTACAATGTGCGCACCTGCCTGAGCCTGCTGGTGTTTTACGTGTTCGCCATGCAATGCCTCAGCACCGTGGCGGTGACGCGTCGTGAAACCAATAGCTGGCGCTGGGCGATCCTGCAGGTTGTCTATCTCACTGGCTTCGCCTACCTCGCCGCGCTGGCCACCTATCAGATCAGCGGATTCTTTGTCTGATGAACGACTGGCAAACATGGGCCGCACCCGCCGTGGTGATCGCGACCGTGGCGGTCCTCGTGTGGAAAAACGTGCGCTCAGAAAAAGAAACCGCCTGCGACAAGGAATGCGGGTGTGAGAATCGAAACGAGTAGCTTTATTCGTTACCCGCCGTTTCCGATTCAGGATCTTTCTCGAACGTCATCCGGCACAAGGCCGGCAACACCACCAGCGTCAACGCCGTCGCCGTCAAAATGCCGCCGATGACCACGGTGGCGAGGGGGCGTTGGACTTCGGCGCCGGTGCCGGTGGCCAACGCCATGGGAAGGAAGCCCAGCGAGGCGACCAGCGCGGTCATCAGCACGGGGCGCAGGCGGGTGAGGGCCCCGTCGCGAATGGCATCCTCAAGCGATTTGCCTTCCTCGCGCAATTGATTGATGAAGGTGACAAGCACCAATCCATTTAGCACGGCGATGCCGGAGAGGGCGATGAAGCCGACGGCGGCGGAGATGGAGAAGGGCAGGCCGCGCAGGGCCAGGGCCGCCACACCGCCGGTGAGGGCGAGCGGTACGCCGGTGAAAACCAGCAACGCCGGCCGCGCGGCGCGGAAGGTCGTGTAAAGCAGCAGGAAGATCAGCACGAAACACAGCGGCACCAGCACGCCGAGGCGCGCGCGGGCGGAGAGCAGGTGTTCGTATTGGCCACCCCACGCCAGCCACGCACCGGCGGGCAGTGGCACCTCGGCAGTGACGGCGGCGCGCGCTTCCTTCACAAAACCGGCCAGATCGCGGCCGCGCACGTTGCACTGCACCACGACGCGGCGTTTGCTGTTTTCACGACTCACCTGATTGGCACCGTCAGCGCGATGGATGGTGGCCAGATCGGCCAACGGCCGCGCGGGCGCGATGTGCGTGGCGTGCGGATCACCGGTGAGTTGGGTGTCACCGCCCTCGGAATGTTTCGGCAAGGGAATCAGCAACGTGGTCAACGCATCGGCGCGTTCGCGTTGGGCCTCGGGCAGGCGCACCACGATGTCGAACCGTCGGTCGCCCTGGAAAATCTGTCCGGCCGTGCGGCCGCCGGTGGCGATGTTCACGGTGTCCACCAGCGTGTCGCTGTCCAGCCCCAGCCGCGCCAGGGCGTTGCGCTTGGGCCGCACGGTGATTATTGGCATGCCGGTGGTTTGCTCCACCTTCACATCTTCCGCGCCGTCGATGTGCCCGAGCACACCCGCCACACGTTCGGCTGTGGCGCGCAACGCCACCGGGTCATCACCGAACACCTTCACCGCCACGTCGCCGCGCACACCGGCGATCATTTCATGAAACCGCATCTCGATCGGCTGCGTGATCTCCCAGCGATGCCCGTTCTGGCCGGCGATCGCCGCGCGCAGTTTATCGACCAGCGCGGGCTTTCTGAGCGAGGGATCGGGCCATTGCTCGCGGGATTTGAAAATAATAAACGTGTCCGAAACACTCGGCGGCATCGGATCCGTCGCTATGTCGGCCGTGCCGGTTTTGGAAAACACCACCTCCACTTCGGGCATTGATTTCACGGCGTTCTCCACGTGCAACTGCATGCGCGTGCTTTGCTCGATGCCGGTGCTGGGGATGCGCATGGCGTGCATGGCGATGTCGCCCTCGTCCAGTTGGGGAATGAACACCTGCCCCATGCGCGCGAAGCCGAACCCCGTGCCAATCAGCAACGCGAGCGCGGCTACCACCACCGCCACGCGACGGCGCAGCGCGAAATCCAGCACCGGCGTATACACGCGCCGCGCCGCGCGCATCAGCACGTTTTCCTTTTCAGATACCTCACCGCGCACCAGCAATGCCACCATTGCTGGTACAAACGTAAGCGACAACACAAAGGCCGCGGTCAGCGCAAAGATCACCGTGAGCGCCATCGGGTGGAACAGTTTGCCCTCCACACCGGTCAGCGCGAGGATGGGCACGTACACCATGATGATGATCGTCTCGCCAAAGGCCGTCGCGCGTCGCACCTCGTGGCTGGCGGCGCGGGTGACCTCCAGCCGTTCCTCGCGCGTGAGCGTCCGGCCCAGTTCGCGCTGTTTGTCGGCCAGCCGGCGCAGGCAGTTCTCCACAATGATCACTGAGCCATCGATGATGATGCCGAAATCAATCGCGCCGAGGCTCATTAAATTTCCGCTGATGCCAAAGTGCGTCATGCCCAGGGCCGCCAACAACATCGAGAGCGGGATGGCCAGCGCCGTGAGGAAGGCCGCGCGGAAGTTGCCGAGCAGGGCGAAGAGCACCACCACCACCAGCATCGCGCCATAGAAGAGATTGTGCGCGACCGTATCAATGGTGGCGTGCACGAGGCGTGAGCGATCCAGCACCGCGCGCGCGGTGACGCCCTCGGGCAGCGATTGTTTTACCTCCTCAAACTTCGCGCGCACCGCCACCGCCACTGCACGGCTGTTGGCGCCGCTGAGCATCATGGCCGTGCCGATCACCGCCTCGCGGCCATTCACACTGCCGCTGCCGAGGCGCAGCTCGCCGCCGATCTCCACCGTGGCCACCTGCCCGAGGGTGACCGGTGTGCCGCGATGTTCCTTGAGCACCACGGCCTTGAGATCATCCACCCCGCGCAGGCGCGCATCGGCGCGAACGAGGGCCGCTTCGCCGTGGCGTTCCACAAAACCGGCGCCGAGGCTGCGGTTGTTGCGCTCCAGCGCGCCGATCACATCCTGCAGCGTCAGCCCGTACCCCTGCAACGTACGCGGATTGGGCAGCACGTGATACTGCTTTTCGTAGCCGCCAATCGCATCGACATCCGCCACATTCGGTACCGTGCGCAGTTGCGGGCGGATCAACCAATCCTGCACCGTGCGCAGGTACGCCAGCCGTTGCACGCGGTTGGTCAGCCGCTCGCCTTCCGGTGTGACAAATTCGCCGTCCTTTTCGAACTCCACCGTCCACATCAACACCTCGCCGAGGCCCGTGGTGATCGGCCCCATCGCCGGTTCAATCCCCGCGGGCAAATCCTCGCGCGCCCGATCCAGCCGCTCGCCCACCTGTTGCCGCGCGAGATGAATATCCAGCCCCTCCTCAAACACCGCCGTCACCTGACAGAAACCATTGCGCGAAACCGACCGCGTATGCAGCAGGCCCGGGATGCCCGTCAGTGCCGTCTCGATCGGAAACGTCACCAGCCGCTCCATGTCCTCCACCGAGTACGCCGGTTGGATGACATTGATCTGAACCTGATTGTTCGTGATATCCGGCACCGCATCAATCGGCAGCCGCGAAAACGACATCGTCCCGACCAGCCCGAGCACCAGTGTCGCCACCACCACGAGCACGCGGTTGCGAATCGAGGATTGGAGAATTTTTTCTAACATGAGGTTAATTTCCAATGTCCAATGACCAAGGCCCAAGGAAAGCCCAAGCCCCAATGACCAAAGACACCGCAGCTCTTGAAACTTGGTGATTGGTCATTCCTTGGCTCATTGGGATTTGGTAATTGGTCATTTCAATGTGAGTGATCGTGCCCCGCACCCGCCTTGCCGAATTCGGCCTTCAAAAGAAAACTACCGTGAATCACCACACGATTGGTTGAGGCCAAACCACGCTGCACGGGCAGCCAGCCATCGACTTCCGCGCCCAGAATGAGATGGCGCGCCTTAAAGGTGCGGTGTTGCCCGGTCGCCACGTACACGGTCGGTTTTCCATCGACGTATTGCACGGCACCGGTGGGCACCGCGAGAGATTCCATTGCCGGCTCGCGGCCGGGTAGACGTACGGTGAGAAACTGCCCGGGCCGCCATTGGCCATCGGGATTATCCAGAACGACGCGGGCCTGTACGGTGCGCGTCTCGGTGTCGACCACGCGATTAATGAAATCAAGTTGTGCGTGAATCCGGCGGCCGGTGGTGTCATTGACCAAGGCCACCGCCGTGCCGGCCTGTAATCCATCGGCCAATGAGATGGGTACATCCATCAAAACCCAAACCGTGGACAGGTCGGCAAGGATAAGCAGATGCGGTTGATTCGGATTGGTATTTTCGCCCAGAGTCACTTCGCGTTCCACCACTGTGCCATCGCGCGGTGCGCGAACCGTGTAGCGCGGCGCAATTTTTGGTTCCGCAATAAACGCCTCAATCTCCTCCACGCTCATGCCCAGCAACTGCAACTGATTGCGGGACTGCTTCACCGCCGCCTCCGCCGTGGCAAATGCGTTGCGCGCCTCGGTCAACGCCCGCGCTTCTTGGGCCGTGGCAGTCTGCACCTTCACCTTCGCTGCGGCCTGTTTGGCTTGCGCGGCGGCAAGGTCACGGGTTTGCTGAGCCTCGGCCTGCGCCAAGGCGGCTTGAGCGGCGGCAATCGCAGCTTCGGCAGATTTCACGTCGCGGTTGCGTTTCGCCTTCGCTTGCGCCAGCGCAGCCGTTGCCGCCTGCACGGTGGCTTGGGCGGTTTGCAAAGCCGTTTCGCGCCGGCGCAGTTCCGACTGCGCGAGAGCCCCATCGGCGGCCAGCTTGCGGCCGGATTCCACCAGTTGCGCGGCTGCCGTCACCGCCGGTTGCTCCGCCGCCAAATCGCCCTGCGCCTTGGCGATGGTGGCGTTGTTGTCCGCCAACACGGCTGCAGCTTCAGCAGCCGCCAGTTCCGCCTTGGCGGCATTCAGCGTGGCGGGATTTTGCGCTAGGGCGATCAACGCCTCCGCGCTTTTGTGTTCCGCCAAGGCCTCGGCGGACGCCGACCGGATTCCCGCGAGCTCAATCGCCCCGCTGGCGGTCACCACCGCGGCCTGCGCCTTGAGCAGGTCATTTTGAGCCGCGCCCAGCTCGGGGCTCTCGATGACAAACAACACATCGCCCTTCTGCACGCGATCGCCCAAATGCACGCGCATCTCGGACACCCGGCCATTGACCAGGGTGCCCACGTGGGCCGTGGTTTCCTCGTTCACCGCCACGCGCGCCGGCACCGTGAAGGTGGGCTGCAACGTGCGCCGCCCCACCGGTTCCACCCGGATGCCAAACTGCTTCATGGCCTCGGCCGACAACTGCACCTCCTCCACCGGCCCATGCGCATGCCCATGATGACTGTGCCCATCGCCATCACCGCAACCAGCCAGAGCAAAGGCGCCGGTTGCCCAAAATATTTTAATAAAAATTTTCATTTTGATAATTGTGTTATTGATCATTGGTTTTTCCGAAGGTGCTGCCGCCGGTGGCGCGATCAAGGCGCAGGATGGCGCGGGCGGTTTGGTGTTGCAGCCGCACATGCTTTAGCTGGGCCTCAAGGTGGTCCAGTTCCGCCAAACGCAGGTTGGTGAGATCGGCTTGCCCGGCTTCAAAAACCTTGCGCGCGAGGGTGACGCGTTGTTCGTGCAGCGGCAGCAACTGCGTGCGCGCATGGCGGGTGGTGGTCATCAGCTCCGCGACGGCATGATGGGCCTCCCGAATCTCGGCGGTGACTTGCCGGGTGGTTTGGGTGAGGCGCTGCCGCGCGGCAATGGCCTGGGCGCGGGCGCCTTCGCGTCTGGCCTGGCCGTTGTCAAAAATCGGCAGCGGCAGAGTCGCCGATGGACCAAGCGACCAATCGGCATCACGCTCGGTGTTCAAGCCCGCTGCGGCGCCTTCCAGCCAGGCGAGCCGGGCGAGGGCAGTGGCGTCTTCGAGGGCAGCGAGCTGCCAGCGGTCGGCCTGAATTTCCGGGCGCACGCGCAGACCGTGCGCGATGGAATCGCGTTCGCCGCGCAGAGCCACCTGCGTGTAAAGCGGGGTGGCCAATTCCCAATCAATGCGCCCGGCCGGTTGGCCCAGGCGATGGGCCAGTGCGTGATGGGCGGCCTTGATCCGGCGGCTGGCCTCATGCAGATCAAGATTGGCCGTGGCCAGCTCGGCCTTGAGGGTGACGACTTCCAGCAGCGTGCCTTCGCCCGCGGCCTGCCGCGCCTCAATGATGCGCAACAGCTCAGCCAGTCGCGTGGCGCGTTGGGCGAGGATGGCTGTTTCCTGCCGAAGCGCTACGACCTCAAAATAGCTTTGCTGGGTGCCATGCATCACCTCCAGCGCGGTGGTGACTGCCCGGGCACTTGCCGTCCGCAGGCGCGCATCAGCGGCGCTGATGCGGCGGGGGCGCTGGAGGAGTTGGGTGAGCTCGGCGGTGAGTCCGGCCTCGAGAATCGTGCGGCCACCGCCCTCGGGTTGGCGGAAGGCGATGTCGAGGATGGGGTTGGGCAACAGGCGGGACTGTTGGGCGGCTGCCTGCGCGGCGCGCACCTTGGCCAGAGCGATCTGCAGTTCGGGTGATTGTCGCAAAGCGCGTTCGACGGCGGCGAACATGGGCAGGTGGTCGGGCGCTGGTGCCGCCTCGGCGGGCAGGGCGTTGGTGTGAAATTGAATGGCGGTGGCCAGGCTGGAGGCGGACTGAATGTGTTCATCCGTGTGATGCGCCGGCATGGGCGGGGTGGCGCAGCCGATCAGGATCAACGCGGAAAATGCCGATGCGCATTTCAGCGCCTTAACGGTTTCTGCGATTAAAATGGATTTCTTCATACCTATTTTTAACGGGATGCAAAACGAACACCACACGATCACACGGGATCATGCAGGGACACGGGAACCGGAACGGTTCCGTTACAGAAGCGCGGGCGCGCGGCCGGGAAGGGCGGCGCGGGTACGGAAATGGTGCGTGGCTAGATCGGGCGGGGCGCGGCCGGATTCGACGCGGAACGCCAGATCAGCCGAAAGCAGCGGCACCGGCTGGGCCAAGTGCCAGGTGCAAACGGCGACAAAGGCGAATGGCGCGCTGTCGGGGTCGGTCAACTTGAAGCTGCCGGATTCGAGCACGCATTGGCCGCAGTGATCGTGACTATGCGCGGGGGCGTCACCGTGTTGATGCTCGGTTTGGCAACTGCCCGGCAGCAGCCCCGCGCCGGTCCACAGACAATGCGAGGTGGCCGGCAGCCAAGCCGCCAGCACCATCAATGCCGCCATGAACCAGAGTCGTTTCACTGATCTTCTAGTAACACATTCGGCAACCGTTCTCAAGGCTTTAGCAGAAATGCTAAAGGGGACGGCGAAGCTCCCGCTGAGGCGGGGTTTAAAAAGGCCAAGGATAGGCTCAGCAGG
>JAYQQG010000110.1:0-11570 GCA_038145765.1 Verrucomicrobiales bacterium
TTGAAAAACAGTGGTTTCCAGCAGGTTGGCGGCTTGGGCCAAGGGTTCGGCATCGCTTGCCAAGTAGTTGGCAAAGCCCTCCGGAGAGAGGGCAAGGCCGGCCAACACGTTGGCACAGCCCACGATTTGGTTGGCGAAGGGTGCCCAGAGGTTGGCTGGACAATTCCACGCGTTGGGACAGACTGACGCCGCCGCGGTATGGGCCGGCGCCGATGCGGATGTTGGATGCCGAACAACTGGATGCCTTCGGGCGCAATGGTCAATTAACCGTGCCTGACCTCTTTGGCGCGGAGCAGATGGACGGTGCGCTGGCGGATTTGGCGGCGTGGGATGCGGCGTTTCGCGCGACGCTGACGGAGGCGCAGCGGCAGTGGTATTTGGAGGATCCGTCGGATCCGACCAGTCCGTTTCGCAAGCTGGATGATCCGGTGATTCATCGGGCGGCGTTTCGAGAGCTGGCGATGGCGCCGGCTTTGGTGGCGGCGGTGGAGCAGTTGATCGGCGAGGGGGTGACGTTGTTTTTCAGTCAGGTGTTTTGCAAATCGCCGGAGGTGGGCGGGCCGAAGCCGGTGCATCAGGATAATTTTTATTTTGCGCCCAGCGATCCGGACGCGCTGCTCACCACGTGGATCGCGCTGGATGCGGCGACGGAGGAGAACGGTTGTTTGCACTACGGCTTGGGCAGTCATCGCGAGCCGGTGCTGGAGCATGCGGCGCCGGAGGGGGAGCCGTTTAATTTGCAGGTGCCGGCGGCGGTGGCGCAAAAATATCCAATGACCCCGGCGCCGGTGCCGCGCGGTGGGGTTTCGATTCATCACGGGAACACGCTGCATCAATCGGGCGCCAACCGCAGTGATCAGCCGCGTCAGGCGGTGACGTTTCATTTTTTGCGCAACGACGCGCGGTTGGTGAAGCCGGCGCTGGCGTATGATCCGGCGCATGCGGTGGTGATAACAGGCTCACGCGGAGGCGCGGAGGCGCGGAGAAACCAATGAATGGGACGAGGTGGAACTCGTCCCTCCCATCGCGCCGCGGGAGGGGCAAGATCCACCTTGCCCCAATTCAAAAATTCTCCGCGCCTCCGCGTGCGAATTCAAACCCTCCCGACTGGACAAACGCCCACGGCGCGCCACACTAACCCCGATGTCGCGCGTTTGGCTCATCACGATTTTGCTGCTGCCGCTTTCGGGGGTGGCGGCGCCGGATTTTAGCCGGGACGTTTTGCCCATTCTTTCGGACACCTGCTTCAAGTGCCACGGTCCGGACGCGAATGCGCGCAAGGCGAAGCTGCGGCTGGATGTGGAGGCGGACGCGAAAAAGGAGGTCATCGTTCCTGGCAAAAGCGCGGAGAGCGAAATGATCGCGCGCATTTTTTCGACGGACAACGACGAGTTAATGCCGCCGCCTGAGTCGAAGATCAAACTCACCGCCGCGCAAAAGGCGACGCTCAAGGCGTGGGTGGATGCCGGCGCAAAGTGGGGCCGACATTGGGCGTACGGAGTGCCCAAGCCGGTGGCCTTGCCCAAGGTGCAGCGGGGCGACTGGCCGCGGGATGGGCTGGATGCATTTATCCTGGCGCGGCTGGAGCACGAAGGGTTGCAGCCTTCCAAGGCGGCGGATCGCATCACCTGGCTGCGGCGCGTGACGCTGGATTTGACCGGGCTGCCGCCGACCTTGGCGGAGGTGGAAGCATTTCTGAAAGATCAAACGCCCAAGGCGTTCGAGGCGGTGGTGGACCGGTTGTTGGCTTCGCCACGGTACGGCGAGCGGATGGCGTGGGATTGGCTGGAGGCGGCGCGGTATGCGGACAGCAACGGCTATCAGGGCGACCGCGAACGCACGATGTGGCCGTGGCGCGATTGGGTGGTGCGCGCGTTTAATGCCAATCAGCCGTACAACGATTTTACCGTGGAACAAATCGCCGGCGACCTGCTGCCGTCGGCCACGGAGGACCAGATTCTGGCGACCGGTTTTAATCGCAACCACATGATCAACGGCGAGGGCGGCCGCATCGCCGAGGAAAATCGCGTGGAGTATGTGTTCGACCAGACCGAGACGGTGGGCACGGTGTGGATGGGGCTGACGTTTACCTGTTGCCGCTGCCACGATCACAAGTTTGATCCGCTCAGCCAGCGGGATTATTACAGCATGTTTTCCTTCTTCAACCAGACGCCGGTGAACGGTGGCGGCGGTGATCCGGCAATGGCGCCGAACATTCAGGTGGGCACACCGGAACAGAAAAAGGAGATTCTGGCGCTGGAACAAAAGATCGATTCGCACACCAAGGGCATTACGGCGCGCCGCGCGGTGTTGGCCGAGGGACAGGCGGCCTGGGAGGCGGAGCAGTTGAGGCGCGGCTCGGCCTCGGCGTGGGCTCCGCTGAAACCGCTCGCGGCGCGTGCGCAACAGCAGACACTGGAGCTGCTGCCGGATCAATCGGTGCTGGCCAAAGGCAAGCTGCCGGATCGCGATGAATACGCGGTGCAAATGGCCGCGGGCGTGAAACCGTTCCGCCACGTTCGGCTGGAGGCGTTGCAGCACGCGAGCCTGCCGGCCGGCGGGTTGAGCCGTGTGAAGGGCGGCAATTTTGTGCTGACGGATTTTAAATTGATGGTCGAGGGCACAGGATTGGAACCGATGGAGTTGAAGCTGGCCGAGGCCAAGGCAACGTTTAACCAAGGCGGCCTCGACGTGAAACAGGCGATCGACGGCAACGCCGGTAGCGGCTGGGGCGTGTGGCCGGGGGAACCGGGCGTGAAGCAGGCCCAAACCGCGGTTTTCACACTGGCCGAGCCGGTTAAGCTGGCGGCGGATGCGAAGCTGGTGGTGCTGCTGAAGTTCAACCACTCCGCCAAACAACATGTGATGGGCCGGTTTCGCGTGTCGGTTTCCGATGCCGCCGAGCCGGGCTTCGGCTCGGGTGAACTGTTGGCGGCCCTAAAAACCGAGCCGGCCAAACGCACGGCGGCGATGAAACAGACCGTCGCGCAGGCGTACAGTTTGAATGATCCGGAGCTGCGCAAGTTGCAGACGGAATCGGACGCCGCGAAGAAGCGCATCAGCGATCTGCGCCGAGGCTTTCCGAAAGTGATGGTGATGCGCGACGGCACCAAGCGTGAGACGCGCGTGCTCACGCGCGGCGTTTACAACAAGCCAACCGATATCGTGGTGACCAGCAACACGCCCGCGAGCCTGCCGGCATTTCCCGAGGACGCCCCGCGCAACCGGCTCGGACTGGCGGTGTGGCTGGTGGATCCGAAACATCCGTTGACCGCGCGCGTGACCGTGAACCGTATCTGGCAGCAGTTTTTCGGCACGGGTCTGGTGAAGACCACGGAAGATTTCGGCGTGCAAAGCGAGCGGCCGAGTCATCCGGATTTACTGGACTGGCTGGCACAGGAATTTGTTTCCAACGGCTGGAACGTGAAGGCGCTGCACCGGCGCATTGTGCTAAGCGCGACCTATCGCCAAAGCTCCGCGGTGACGCCGGCGTTGCATGAGCGCGATCCGGAGAACCGGCTGCTGGCGCGCATGACGCGGTATCGGCTGCCGTCCTGGATGATCCGTGATCAGGCACTGGCGGTGAGCGGATTGTTGATGGACAAGATGGGCGGGCCGCCGGTGAAGCCGTATCAACCGCAGGGCGTCTGGGCCGAGAGTACGTTTGGCAAAAAACGTTACTCGCAGGACAAAGGCGAAGCGCTTTATCGGCGCAGTCTCTACACCTTTTGGCGGCGCATCGTGGGGCCGACGATGTTCTTCGATGAAGCCAAACGCCAAACCTGCGAAGTGCGGCGCGCGCGCACCAACACGCCGTTGCACGCGCTCATTACCCTAAACGACGTTGCCTATGTCGAAGCGGCCCGCGCCATGGCGCAGCGCGTGCTGAAGGAAGGCGGCGCGGATGACGCGGCCCGCACGGCCTACGCCTTCCGCCTCGCCACCACACGGCATCCCAACAAGGCCGAGGCGACCGTCCTGCAACAGCGCGTCCAGCAACTGCGCAAGACCTACACCGCCAATCCTGAAGCCACGCAGGCGTTGCTCAAAGTCGGCGAACACGCCCGTGACGAAAAACTCCCCGCCACCGAACACGCCGTGTACACGGTGCTGTGCAATCTGGTGCTCAACCTCGATGAAGTGATTACGCGTGAGTGATTCGGCTTTTGTATTTGAAGATCTTGTTTAAACTAAAACGCATACAATGAATGAAATCATTTTAACTGTGGTTACGGACAAAGAAGATGGTGGTTACGTCGCTCGTTGGGATGACCCGGCAGGAGGCGGCATCACGACTCAGGGCGATTCACTGGCGGAGTTGCAGGAGATGGTGGCGGATGCCGTGCAGGCTTATTTCGCGGGCACGCCACCCAAGTCGGTGCGATTACATTTTGAAGAGGACCCGGTGTTAGCCATTAAATGAAACTGCCTCGAGATATCTCAGGCGATCAAGCGGTTCGTGCGCTGATTCGGCTGGGATTTGAGCACCAACGACAAACCGGATCCCACGTGATATTGCGAAAAGCAAATCGAACAGTGGTTGTGCCCATGCATCGCCCAATTAAGCCGGGCACCTTGAAAGGGTTGCTGGAGCAAGCCGATGTTTCTCTGGCTGAATTTCGAAAACACATCCGATGAACCCCCTTACCGAATCGCAACTCATGGTCAATCGCCGTCAGTTTTTTGGGCGGACGGCGACCGGGATTGGCGCGGCGGCGCTGGGGGATTTGCTGCAGCAGGACGGGCTGGCCGGGCAAACCGGCGGGGCCTTTGGAGGGCTGGGATCGTTGCCGCATTATGCGCCCAAGGCGAAGCGGGTGATTTACCTGTTCATGAACGGCGCCCCGACGCACACGGATCTGTACGACTACAAGCCACTGCAACAGCAACTGCACGGCAAGCCCGTGCCGCAGGAGTTTGTGGCGGGCAAACGGTTCAGCACGATGACCGGCAACCCGCAGGGCAAGCTGATGCTCGGGCCGGTGGAGCCCTTCAAGCAACATGGGCAAAGCGGCGCGTGGGTCAGCAACTTTATGCCGCATGTGGGTAAGGAGGCCGATGACATTTGTTTCATCAAGAGCATGCACACCGAGCAGGTGAACCATGCGCCTGCGATTTCGTTTTTCCTGTCTGGGGCGGAAATGCCCGGCCGGCCGACGATGGGTGCGTGGCTGAGCTACGGGCTCGGCAGCGACACGGACAGCCTGCCGTCATTTGTGGTGATGACCAGCGTGAGCAAAGGCACGACGTGCGGCCAGATCTTTTATGATTTCTACTGGGGCAGCGGGTTTTTGCCGTCGCGCTTTCAGGGCGTGAAATTCCGGGCCGGCGGCGATCCGGTGTTGTACCTGCAAAATCCCAACGGCATCACCGGCCAAGAACGCCGCGGGATGCTTGATGATTTGGCCAAGCTCAACCGCATGCGACACGCGGAGTTTGGCGATCCGGAAATCCTCACACGCATTGCCCAGTACGAGATGGCTTATCGCATGCAAACCAGTGTGCCGGAGTTGACCGACCTGAAATCCGAACCGAAGAGCGTGCTCGATCTGTACGGGCCGTCGGTCAACGAACGCGGCACCTTTGCCTACAACTGCCTGATGGCGCGCCGGTTGATCGAGCGCGGCACCCGGTTTGTGCAGGTGATGCATGCGGGCTGGGACCAGCACCGCAGCGTGACCACCGAGCTGTACAATCAATGTCGTGACACCGACCAGCCCAGCGCCGGCCTGATCGCCGACCTCAAGCAGCGCGGGTTGCTCGACGATACGCTGGTGATCTGGGGCGGTGAATTTGGCCGGACTCCATTCATTCAGGGCGATATCCGAAACCGCAAGCAATGGGGCCGTGATCATCATCCGTACGCCTTCACCACGTGGATGGCTGGCGGCGGCGTGAAACCGGGCATGACCTACGGCGCCAGCGACGATCTCGGCATCAACGCCGTAAAGGATCGCGTGCACGTACACGATTTTCAGGCCACTCTGCTGCACCTGCTCGGCATCGATCACGAGCGGTTCACCTACAAATTCCAAGGCCGCCGCTACCGCCTCACCGACGTGCACGGCAAAGTGGTGAAGCCGATTTTGGCCTGAATCTGTTGCGGGCCTATTTCATCCAATCTTTACACGCCCTCGGCCGGGCGGCATGATTATTTTTTCGCATGAAAACTTGGTGGATTTTATTGAGCTTGGGGTTGTTCACGGCGGTTGTGGAGGCGGCGCCGAAGAAGATTTCGTTTAATCGCGATGTGCGGGCGATTCTTTCGGAGAATTGCTACACCTGTCACGGGCCGGATGTGGCGGCGCGCAAGGCGAAGCTGCGGTTGGATGTGCGCGAAGCGGCGGTGGCGGAGACCAAGAACGGATCGTTTGCGATTAAGCCGGGCGATGTGGAGGACAGCGAGTTGGTTTATCGGATTTTTGCGGAGGACGCCGATGAGGTGATGCCGCCGAAGGAATCGAAGCTGGCGTTGACGGCCGAGCAGAAGGCGATCCTGAAGCAGTGGATTGCGGAGGGGGCGGAGTACGAGCCGCATTGGGCGTACGTGAAGCCGCGGCGCGAGGCGTTGCCGTCGGTGAAGGATGCGAAGTGGGGACGCAACGACGTGGATCGCTTTATCCTCGCGCAATTGGAACGGCGCGGGTGGAACCCCTCGCAGGAGGCGGACAAGCATGCGCTCATTCGACGCGTGAGTTTGGACCTCACGGGATTGCCGCCGACGCCGGATGAGGTGAAGGCGTTTATCGCGGACAAGTCGCCGGAGGCTTTCGGGAAGTTAGTCGACGACCTTTTAGCCAAGGATGCTTACGGCGAGCACTGGGCGCGGCAATGGCTGGACCTCGCGCGTTATGCGGATAGCACCGGTTATGCCGATGACCAGCCGCGCACGATTTGGGGCTACCGCGACTGGGTGATCCGTGCGCTGAACGGCAACATGACGTTTGATCAATTCACACGCGAACAGCTCGCGGGCGATTTGCTCAACCAGCCCAGCAACGATCAACTCGTTGCCACCGCTTTTCATCGCAACACCCAAACGAACAACGAGGGCGGCACAGCCGATGAGGAGTTTCGCAACGTGGCGGTGGTCGATCGCGTGAACACCACGATGCAGGTATGGATGGGCACCACGATGGCCTGCGCGCAGTGCCACGATCACAAGTATGATCCGCTGAGTCAGGAGGAGTATTTTCAACTCTTCGCCATTTTCAACAACACCGAGGACAGCGACAAACGCAACGAGGCGCCGTTCGTCAGCATTTACAGCGAGGCGCAGAAAAAGCAGCGGCGCGACACGGAGCTGAAAGTGGCAGCGCTGGAGAAGGAGCTGAATCACCTCAAGGCAACGGCGCTGGACGGGCTGGAGCCGTGGGCCAAGCAGTTCGAGCAGCACGTGCCGGTGAAGCGGCTGAAGATTGCGCGCGGAAAAAATGTGCTGTCCGTGAAGGTGCCGCCCGGAAAATTCGATCAACTGCAGGTCGCCGGCGTGGATCCCGCGCGCGTGACGATCAAGCTGCGGCCGCAGGGTGAGAAGGATTTGAAGGGGCGTTTCGTGCGCGTCACCAACGTGGGCAAGGGCGTGTTTTTGCATCTCGCCGAGGTGCAGGTTTTCAGCAACGGCCAAAACATCGCGCCCAAAGGCAAGGCCAAGCAAAGCAGCACAGACTTCGGTGGCCCGGCCAATTACGGCAACGACGGCAACACGAGCGGTGATTTTGCCAAAAAAACCGTGACCCACACCGCGCAGGAAGACAACCCGTGGTGGGAGGTCGACCTCGGCAGCGAACAGCCGATTGGGAAGCTGGCGATCTGGAACCGCACCGGCGCCGGATTGGCCGAGCGGTTGAAAGTGCATCGCGTGGAGGTGCTCGACGCCAATCGCAAGGTGATTTGGAAAGAGGAATCCAACAAGGTGTTCCCCAAGAATGTCGACTACGCGCTGGACGGCGCACGGCTGCTGCCCTTTGTGCCCGTGCCCAATGCCTTGGAGGCCGGCATGTTGCGGTTTCAACAGGCGGTGACTCCGAAGCCGGGCGACGTGGTCGAGGTCACGGTCAAGGATCTCAAGGACGAGAAAGTGGTCATCTCCATCGTGGCCGGCGCCTTGCCTCAACTGACGGCGGCGTTGCCCAAGGATGTGCACGGCATTCTGAGCACACCGGTCGACCAACGCAGCGCGCCACAGGTGAAGCGGCTCAAGGATTATTTTGCGGCGAACAATCCCAAGACCGTCGCCAAGGCCAAGGAACTGGACGCCGCCCGGAAACAGCTCGCCGGCATGAAAGGCACCACGACCGTGCCGGTGATGCGCGAGATGGCCAAGGGCCGCGAGACGCACATTCAGTTGCGCGGCAATTATCAGCAGAAAGACAAGCGCGTGTACGAGGGTGTGCCGGCCGTGTTCGGCGTGCCGACCGCCGAGAAGCCCAACCGCCTGCAGTTGGCCGAGTGGATTCTTGACGAGCGCAACCCGCTGACCGCGCGCGTGATTGCCAATCGTTATTGGGAATCCATCTTCGGCACCGGCATCGTGCGCACCAGCGAGGAGTTCGGTTCGCAGGGCGAACTGCCCACGCACCCGGCGTTGCTCGACTGGCTCGCGACCGAGCTGGTGCGGATGAAGTGGGACACCAAGGCGTTTCTCAAGCTGTTGGTCACCAGCGCCGCGTACCGGCAGGATTCCCGCGCCACTGCGGCGCATTTGGCGAACGACCCCGCCAACCGCTTTTACGCGCGCGGCCCGCGCCTGCGGTTGACCGCCGAGATGATTCGCGACCAGGCCTTGTCCGTCAGCGGTTTGCTCAGCGACAAAATGTACGGTGTGCCGGTGAAGCCCTACCAGCCGAGCTTCGGGGTGTCCGCCGCGTTTGGCCCGGGCATGGACTGGAAAACGAGCGCGGGCGAGGACAAGTACCGCCGCGGCATCTACACCCACTGGCGCCGCACCAATCCGTACCCGTCGATGGCCGCCTTCGACGCGCCCAACCGCAACGTCTGCACCGTGCGCCGCGTGCCGACCAACACGCCACTGCAGGCGCTGGTGACCATGAATGACCCCGTGTACGTCGAGGCCTCGCAGGCACTTGCCCGCCGCATCGTGGTGGAAGGCGGCGTCACGCCCGCCGATCGCGTGGCCTACGGCCTGCGCTTGTGCCTCTCGCGCGAGCCCAAGCCCGCCGAGGTGAACCGGCTCGTGAAGCTCTTCAACGAATTGCACGCGGATTACAAGGAAGACCCCGCTGCCGCCAAACTGATGGCCACCGATCCATTGGGCCCGTTGCCCAAGGAAATGAAAGCCGAGGAGCTCGCCGCCTGGACCATCGTCGGCAATGTGCTTTTGAATTTGGACGAGATGTTCATGAAACGATGACGCAACGTGCTGCCGACGCCCCGCCGGCAGACCCAACGCAAACGAAAATAAAAAACCAACGAACGACGCAAACCCAAGCCCTGCCGGCGAGGCGCCGGCAGCACGTTGGGCCGGCTGGAACCAGATTTTAAACTGAAAATGAACCTGCAACACGAACAGCTTTTACATCGCACACGCCGACAGTTTCTCGGCGAGGCGGGGATGGGTTTGGGCGCCGCGGCGCTGGCCTCGATGATCGGCGGCGCGCAGACCGCGTCGGCCGACGTGGCGTTTGATCCCACGCAACCGCTCAAGCCGCGCAAGCCGCACTTCGCGGCCAAGGCCAAGAGCGTTATTTACCTGCACATGACCGGTTCGCCGCCAGTGCTGGATATGTTCGACTTCAAGCCGCAGCTGCAGAAGCGCGACGGCGAGAATTGCCCGGATGAATACCTCAAGGGCCGGCGGTTTGCCTTCACCTCGGGCGTGCCGAAGCTGATGGGCACCCCGCACAAGTTTGCGCAGCACGGCCAAACGGGCGCGTGGATGAGCGATGCCGTGCCGGAGCTGGCCAAGCACGTGGACGACATTGCGTTCATCAAGTCGATGACCACCGACCAGTTTAACCACGCGCCGGCGGAGCTGCTGCTCTACACCGGCAGCGCGCGTGAGGGCCGGCCGAGCATAGGCTCGTGGGTGACGTACGGCCTTGGCAGTACAAACCAAAACCTGCCCGGCTTTGTGGCACTCATCTCCAGTGGCGTGCAGCCCAATGGCGGCAAGAACTCCTTCGGCAGCGGCTTCCTGCCCAGCGTGTTTCAGGGCGTGCAATGCCGGTCCAAGGGCGACCCCGTCCTGTACGTTTCCAACCCCAAAGGCATGAGTCGTGCCCTGCGCCGCAAGAGTCTCGACGCGCTCAACGACCTCAACCGGCTACAGGCCAAGGAACTCGGCAACCCCGAGACCATCACGCGCATCGCGCAATACGAGATGGCTTACCGCATGCAGGCGAGTGTGCCGGAGGTGATGGATATCTCCAAGGAACCGCAGCACATCCTCGACAGCTACGGTGCCAAGCCGGGCGCGGGCAGTCTGGCCAACAACATTTTGCTGGCGCGGCGCCTCGTGGAAAAGGGCGTGCGCTTCGTGCACCTCTTTGATTGGGGCTGGGATTTCCACGGCACCGGCGCCGGCACCGGTCTCGGCGATGGCCTGCGCAACAAGTGCAAAACCATGGACCAACCGATTGCGGCGCTAATCAAGGACCTCAAGGAACGCGGGTTGTTTGACGAAACATTAATTGTGTGGGGCGGCGAGTTTGGCCGCACCCCCTTCCGCGAAGGCCGCACCGCCAAGGGCAAGGTGCTCGGGCGCGATCATTACCCGGACGTGTACACCCAATGGATGGCCGGCGGCGGCACCAAGCCCGGCACCTACGGCGCCAGCGACGAGCTGGGCTTTAAGGTAGCCAAGGACAAAGTACACGTGCACGACCTGCAGGCGACCATCCTGCATCTCATGGGCATGGACCACGAACGCCTCTTTTACCGTTTCCAAGGCCGCAAATACCGCCTGACCGACGTGCACGGTGAAGTGGTGAAGGGCGTGGTGGCGTAGTTTATTTGCACGCGGAGGCGCGGAGACCGCGGAGTAAATTTGGGGCAAGGTGGAACTTGCCCCTCCCGGGCGGTGGGAGGGACGAGTTCCACCTCGTCCCTTTTTTCTCCGCGTCTCCGCGTGAGATTATCCCTCCTCAAACCACAGCACCCCATCCTCCTCCGCAATCTCCAGCGGAAACAGACTCGCCCCCGCGCACGGCCCGCGCACACAGAGGCCGGTGTCGGGTTCGTAGACGGCGCCGTGGGTTTGGCACATGAGGGCATCGCCCTGGTTGGTGAAGAACCGGTTGTCGCCGTAATCGAGTGAGATCGGAATGTGCCGGCAGGTGTTTTCGTAGGCGAACAGCTCTCCCTTGAAGCGCCCGACAAACCCCTCCATCGGCCGCTCGCCGCGCGTGAAGGAAAATTTAATCGCCTTCCCTTCTTCAACTTCCTCCACCGTTGCGATCCGAATGCGTGACACAGGGGCAGTTTGCACATTTTTTTTTGAAAGCCAAGTCACTGTGAGGCAACGAAGAGCAGCATCGGCGGCCTTGGCATGGGTGGCGACCATTAGATAATGTGCTAAATTATGGATTATCGACCTGAACCGGCCATGT
>JAYQQG010000111.1:0-6122 GCA_038145765.1 Verrucomicrobiales bacterium
CCGTAGATCTGCCGGCGAGACGCCGGCAGCACATTGAACCAAATGAACACCGCCACCATCACTCCCGAGACACTTTCCAACTCCGTGATCGCCGTGCCGCCGTTGGCGCGGGATGCGGACCTCATCGTGTGCGCCGCCGAGAACGCCAAGATCATCCAACACCTCGAGGCCGGAGGTATTCGCACGCTGCTCTATGGCGGCAACGCGGTATTTTATCACATCGCCCTGGCCGAGTACGCCGACACGTTGGCGATGCTGCAGGAAAACGCCGGGGCCGACACCACGGTCGTCCCCTCCGTCGGTCCTGCTTACGGCACCTCGATGGATCAGGCGGCCTTGCTGCGAGATTTTGATTTCCCGACCGTCATGGTGCTGCCCGCGCGCGACATCGCCACGCCCAAGGGCTGCGCCACCGGTATTCGCAAATTCGCCGAGGCCTATGGCAAACCGATCGTCCTCTACATCAAATTCGAGGGCTATCTCGAGCCGGAAGATGCGCAGGCGCTCGTGGATGACGGCGTGGTGAACTGGATCAAATACGCCATCGTGCGTGACGATCCGACACAGGACGATTACCTCAGCAAACTGGTCGATTGCGTGGACCCGCAAATCATCGTCAGCGGCATCGGCGAACAACCGGCCATCGCGCATGTGCATGGCTTTGGCGTGAACAGCTTCACCAGCGGCTGCGTGTGCGTGGCGCCGAGTCTCTCCATGGAAATGCTTGCCGCTCTCAAGGCCGGCGATCTCGAAACGGCCGAACGCATCCGCCAAACCTTTGAGCCGCTCGAAGACCTACGCAACTGCATCAACCCCATCCGCGTCCTCCACACCGCCGTCGCCGAGGCCGGCATCGCCGAAACCGGCCCAATCCTGCCCCTGTTGCACGGCGTGTGCGACGATAGCACGGCGAATATTGCAGCAGCGGCGAAAGAGTTGCTGGGGCATAATTGAGACACTGATTTCATGGATTAACACGGATTGATCCATCTGTGCTAATCCGTGTCTTGCTCATGACATTCGCTAATGGTTCAATCGTCGCATGCATCGTTGGTTTTTGTTGGCGCTTTTGTATTGTTCTTGGGGGCTCACAGCGAAAGATGTGCCGCCGAATATTGTGGTGATTCTGGCTGATGACATGGGGTACGGTGATGCCACATGTTACAATCCCAAATCCAAAAGCCCCACCCCGCACATTGATCGATTGGCTCGGGAGGGGATGCGATTTACGGATGCCCATTCACCGGCATCATGGTGTGTGCCGACTCGTTATGGGTTGTTGACCGGCCGTTATCCGCACCGGGCGAATATGGACTGGCGTCGTAAGGCGGTGATTGAGAAAGGCCGCACGACCGTGGCTTCGGCGCTTCGAGAGAAGGGGTACGCCACCGCGATGGTGGGGAAATGGCACCTCGGATTTGATGGCGGCCCGGATTACGATTATACCAAGCCGCTGCTGGGCGGGCCTCTGGATCGCGGGTTTGATTTTTACTACGGCATGTCGCATTCGCTGGATATTGTGCCGTATTATTACATAAGCGGCCGCAAGGCGGTGATGGTGCCAAACCACCAAGTTGGGCCGCGTAATACCGAAGGCTGGAGTCCAATCCAAGGGGAGTTTTGGCGCGGCGGCCCCATCTCGCCGGACTTCAAACATGTGGAGGTGTTGCCGAGATTCACTGAGCAGTCGGTGGATTACATCCGATCACGACGCAACCAAGCCAATCCATTCTTTCTGTACGTGGCCTTGCCTGCCCCGCATACCCCGTGGTTGCCCACTAAACAATTCCAAAACCGCACCAACAATATGTACGGCGATTTCGTGGTGATGGTGGACGATGCAGTGGGGCAAATTTTGAAGGCACTGGATGATAGCAATCTTGCGCGGGACACGCTCGTACTGTTTACCAGCGACAACGGCCCCGTGTGGTATGATGCTGATACACGGCGTTTTGGGCACAGTGCCACCACTCCGTTGCGCGGCATGAAAGGGGACGCCTGGGAGGCGGGGCATCGGATGCCGTTCATCATACGCTGGCCCAATACGGTGAAGGCCGGCTCGGTGAGTGACGCACTCGTTTGTCAGACTGATTTACTATCGACCTTTGCTGCCATTGCCCGCCGTCACTTGGCGGATAATGAGGGGGAGGACAGCGAAAACCTGTTACCCATACTCAAGGGCCAACGCAAGGCGGGGCGGTTCGAGATGGTGACTGTGAGTTCGCGGAAGGTATTGGGGGTCCGGCGTGGGGGGTGGAAGTACATGAATACACTGGGCTCAGGCGGGTTCACTCGCATGCATTTGGCTAAACCTAAGCCGGGCGATCCTAGAGGGCAGTTGTACAACCTGAGCAACGACATCGGTGAAATCGAAAATCGCTGGAACGATGCGCCAAGGGTGATTGAGGAATTTGAAACCATGCTCGCATCGCTAGACAAAGCCCGGCGTTCGCGTCCGCGAATGGAGGCGTTTGCTGCTGCGGTGAATCAGGCCAAGGCCATCCGAGCCTGGCGCCTAGATCCGGATGGCCAGAACGGAACTTTCGGCGATTACACTATCGGTGCTGTGGGTAAGACGCTTGCGGGTAAAACATCCGACCGCCTGCGACGCTTGGTATTGGCTGATGCCGATGCCAATACGCGCCATGATGAGAAGTTTCATTTTGATCCCGGCATCCTGTTGCGGTTCAAGAACGGTGAGGACGAAGTGCAGGTGGCCGTTTGTTTCATTTGCAACAAATGGGCTTTGTACTTGAATGGCGAAACGGTGAGCTACACGTCTATCCAAGAAGAACGCCGCGCGGTGTTGGCGGAAGTGAAGGCAATTTTCCCGGATGATCCAATCATCCAGAGTATCCCTGAGAAATTACAATGAAACGAATCCTTATTTTGCTGGTGGCCTGCGCTGGCTGGACGGCCAACGCGCAGGGTAAGCCAAACATCGTTTTAATCATGGCCGATGATGTCGGGTGCGAACCCATCGGCGCCTATGGCGGCGAGCGCTGGAAAACGCCGCACATCGACGCGCTGGCCAAGAGCGGCATGCGGTTTGACTACGCCTTCAGCATGCCCGTGTGCCATCCCACGCGCGTGTGTTTGATGACCGGCAAGTATCCGTTTCGGCTCAAATCAAAATGGGGCAGCTTTCCCAAGGCGGAGGAGAAAAACTCCATAGCCCAGGTGCTCAAGCGCGCCGGTTATGCCACGGCGGTGGCGGGCAAGTGGCAACTGAGCCTGATGAAGAATGACCTGCAGCAGCCGGCGCGCATGGGCTTCGATGAATGGAGCGTGTTCGGCTGGCACGAGGGCGCGCGGTTTCATGAACCTTACATTTACGAAAACGGCCGGCTGCGTACGGACACGAAGGGCAAATATGGGCCGGAGTTATACGTGGAGTTTCTCGGCCAATTCATGGAACAAAGCAGCAGGGAGCAGAAACCGTTCTTTGCCTTTTATTCCATGGCACTGGCACACGATGTGACCGATGACATCCCCGTGCAGGTGCCGTACATGCCCGGCAAGGATCGCTGGATGAATTATGGCGAAATGATCGAGAGCATGGACGCGATGATCGGCAAGCTCGTGAAACGGATCGACGAACTTGGTCTTCGCAACGATACATTGATCCTGTTCACCGGCGACAACGGTACCGCCCAGCGGTCCAAGCTGCGGCACATTGAAGGCCGCAAGTACGAGTACGAGCAGGTCTACTCCATCCGCAATGGCCAACGCGTGCCGGGAGGAAAGGGCACGCTGCTGGATATCGGCACCAATGTGCCATTGATCGCCAGCTGGCCCAAGCGCATCAGCGCGGGGAGTCGCGGGCATGAACTGGTGGATTTCAGCGACTGGTTGCCCACGCTCGCTGATTTGGCCGGAGCAAAAGTGGAGAGCCCCGTTGATGGCGTGAGTTTTGCCGCCACGCTGTTGCATGCGCGTCGGCACGAGGCCCGATCCTACGCCTTTGCGGAACACCGCGGGGGGAAGGCATGGGTGCGTACCAAGCAACACAAGCTCTACAACGACGGCGGCTATTATGATATCCGTGTTGATCCAATGGAAAAAACGCCTCTGACAAAACCGGTTGGACGAGCGGCCGTCGACCGGAAACTGCTGGAAAAGGCATTCTTGGATTTAGACTATCCAACCCAAAAGGATTAATCCTCCTCGCGGCGCAGTACACGCACATCGCCCCGGCGGGCGGTGAGGCCGTCCCGATCGAGCTTTTCCAAAACGGGAATCAAAATCCTCCGCGTGACATTCATCGCCTTGCGCAAATCACTCGCGGTGGCTTGGGTGTTTTTTCGGAGGTGTTGTTTCACGGTCAGGCGCAAGCGGTTGAAGTCCGGTGTGCCCATGACAAGTTCAGGGCTGACGTCGACGACTTCGCCGGTATCGATCAGGAATTGCAGAGCGGCACGGCCAGTCGGACTTTCTGCCAGCGTCTTCCGGGCGGTCGGGTCGATGGAATTGACGGCGGCGCGGATTTGCTCGCCGGCATCGCGCAAGTGCGCGGGCAGGGCGGGACGATGGTTGCGGTTGGCGATGTGTGTCTGATGTCGATGAAAGCCGTGGGATTCCAGATCCTTCAATAGCTCCTCGAAAATGTCATGGCCGGCAAACGCGCGCTCGGCGTGTGGGCGCAATTGGTCCAGCGGCAGGCCGGAGCGCTCGGGGTGGTTGTGATGTTCGGCATCGATCAGGCCAGCACAGGTTTCGCGCAAGGCAGTCCATTGAGCAGTGTCGGCCAGCCAACTGCCCAGCGCGATTACGGTGGCAGCGTCCGCAAGGCCGGATTCGATTTGGCCGCTGGTGAAATGGGAAGGGCGCAGAAGGGAGTCCCGCCGGGCCACACCGTCACGTTGCAGTTGAGCCATGATCCATGCCCGCGCGTCATCGGGGGCAGCGGCGCGGGTTTGCAGAAAAACGCGATGAGCTTCGGTGCGCAGAGTTTTGCGATCTCCGTGAGCATCCAGTACGCGGCCACCGGCGAGGGTGGCGCTCTCGGGCCAATTGCGGATCACCAGCCGGTCACCGGGCCAGACACAGGCGAGTTGTTCCAGCCGCAACTGGGCCAGCTGGCGTTCGCCCGCACCCATCGATTTGCCTTCCATCAACACCAGCCGTGCCGGCCAATGGCCGCTGCCGTGATGCACGCGCACGCGCGTATCGTTGCGCAGCGGGGTGCTGTCGGCGGGCAGGCGCGGGGAGCGTTCGAGGAGAACGTCGATGGTGTTTGTTGATTCAGCGAGTTCTGGCAGGGTAATGGTGGCTCCGCGCGGTAATTGCTCCCGCGACAATTCGGAGAGGCCTAACGCCGTGCGCATGCCGGGCAGGGCATCGTTTTGGCCACGGTGATGCGATTGCACGGAGCGTATGCGGCTGTTGGCGCCCGGCGGAAAGGCAGCAACCGATTTGCCCTGCTTCAGACTGCCGCCGGTGAGGGTGCCGGTGACCACGGTGCCGATGCCTTGCAGCGAAAACACACGGTCCACCGCAAGGCGCGGCTGGCCGTCATCGATGTGCGGCGGCATGTTGTCGGCCAGCGCGGTGAGGGCCTTCTTCAATTCCTCCAGACCACTGCCGGTATGGGCGGACACGGGAATGATCGGGGCCTCGGCCAGCGGACTATTCTCCAGTTGGGCGCGAATCTCGGATTCGCGTTCGGCCGTGTCGTCCACGAGGTCGGACTTGGTAAGCGCAATGACACCGCGGGTGGCGCCAAGGTAGGTGAGGATTTGAAGGTGTTCTTCGGTCTGCGGCATCCAGCCGTCATCGGCGGCCACGACGAGCAGCGCGAGATCCACCGCGCCCACGCCGGCAACCATGTTTTTGACGAAATCCTGATGGCCCGGCACATCGACAATGCCGAGGCTGTGGCCGGGCAATTCCAGATGCGCGAAGCCAAGGTCGATGGTGATGCCGCGCTGTTTTTCCTCCGGCAGCCGATCGGGATCATTGCCGGTCAAAGCCTTGACCAGTGCGCTCTTGCCGTGGTCGATATGACCAGCCGTTGCAAGGATGGCGTGGCGGGGGGTCATGCCAATGTGCTGCCGGTGTCTCGCCGGCAGGCCTGCGGTTTTCGGGAATCAAATTTCTGCCGGCGAGGCGCCGGCAGCACG
>JAYQQG010000111.1:6132-11436 GCA_038145765.1 Verrucomicrobiales bacterium
GGTAATAATATTCGCGCGGGGGGGGCCCGGCCCCCACGATGGGCAAGCAGTTTTTCATTTTTTTGGCAATCGCTTGAACTCGAAGGTCGCTTTCACCGGAACTGACTTGCCGTTCACCTCGAGGTGCGGGCCGAAGAAGTAGTTGAACGGGCCGGCCTTGGGCGCGGGCTGGACGGTGATGTCGCGGCCACGGCTTAGCTCGAGGCGGTTGGCGGGGTGATGGCCGAAGTAGTAGTCGGCCAGCTCGGGATGCTTGTCGGCTTCGCTGATATCGACCGGCACCCACTTGCCGTTGGCGTGAAACTCCGCCCAGCAATGGTAGCCGCCGATGGCGCCGGCGTCTTTGTCAGCCGGAATGGTGAAGCCGATGGCGAATCGCGCGGGGATGTTGATGGCGCGGCACAGGGCGATGAAGTACGCGTGGAAATCGGTGCAGTTGCCGGTGCGCGCATCGCAGGCATACAGGGCATCGCCGCGGCCCCAGCCCTGGCCGGCCTTGCTGTAGCGCATGTGATCGAGCACGTGGCGGTAGAGGGCGCGGCCGCGGGCAAAATCGTCCTTGGCCTTGACGCTGGCGGCGGTGGCAATCTTCGTGAACCGGGCATTCAATGGCACGAGTCGCTCGGCCTTCAGGTGCGTCTTGGGATCGCCGGTCTCGGCATGGGCGGCTTTTTCGCGGCGAGTGACCTGATAACGAACGGTAATGCGTTGGCCGCTGTCCGCCGGTGTGGGCTCGATAACGAGCACTTCGTTTTGCCCGGCCGCATCGCGGGTCTTGTGCCAGCCGATGGGCGAGTGGATGGCGAGTACTTCAAATTTTTGGTGCGCATCCGTTCGGGCCAGTGGCAGCCACAGGGTGCCGACCTGAGTCAGCTCGGGCAGGGTGAGTTGGTACACCAGTTCGAAGCGGTCGGTGCCGCGCACGATTTTTTTCTCGGCTGCAAAGCCGCCCGTGGTCAATAGGGCCGCAAGGATGATCAGGATTGATTTCATGTTAAGGATTCTTTGATTGATTGGAGCAGGGCTTGTTCCTGCCCGGGGAAAATGGTGCGGAGATCGAGCCGGAAGCGTTGGCCGCCGATGACGCCGGTCACGGGTGTGTCCGCTCGGCGCAAGCGCTCGGCAAAGGCTTTGAGCGCAAGGTGTTCGGGCACGAGATCCAGTGTGATGCTGGGCAAGTTGGACTGTGGCAACGCGCCCCCACCCACTTGGGATTTGCCTTCACTCACCGAAACAGCAACGGGTTGATCGGCCAATGCCTTGGCGAGTCTGTTGGCGCGGCGCTTCAAAGCGGCGGGCTCGACTTGCAGGGCTTGATTGAGCGGGAGCGTGTCGCCTTCGCCGTGCAGGTAGGTTTCAGCCGCAGTTTGCATGGCGGAAAGGATGAGCTTGTCGCAGCGCAAGGCGCGGAAGAAGGGATGTTTTTTCAACGCGGCAATGTGTTTGGCTTTGCCAGCGATGATGCCGGCTTGCGGGCCGCCGAGCAGTTTGTCGCCGCTGAAACAGACGAGATCGGCACCGGCCTTGAGGACTTCGCGCGGGGTGGTTTCGTGATGGCCGTCGGCCCAGTCCTCGGTGGGCTCCAGCACGCCGCTGCCGAGATCCTCAACAAAGGGGACGCGTTTTTTGCGCGCGAGGGCGGCCAGTTCGCGGCGGTCGGGCGCGGCGACGAAGCCGTCCATGAAAAAATTACTGCGATGCACCTTGAGCAACAAACCGGTCTCGGCACGAATGGCCTTGGCGTAATCGTCAAGGCTGGTGCGGTTGGTGGTGCCAATCTCGAGCAGGACGGCGTCGCTGGTCTCGAGCACTTCGGGGATGCGAAAGCCGCCGCCGATCTGAACCAGTTCGCCTCGCGAAATCACGACTTCCTTTTTGGTGGCAGTAAACTGGCGCAGGATAAGCACGAGCGCGGCGGCGCAATTGTTGACGACCGTGGCGGCCTCGGAGCCGCAGAGTTCGGCGAGGCATTGCTCGAGGTAAATGGCGCGTTTGCCGCGGCGGCCGGTGACGAGATCGATCTCGAGATTGGTGTAGCCGGCATTGGTGGGCGCGGCGATGGGGGCGCGGCCAAGGTTCGTGTGGATCACGACGCCGGTGCCGTTGATGACCGGTTGCAGGCGCGACAGGGCGAGATCGGCGAGCCGTTGCCGAATGGATGCGGTGATGGCGTCGGCGTCGGGCACTTCGCTGGCTTTGCGCAGGGCGGCCAGCTCGGCGCGGATGGCGGCGACGATCAGCGGGCGGGGCAGGGGACAATCCGCAACCGCCTCCAGCAGCGTGTCGACGCCGGGGATTGCGCGCAGTGTTTTGTTTTTCCTGTTTTTTGCTGGGGGCATCAGTTCACGGTGATGAGGGGCTCGGTGCGTTCGGTGAGTTGGCCGAACGATTTCAGGTTCAAATCTCCGGTGGCTTCGTGGAAGGCTTCGTGGCCATCGGGCGCCACGGCCACCAGAAGGCCGCCGCTGGTTTGGGGATCGCAGAGCAGGGCGCGTTGGGCGTCGGTGAGGGGGCCGAGGTGATGGCCGTAGCTGTCGAAATTGCGATCGGTGCCGCCGGGCGTGCAATCCTCGGCGATGTAATGGTCGGTGTTGGGCAGACGCGGCACGGCCGTGCTGTCGATGGTGGCGCTGACGCCGCTGCCTTCGCACAGCTCGGCGAGGTGGCCGAGCAGACCGAAACCGGTGACATCGGTCATCGCCTTCACGCCGGGCAACGCGCTGAGGGTGCTGCCGATTTGATTGAGCGCGGTCATTTGGGCGATGGCGCGTTGGACATCGGCTTCCTTGGCGAGACTGCGTTTTTGGGCGGTGGTGACCAGGCCGACGCCGAGGGGTTTGGTGAGGAACAGGTCGCAGCCGGCTTCCGCGGCGTCATTGCGTTTGAGATGCTCGACGGCGACTTGGCCGGTGACAGCTAATCCAAAAATAGGCTCCGGGGCGTCGATGCTGTGGCCGCCGGCGAGGGGGATGTTGGCGCGTTCGCAGGCGGCGCGGCTGCCGGCGATGACTTGGCTGGCCACGGCAGGCGGAAGTTTCTCCAATGGCCAGCCGAGAATGGCGATGGCCATCAACGGGGTGCCGCCCATGGCATAAATATCGCTGATGGCATTGACGGAGGCGATTTGCCCGAAGTCGAACGGGTCATCCACGATCGGCATGAAGAAATCCGTGGTGCTGATGACGGCTTGGCCGTTGCCGAGGTCGTACACGGCGGCGTCGTCTTTCGAATCGTTGCCGACCAACAGCTGCGCATGCGGGGCGGTTTTGCCGGCGGCACTGAGGATTTCCTCCAGTACGGCCGGCGAGATTTTGCAGCCACAACCGGCACCATGGCTGTATTGCGTGAGGCGAATGGGATTAGTCATGGCGTGCATCAATCGTACTCCTACCTCCTACTCGTACTTCGTAATCGGAAAACCAATCGTTTACGAGTAGGGGGTACGAGGTGCGAATACGATTATTGAAATTGGCGGAGAGGGTAGGAATCGAACCTACCTCGGCCCGGTCACGGACCGACAACGGTTTTGAAGACCGCGGGGGCCACCAGGCACCCTCAACTCTCCGATTGGTTTGCCGCGTGCGCGCGGCGGAGAAGACAACAGGCGGCGCGCTACAGGCTCCGGAGGGCCTGCAGGACGGCATCGGGCTCGGGGAATTCCCCCGTGGCCCGCTTGGAATGCACGAGCTTGTCATTCGCTGTGACTTCAAACACCCCGCCGGAACCGGGCACCAGTTCCAGGGACGAGATGCGTTGCTTCAGCTTTAGTAACCGATCCGCCAAACTGACGGCCTGCGGCTCATAGTTTCAAGCCGCGCAATATTCAATGCGCACCTTCATGGTTCGGGGAAACCTTACGCCACGGCGGGGCATTTGGCCAGACCAATGCAGCTTGAAACACGGCTGCGCCTTTGGCAGAGTGCCGAGGTGAACCGGATTTTTCATCTCCTCGCCGGCCTTTGTTTGGCCATGAACTGGGCGCAAGCGGCCAAGGCGCCCCGCCCCAATATCATCATCGCCATGGCCGACGACATGGGTTGGAGTGATATCGGCTGTTACGGCGGCGAGATCCGTACGCCGCGGCTGGATGCGTTGGCGGACAAGGGCGTGCGTTTTACACAGTTTTACAACACCGGCCGCTGTTGTCCGACGCGGGCCACACTGCTCACCGGCGTGTACGCGCACCAGGCGGGCATCGGCGGGATGATGAGCAACCAGCGCCTTCCGGGGTACCAGGGCGACCTCGGGAAAAACGTCCGCACCATCGCCGAGGTGTTGAAGACTGCCGGATACGCCACCTACATGTCCGGCAAATGGCATGTGACCCCGCACGTGAAACCGGAAGGGCCGAAGTATAATTGGCCGCGTCAGAGGGGCTTCGATCGCTTTTACGGCACCATCCACGGCGCGGGCAGTTTCTTTGATCCCAATTCGCTCACGCGCGAAAACACCCAAGTGTCGCCCCTCACCGACAAGGGCTACGAGACCGACGAATATTATTACACCGACGCCATCAGCGACCATACCGTGCGGTACATCAAGGAACACAAGGGCCACGAGCCCTTTTTCATTTACGTGGCCTACACCGCGCCGCATTGGCCGATGCACGCCACCGAAAAGGAGATCGCCGCCTACAAGGGTTTTTACGACAAAGGTTGGGATGCCATGCGCAAGGCGCGTTACGCGCGCCAGTTGAAGATGGGGTTGATCGATCCGAAATGGAAAAACTCCCCGCGCGATGGCAAGGCCACCTCATGGGCCGACGCCCAAAACAAGGAATGGGAACTGCGCCTCATGGAAACCTACGCCGCCATGGTGACGAACATGGATGCCGGCATGGGCCGCATGGTTGATGCCCTAAAGGCCACCGGCCAGTACGACAACACGTTGATCCTGTTCCTTGCCGACAACGGCGGCTGCGCCGAGGGCATGGGCCGCCGCAACGGAATCCAGTATCGCGACAAGGATCCGGAGCAGCTCAAACCGATGGGTAAGGGCGACCTGCAGTTTGACATGATCCCGCGCCGCACGCGCGATGGCCGAGTGGTCAAGCAAGGCACCGAAGTGATGACCGGCGGCGCCGACACCTATCACGGCTACGGCCTCGCCTGGGCCAATGCCAGCAACACGCCTTTCCGAGAATACAAGCACTGGGTGCACGAAGGCGGCATCAGCTCGCCGCTCATCGCCCATTGGCCCAAGGGAATCGACGCCCAGCGCCACGGCAAACTCGAAAGCCAGCCCGGACACTTGATGGTGAACATCGAAACAGGGGGGTTTCCTGAACGTTATAAACAAGGCCCC
>JAYQQG010000112.1:0-11382 GCA_038145765.1 Verrucomicrobiales bacterium
GTCGAGACCGATCCAGCAGGTGAGGTGGGCCATTGGCTGCGTCCATGTCCAGTAGGAGAAATCCTGATGCCACGCGACCACGCCGCCGTACTTCGCGGGTTTGCTGAAGAGTTGATCGTGAAAGAGCCGGAACGATTGTCCCAGCAATTGCCACGCCGGCACGAGGAAGCGCGGGTTCCACAGGATGTCGTGAAACGCCCGTCGCACACGCCAGGCACCGAGGGCGTGGAAGAGTACGGTGTCGGGATGGTTCGATTCGTTGCTGTGATATTCGTAAAACAGCTCGTGGCCGTCATGCTCCGGATCGGTCATCTCCGCCAGCTCCCCGCACAACGCCTCGATCTGCGCATCATCGAGCAACCGGATCCCCGCCACATAGCCGTGCTCCGCAAAATGTGAAATCTGTTCCGGGCTCAATTGATGCGCCGCCCATTCCTCGGGCGAGGCGGGTTGGGGAAACAAATCGGTGATGGGGCCGTGTTGCGCGGCGAGGTCAATGGCCATGGCGGGAAACTACCAGCGGGGAGGGGCGCAGTCCAGCGGCTACCACAGAACCTTTACCCCGTGCCCTTTCATGTCCTTGTCGATCGACAGCAGCGCCAGTTCCCGGCGTTGTGCTTGCGCCAGCAACATGCGATCAAACGGGTCGCGATTTTTCTTCAACGGCAACCCGGCCAGCGCATCGCAGTCATCCGGATGCACCGGCAGCATTTGCACCCCGTCCCGCGCCAAGGCTCCGGGCAAACTTCGCGCCCAGCCCGGAGCGAGCGTGAGTTTGCCCACTGCAATCTTGTTGGCCAGTTCCCACAGCGAGGCGATGCTCAGGAAAATCTCATCTGCAGTTTTGAATTCGCGCAAAGCTCGCTGGCTGAGTCGGTCCGGGGTGGTCGCCATCCACAGCGCCGCGTGTGTGTCCAGCAACAGCTTCATTTCAGCGGGTCACTAGGAGCCTCGGGCCAATCTTCAGGTTCCCAGCAATCTGCGGATTCCCGAACCACCAATCCCGGCAGTGCTCCGAGCCCGGCGCCGCGGGCGGGCGGCTTTTCCTGCACCAAACGCACGAGGGGCTGGTTGCGTTTGGCAATAACCACTTCCTCGCCCTGCAATACCTGTTCTATCAACCGCGAAAGATGCGTTTTCGCCTCGTGAATAGTTACCTGCGTCATGCCATCAACTTAGTCTACTAAGTTGGTTATGTCAACAGCTTGCGAATCACATGCCCGTGCACGTCGGTGAGGCGACGGTCGATGCCGTTGTGGCGGACGGTGAGTTGTTTGTGGTCGATGCCTAGCAGGTGGAGCATGGTGGCATGGATGTCGTAGACCTGCGTGGGGTTGGCGCGGTCGAGCGGTTTGTAGCCCCATTCATCGCTCTCGCCGGCAGTGACGCCGCCGCGGATGCCGCCGCCGCAGAGCCAGTTGGTGAACACGTACGGGTTGTGATCGCGCCCCTTGCTTCCCTGCGTGCTGGGCATGCGGCCAAACTCGGTGGTCCAGTGAATGATCGTGTCATCGAGCAAGCCGCGTTGCTTGAGATCGCGGATGAGCCCGGCGGCGCCGTGGGCCATGCCGAGCGACAGCGGGCCGTGATCGCGCTCGATGTCCTCGTGGCTGTCCCAGTTGCGGCGGGGGAAGCTGTTGTCGTTGCCGGACCAAATCTGCACAAAGCGCACGCCGCGCTCGATGAGCCGGCGGGCGATCAGGCATTTGCGGCCGAAATACTCGGTCTCCTCCGGCGCGTTGATGGTCTTGGGGTAATTCTTGGGATCGCGCGACAGGCCGTAAAGCTTGAGGACGTGGTCCGGTTCCTTGGCGATATCCAGCGCCTCGGTGGCGGAGAGCTGTAGGCGCGCGGCCAGTTCGTAGGTTTGGATGCGCGCCTCGAGCCGGTCATCGCCCGGGCGCGTCTCGGCGTAGCCGGCGTTGAGTTGATTGATCAGATCAATGCCCGCGCGATGGCTGTCCTTGGTGACGAAGCCGGCCTTCGGGTGCAGATCGGGAATCGGATTGTCGCGCTGCGGAAAAATCGTCGTGCCCTGCGAGTTGGTGGGCAAAAATGCGCTGGCCCAATTCTTGGGGCCGTTGGAGGCGTATCCGCGATGATCGGGCAATACGACGAAAGTGGGCAGGTTATCATTTTCACTGCCGAGCGCGTAGCTCACCCACGAGCCCATGCCGGGAAAGCCCGGACGCTGAAACCCGGTGGCCTGCAGGTAGGTGGCCTGACTGTGCACTCCGGTTTTGCCAATGAGATTGTGCACGAAGGCCAGGTCATCTACCACCTCACCCAACGGCGCGACCACCTCCGAAAGATGTTTGCCGCTCTGCCCATGGCGCGCGAAGGCAAAGGGCGATTGCATCCACGGCCCGAGCCCGTTTTGAAACGCCTCCACGTGCTCCCCGAAATCGCTCTTCTTGCCATGATGCCGAATGAGCGCCGGTTTGAAATCGAATGTATCCAAATGACTCGCCGCCCCGCCCATGAACAACTGAATCACCCGCTTCGCTTTCGGCGGATGATGCAAGGTGCCGCTCAGCACGCCCTTAGCCAGCAACGGCTCCCGCCCCAACATCGCCGTCAACGCCAGCCCGCCCAGCCCACCGCCCGATTGCCAGAGGAAGCTGCGTCGTGAATGTGGTCGTTCAATCGACATACGTAAACTCGCTCAAATTGAACAACACGCGGCAGAGGTTGGGGAGGCCGTGGGTTTGGGCGTAGGTGTGGAGGGCGGCCATTTCCTTGGCGGTGGGTGGGCGGCCGGTGGTGAGTTGATGGGCGCGGCCGATTTGGCCTTTTAAAGTCTTCGATTCCTTTTTAATGCGCCCGGCGAATTGGTCGGCCATGTGGAGGGTGAATTTATTGTTGAGCAGGCTGAGGGCTTGGAGGGCGGTGAGGGTTTCGTCGCGCTTGGGGGTGCTTTGGCTGGAGTCGGCGCAGTCGAGCGTGGTCATGAAGGGGTCGGGCTGGGAGCGCACAATGAAGCGGTACACGGAGCGGCGGTGACTCTTGGGATCAGCGGGATCAAATTTATAATATTCGTAGTGAGGTGAGTGGGTGGTTTTCTCAAGGACAAAAAGATAATAGCCGGGCCCTCCGGGGGTTTCGTTGAGGGCGCCGCTGGTGGCGAGGATGGTGTCGCGCAATTCCTCCGCTTCAAGGCGACGACGGTTCATGCGCCAGAGGGTGCGGTTGTTGGCGTCGATCTTTTCAAAATCGGCATCACTCAAGGACGCCTGCCGATAGGTGCTGCTGGTGACGATGAGCTTGTGCAGGTGCTTGAAGCGGCCACCGGAATCGCGGAACTCAACCGCAAGCCAATCGAGCAGCTCGGGATGGCTGGGCGGTTGGCCCATGCGGCCGAAGTCGTTCGGGGTCTCGACGATGCCCTGGCCGAAGTGCCAAAGCCAGATGCGGTTGACGACGCTGCGCCAGGTAAGGGGGTTGTCGGCGCGGGTAATCCACTGGGCAAGCGCGGCGCGGCGGGCGGTCTCGGGATGATCGGCGGGGAGGTCGAATTCAAAATTCTCCTTGGCAAAAATCGGCAGCGTACCGGGGCGCACGGCGTCGCGCGGGTCGAGGATGTTGCCGCGATGCAGCACCTTGATCTCGCGCGGCTTGCCGCCGGTGGGCTTGAAGTTGCCCTGCGTTTTGAATTGCGTGGCGGCGGCATAAACCATCTGCCCGGCGGGGATGTTTTTCAAGGCAACCTCCGTCTCGGTGCGTTGTTTTTGCAACTGCGCACGCCGGGTTTGGCGTTCAGGTGTTTGCACCTTGGCCAGCAGCGCGGTGCGTTGGCGCTGGGCGGTTTGCAGCGCGGCGATGGCGGCGGCATCAGCGCCGATGGGGTAATGCCCGTCGGTGAGGTTGGCGCGCGCCCAGCGCACGGGGGCCTGAATGGAATCGAGCGACGTGACCTTGGCACCTTGGGCGAGGTTTTTGCCGGCAGCATTGAGCGCCTCCAATTCGGCGAGGGCGAGGAGGTAATCGCCTTTACGTTCGGCCAGCACGGTAGCGGTGACGCGGATGAAACGCACCTTCGCCTTCACGTCGAAGCCAACGGGGGCAATGTTCGGGTTCGGGAAATCCGCCTGCGTTTGGTCAATGAGCATGACGGGTTGTTTGAAATCCGCCGTCAACGCGCCTTCCACCTTGAACCGCACGGGGAAACCGAAGCCACCGCCGATGCCGGCGTATTCATCGTGGCACGCCCGCAGCACGATGCGGCTTAACTCACTGGCCGTGCCGAGATCCACCTGCACCCATTTGGCGGTGCGCGGGTTTTTCACAATGAGGCTGTGATAGCCAAACGCCGGGTGTTTGCGCTGCAGCTTGGCCTTGGGCGCGAGCGTGGCGATCTGTTTATCGAGCGCGGCCAGTTCCGGGCCGCCGGCCTTTTTCATTTCAGCATCGAGCGCGGCGAGGAGCTTGGTGAGCTCGGCCAGGCGCGCGGTGAGGCCGGCTTTCTTTTTGTTTAACTGGGGCGAGGCATTGTACGGGCGGTTGGCGCGATCCACGGCAGCAAACACGGATTGCAGGCTGTAATAATGTTGCTGCGTGTAGGGATCAAACTTGTGATCGTGGCAACGGGCGCATTGGATGGTGGCGCTGGTGAACGTGTTGAGCGTGTTGCTGACCATCTCATCGCGATCAATGTGGCGCGCCACGCGGCCGTCAATTTTGCTTTCCGAAACCTCCACGTGCCCGATGAAATCCCACGGGCCAGCCGCGATGAAGCCGAGCCCCAGAATGCCGTCCGCCGTGTTGGGAAAAAGAGCGTCGCCGGCAATCTGTTCCTGCACAAATCGCGCGTACGGTTTGTTCTCATTGAACGAGCGGATGACGTAGTCGCGGTACGGCCAGGCGTTGGGGCGGAGCTTGTCCTTATCGTAGCCGCAAGTGTCGGCGTACTTCACCACATCAAGCCAGTGCCGGCCCCAGCGCTCGCCATAGCGCGGGCTGGCGAGCAGGCGGTCGGCCAAGGCCACGATCGCTTTGTCGCGATCGGCTTCAGCCGCCTTGTCGAATGCCGCAATCTCCGCCGGCGTGGGCGGCAGGCCGGTGAGGTCAAAGGTCATGCGCCGGATGAGTGTGCGGTTGTCCGCCTCGGCCGATGGGGCCACGCCAAACTCCGAATGCTTCGCACGGATGAACAGGTCGATCGGGTTCCGCGCCCAGTCCGCCTGTGGCGAAGGCAGCTTCGGTGTGGCCGGCCGGCGCAGCGGGGTCACCGACCAATGTTCCTCCCATTTGGCACCCTGCTCAATCCAACTGCGCAAGGTGGCGATCTCACCAGCGGAAAGTTTCTTGCCGCTCTTGACTGGCGGCATGCGCTCATCAGCCTCAGCATGCGTGATCCGCGCCAGCACCTCCTTCAGTGCCGGCCGCGCCTCCGCCTCCACATCCAGCCGCAAATCCCCCTTGCGCGATTCGCCGTCCGGCCCGTGGCAATGGTAGCAATTGGCCGTGAGAATGGGGCGGACCTGGCGGTCAAAAGAGACGGGAGAATCTGCCGCGTGAATGGCCCCAGTAAACAGTATCAATCTAAAGGCGATGCGCCTCACGGGGGAATTGTGGACTATTTTCGCAGTTGCGCGAGTTTCTTTCGAACGAAGGCGGTTAATCGAGCATTTGCCAGCCGCGTTGGAGGCTTAGTTTTTAATCATCCCTATTGGGATCCAAGTCGGCACATGGCATTGTGATCTAATGGGTGTAATAATTCCGTTCGCGCCCCAAGGTGCCTTGGAAGAACTCGCGGGCATTGTCAGCCTGAAAACGGGCGAGTTGTTCGCGGGCGTGGGCGAGGGGTTCCTTGGATTGGCCGGGGCCATTGTAGGTTTCGAGATAATCGATGCGGTTTTGCCAGAAGGTTTGTTGGCTGGTGATGAGTGAATCGATGCGTTCCAGATACCAGTCGCTGGCCAGAATATTGGCCGGCTCAAAGAGGTTGCGGAATTCGGGATCGCGCAGCCGGGTGTCATCGACGGTGTCTTGCGCCATGATTTCCAGCAACGCACGGAGCGGCGGGCAGGCAAGGGAGATCGCCCCATCGCGGAAGTAGGCCTTGGCAATGCGTCGTTGGGTATCGGTGATGGTGGTGATGCTCTCGGCGTATAGGTCGGCATCCTGCAATTCCGGCCGGAGCATTTCTTCGGGGAACACCGAGTCGGGATCGTGAAAGATACGGCCGAAATATTCATGGGCAAACCGCTGAGTAATGCGGTAGCCCAGCCGCCCGGCGGTAATGGTTTGTCCATCGTGCTGGAAATCTTCCAAACGCTCCAAGTAACCCTGGCCAATCATGCGTTCGGGGGAGCTTTCACCCAGACGGAATCGGCTCCAGATCTCGGGGATGAGCAGGGAGATATCGTGGTCCACTTTGTAGTGAGGCCCAACGCAGCCGGCGGAGGTAACGAATGCCCCTTGGCCCGTGGTGGCGTAGGAAACCAACGCGGTGTTAAGATCGTGGATGGGTAAAAGGGCATTAAAAGGCGCCTTGGTCATCGCTCCCTCGGAGCCGGCCCCGGTGGTGCTGGGGGATTTTCCGGTGAGACTGGCGATGAAATCCATGAACAGCTCGGGCAGTTCCACATAATGAATCGGGGCGAAACAACAGAGCGGCGGAATGCCATGCTCTCGGTCGGGGCCATTATTCCGGCGGCCGGGTAGGATGCCGCGTACCGGGTACAGCACGGCGGCTTGAGCGGGGAGTTCGCGTCTCAGACGGGTGCCGGTTTGGGCGACGTACACTTTGCGTTGCTGTTGCAGATCGGGGCGAATTTGCAGGTAGCGCGGGTTGGCGGTGGGTTTGCCATCAATGAGCCGCGGGTTGGCAGAGGAACAGACGTATCCCTCCTTGGCCTCGGCAGCTTCAGTGAGCAGTTTCTGCAGGGTGTCGGTGTAGGTTTCGAATTCGAGTGTTTGATCGATTTGCTCTCGGATTTTTTCCACCGGGATCGGCGCGTAATTGCTAAAGAAATTTCCGGGCGTGGTAAAGTCGCGTTCGGTGACGGTGTCGTAGCCGCGAATAACGGCGTCGTCGGGCCGTTGGAATAAACGGTATTCGCAGTTGTGTACGAACTTGGCAGATTCATCCCAATCACCCGGACCGAGCTTGGGCGTGTGGCGCACGGGCGCGACAGTCGAGGCGGAGATGTCGTCTTCGGCAATAATCTTCATAGCCGGCTCGAAATCTTCCCGCAACCGGTAAAGGCGCCAGCGTTCTGCGGCATCGAAACCGACGCGCAGGAAGTTGGTCTTCAGCTTCAGGCCGTTAAGACGCAGTTCATTACCGGGCTTGCCGTCCACGGTATCCACGCTGAAACGGCGTTCCCAGTCATCGCCCCAATCCTCGCGGTACTCGCGCTTGATAATAAACACGAGTTCCTTCACACGCGATGGGATGGACCGGAGCCAGTCGTTGTATTCGTCGGTGTACATGGTGTCCGACGGGGTGAGCAGCTTGATGACTGAGCCGATTGAGCGAAGCGGGGAAAGAATGGTGCGGCCGCGGTGTTCATGTTTTTCCGGATGTCGAAAACGATCACTGAACGAACGGCTGATGATGGTCCGCGCTTGTGCGAGGTCTTGTTGTAAATCCTGCACGAACACAGGACCACTAAGGATCATATCATGCAGAGACTTGGAAATCTCGGATTTGCCGCCGCCTGAAACGGTGCAAGGTTTATGGCAGAGAAAGCCTTCGCCAATAGTGCCGATCAGTCGCCATTTCCCATCGTGTTTACTTTTTCGCATCTCCACCTTGTACCCGCTTGGGAGCAGATAGATTTCGCCCGGCCGAATCGGTATCTCGCCCGCGGTGCCATCCGGATTGGTCCAGGTAATTTCCTGGCGCTGCAACTTGAAGGTGGCACTTTCAGGGACGTAAAAAATATCCGGATAATTCCGGTCACTCGCGTAGCCGCCTTGTTCAAGCTGCATGAACGTATCGCCATACCGATCGAGATTCTCAGCAAATGAGGAATTTTGATCCGGCAAAATACGCTGCGGATGAAATGTGCGGCTGAGGTTGTAGCTCGCGTGGACCTGCGCGCCGCCGGCGTGTTCCTCCTCGGCGAGGCCAAAGAGATTGGCTGACAGACCGATTTGAGTTTTCACCTCTTTCTTGCAGTAACCAAAATAGTTGTCGGCAATCACGGTAATCACCCGGCCCCGTTCATCGCGGCAGGTGAGCTTGAAAGCGCCTCCGTCATTATAGAGCTCATCCGGATCCTCCCAACACATGCCATCGCGTACCTGGCGCTCGGTTGCTTCGTTGAGATGCGGCAGGCCCAAGTCCTTTTTCTTCAACTCAATCAAATGAGGCGCCAGAAAAATGCCGCCGGTATGGCCAGTCCAATGCCGTACATCGAGCCCTGCATCGTTGGCCGGATCTGCCGGATCGCCGCCGTTGCCAAAGACGCTCTCCACAAAATCCAAATTCGCCGCCATCGAAGCTGGCGCGAAGAATCGCACTTCCAACGATTTCTGTTCTACAAACCCGGGCACTTCCGGGCAAACCACCGGCCGCAACATCAGGCTGAGCCACGTATTGACCGGTTGATCCGAACCCACCGTAAACGGCATTTCGGTCAGCCAATCAGGCGATTGAAAGGCTGCCTTGAAAATCTCCCGCGCGGCATTTACCGGCACACTCTTTTTATCATCGGGAATCGGCAAACCATAATCGACCACATGAAACACCCCTTTAGTCGTGCGCTTATCCTTGGAAGGGTTGTGTAAAATACCTTGCGTCACTCGGTAGCTGTTAATGATCGCGTTACTGTAGATATCACCATGATGCGGGAGCGCAATCGTGCGGGCCAAGCCATGTTGATCCAGAGTAAAGGTCTCCCTCACCAGCTTCGGGCCAGATTCCCCAAACACTTCATCCATGAACTCCTGAATACGCCGATCCACCGGAGCCAAGTCCGCAGGAGCAAGATGGGCCAATTTGGCCCCAATCACCGTGGCTAGTTCATCGTATTTCGGCGAGCCCGGATTAAAATCCACCCCCAAATTGAGCCATACGGTCAAATCCTCTTTTTTACTTTGAATCATTTAAAACAGATATAAACCATAAAAAAAGGCGCGAAAAACGCCGTTCTAGCACTGGATTTGGGGATTTTAACGGAATAATATTAAAACAACAAGCCTATCAAACAGTTCGTCCATATAAGAGGTGTATTATTTTGCAACCCATGGTGCCTGCAATGCGTCTTTTATAATGGCATAAGTTTTGCTGTGACAGTCCATCCATAGAGGGAAAAAAGACATACAAAAACGTTGCCATCGCCTCAAAAACAGCAAGAATGAGCCGCTAAGACGTTTTCAGGGAACCACTAAATGAAATATATGATTTTGATGACGGCGCTGCTCATCGCGGCAGCCCCGCAAACACAGGCGCAATTTGGCGGTCGAGCCACTCATGGCAGTCAGGGTGGCGCGCGGAATTTTCAAATCAGTATGCCGCAATTGCGAATGTTGATCCGTGAAGTCGTTCGGGAAGTGGCTAGGGAAGCGAACTCGCACCGCCCTCAGACCTCAACCGGCGTGACAGAGAAAACCATCGATCAACTCACCAGTACCGTCGAGCGCCGTTTGGCGTTGCGTGCTCCGCTGCGAGTTGTTCGCGAAAGTACTGAACTTAATCGAGGTTCGCACGGTGTTGAAACTGGTGAACGCAAGCCGTGGGAGCGTCAATCATTTGTTGAGCGCAACAGCGAAAGTAATCGCCGGCGAATCGAAGAACATCGGCGCAAGCAAAACGAACTGGCCGGTGAGACCGGTCTGATGCATCGGCGCCAGACACAAACCACGCTCTATCACCGTCCAACGCCGTCACCAACGCCTGTTCGTCCACATTTTCCAGGTGGTGGCACAACATCCACAAACACCCCGCCAGTCGTTCCGCCCCCGGCTCCTCCCCCTCGTCCAAATCCTGGCGGCGGTAACAATGAAGGCGGTAACAATGAAGGCGGTAACAATGGAGGCGGTAACAATGGAGGCGGTGGCCAAGTAGGTATAGGTGGCGGTCCAGGCCCAGTTCCCCCAACTTTTCCCACCAATCCAGGAATAGGAATAGGAATGCCAGCACCAGGAACCGGCGGCGGTGGTGAAGGTGGTGGAACGCCCGGTGAAGGTGGTGGAACTCCACCAGGTAATCCGAATGAAGGCGGAGGTGAAAACGGTGGCCCGGGCATTCAGATTGAACCACCTGTTGTTGAGCCTCCGGTGTTGATTGGCGGGAGTGGCGGTCCTGAGGCTCCGCCGACTGGAGGCGAGGGAGAGGGTGGCGGCGCCACGGAATAACCGTGCTGTATCTCAACTCGAGGTGGCTTTAATTCGGATCAAAAATGGATCGCTTCACAAAAAGCAGCAAAGTACTAGCGGCAGGAGCTGTGATGGTTCTAGCTGCTTTGTTGCTATGGAGCGATGTGCTCACTGTTGGAGAGGATTTAGCTGAGCCTGTTCAATTAATTACTCCATCAGAAACGACCACTGAATTGCCGAACCCTAAGGAATCAGAGCACCACGCCCAGTATATTCAGATCAAGCGTGAGACCTTGGATGGACTAGTTTCCGGAAAAGGCAAATCGATCCAAATCGCTTTGTTCGACGGTGAAGTTTTGCCGGTGGTTGTGCAGCGTCATGTCCAGAACGGCGAGACGGGTGCGATGCTTTACGGGCGGGTGGATGGAGAACCTGAAAGCCGTGTTAACTTATCCATTGTTGAAGACGCCATCTTCGGGGCAATTCGATTACAAGATGGACGCTCCTACAGCCTCGCTTACGAACGTGGCGGCAAATATCGATTGAGTTTGGATAAAACAACGGAGTCGGTGCATCACGGCAAACCGAATGCGCCAAAACAATACGTCGTGATCAATGGCGAAAAGGTTCAGATGTTGCCCCATTACGTGACGCGTGTTCCCATCAAATCCCGTCTGGAAAAACAAATGATTCCGAGTAACGTATGGGAACCGGGATTGATTCTCACCGATCCCGATGCGCCGTTGGCGTTTGAAAATGAATATGTCCAAATCGCTCCCCGACGAAGTGTGCGGGGAATTCGCGGTAGTTCCGGGCGTCCGACTGCACCGAGTTCACCGCGACGCGGCGTAAACGGAGGATTGGTCGGAAGCGGCGGTGTTAACACGGGAACAGGATCCAATCCATCCAATCCGAATACGGGCATTTCCACCCCAAACACTAACCCAACCTATGGTGGAGGGGCTGGCATTCCGGTCGGACGAGTTCACCTCCCAATTCGTTATGCACTACGTTTGCCAACGGGGCATATCATTAGTTTTACGACAGGGATTCCTCGCCAAACCGGCACCGCAACTGGAACCGGCACTGCAACTGGAACCGGCACTGCAACTG
>JAYQQG010000113.1:0-11292 GCA_038145765.1 Verrucomicrobiales bacterium
CTCAAAATTCCTGACCACATCGGCCTTGCCGATTTCCAGCATGGCCGGTTCTTCCTTGATCGCCACCCCTTCAGCCGCCCCACGCGGGTAGCGAATAAAGGCCGGATGATTCTGGCGCGACGCTGTGAAGAGCATGTCGGCAAACTCATCCTCATTGCGCGGTGCCATCGCGATGATATTGGGCACGCAACGAAGGTACGCGATATCGAACAAGCCATGGTGCGTCGGCCCGTCATTGGCCGACAAGCCCGCGCGGTCCATGCAAAAAATCACCGGCAAATCCTGCAACGCCACATCATGAATGATGTTGTCATAGGCTCGTTGTAGGAAAGTGGAGTAAATGGCCACCACCGGCCGGTAATCCATGGTTGCCATGCCCGCGGCAAATACCACCGCGTGTTCTTCGGCTATGCCCACATCGAAGTATCGGTTCGGCAACTGGTCCCTCAACGATTTCAGTCCGGTACCACTCGGCATGGCTGCCGTGATCCCCACCAGCTTGGTATCCCTTTCACAAAGCTTCACCATCTGCTCGCCAAACACATCCTGCCAGTTCGGTGCGCTACCCGGCTTCATCGAAGGGGTCTCACCGGTTTCGGCATTGTACGGGCCCAGGCCGTGAAATTTCTCAGGCGATTTCAGGGCCGCATTGTAGCCTTTGCCCTTTTTGGTGAGCACATGCAACACCACCGGGTGATCGCATTTCTTTGCATATTCCAGTGATTTGACCATTAACGGAAGGTTATGGCCGTCCAGGGGACCGATGTAGCGGATACCCAGTTCCTCAAACAACACACTGCTGGCCGTGCCGCCGCGGCCATCGGACAGCACCGGCGGATCATGGGACAGAGTACTACCCGCCACCTCCGCCTTAAGGGCTCCTTCGGCGCGCGAGCCCAACCGGACAGCAAAATCGCCCTTGGGCAGTTTCTTGATCAGGTTGGCCAAATCATCGTGCAACCGGTTGTAGCCGGGATTGGTGATGATCTTGTTCAGGTACTTCGAGATGGCGCCGACGTTCTTGTCGATACTCCACTCATTATCATTGAGGATGCCGATGAATTTCTTGGTGGTATGGGAAATATTGTTCAGCGCCTCAAATGAAATTCCGTTCGTCAATGCGGCATCGCCGAACACGCACACGACATCCTCATCCGATTGACGTTGATCCCGCGCGGCACACATCCCAAGTGCCGCCGACAAGGCCGTTCCCGCGTGGCCCGCGCCAAAACAATCGTGTTCACTCTCCGTGCGCAGCGCAAATCCGTTGAGCCCCCCGGTTTGGCGAATTTTCTTAAAGCCCTTTTGCCGGCCGGTTAACAGTTTGTGGACATAGCATTGGTGGCTCACGTCCCACACGAACTTGTCCTTGGGTGTGGAGAACACCTTGTGCATCGCGATGGTCAGCTCGACCACGCCAAGGTTGGGACCCAAATGGCCGCCGGTCTTGGCCAAGGTGCCAATCAGCTCCGCCCTCACCTCGGTCGCCAATTCCTCAAGCTGCGGTTCCGTCAATTTCTTGACGTGCGCCGGCTCACTGATCATTTCCAAATATCGCCCCATATCTCAGTTTTCTTCCCCTTCGAGCGTCACCGGCCGGGTCGCCAGTTCGCCTTCAAGGTTTTCCTCCAGTTGCGTGATGCGTTTTTCCGCGGCTTGCAGTTTAGATTCACAAACCTTCACCAGTTTGGCCCCCTCCTCGTACAGAACCAGCAATTGCTCCAGTGGCAATTCCTCCGATTCCAGCGCTTCCACGATGGAATCCAGCTTGCTGGCGGCATCTTCATACGAAATGTCGTCTGCCGCCGTTTTTTTTGCCTTCGCTGGCATCGGAAGAACCTACGTCACGCCCGCCCCCTGCGTCCAGCGTATTGGGTCAATCCGCCGTACTCTCTATCTCGCCGTCCGCCAATCGGGTGCGAAGTTTTTGGCCGGATTTTACTGCTTTCACCGAGTTCAACACCTGTCCGGAATCCGCATCCTGCGTAATGGAATATCCTCGCGCCAGGACATTATCGGGTCCCAGCAACCGCAACCGATCTCTCAACGCCTCAAGTCGTTGGCCGGATAGTTTGAGCTGTCGTCCAGGCAACTCCTGCAACCGATCCCCCAACCGGTTCAGGTGCATCCGCTGCTGTTCCAGGATCAATTCCGGTCGCACCCGCAACAAGCGCTCTGCCAATGTCCGCCAGCGCCGTTCACTCTGGCTCCACAAAGCTTGCGCCGCCCGCAAGAGATCATCGTGGAGATCGTCCACCCGCTGCATTTTCTCCTGTAACCTTCGACGCGGATGACAACGCCCCAGCCGATGGGCTAACACTGCCACCCGTTCCGTTTGGCGCTTGCATTGCTCCGCCACAATGCGCTGCATCCGGTTGCGTGTGGATTGCAGGGAGTCCCCCAGAGTCACCGCCCCCGCTGTGATAATTTCCGCCGCGGCACTGGGGGTAGCCGCGCGGTAATCCGCTGTAAAATCGCTGATGGTAAAATCAATCTCGTGCCCTACCGCCGACATCACCGGCACGGCTGAGGCCGCAATGGCGCGCGCCAATGCCTCCTCATTGAAGGCCCACAAATCCTCCAGACTACCGCCGCCGCGCGTGATCAAAATCACATCCAACGGCTCCTTCGCCGCCCAATCATTAAGCCGCATAATTCCCCTGGCGACCTCATCTTCAGCGCCCTGACCCTGCACCCGGCTATCAAACAAAACGACGCCCAATCCCGGCTGACGCCGCCGGATCACATGCAATACATCCCTCAGTGCCGCGCCGCTCAGCGATGTCACCACCCCTATCCGTTGGGCGATCCTCGGCAAGTCCCGTTTGCGTTCCGGGTCAAACAATCCCTCGGCCTGCAGCTTGGCTTTAAGTTTTTCGAATTGCACCTGCAAGGCGCCGACCCCCTGCAATTCCACTGCGCGCACGATTAACTGATATTGGCCACGGGCCTCGTACACCGTGAGGTCGCCTTGGAGCACCACTTTCTGGCCGTCTTCCATCAACTCACGCTGCACGCCCCGCTCGCCACGAAAGAGCACACAACTCAATTGTGAACGCGCATCCTTCAGGGAAAAATAAATGTGCCCGGATGATTGCCGCCGCAAGTTGGTGATCTCACCTTCCACCCAGATCTGCCCGATCCGGTTTTCCAACTCCCGCTTAACGCGGGTTGTCAGGCCGGAAACAGTCAGGACCTCGCGTGTTTCCTCCTCAGAAAACAGCTCGCCAAAATCCCATTGCGATTGATTATCTTTTGACACGGCTCAACACCCCACCCTGAGACGCCCGCAATTCACGGTTACATTTCCACCTTCTCAGCCACCTGTTGCACGTCCTTGTCACCGCGGCCTGACAAATTGCAGATGATAATTTGTTCCTGATCCATTTGCGGTGCGCGCGCGATGACCTCTGCCACGGCATGTGAGGATTCCAACGCCGGGATGATGCCCTCCAACTTGGACAATTTGAAAAACGCCTCCAACGCCTGATCATCGGTGGCATAGGTGTATTCCGCACGACCTTGATCGCGGAGCCAGGCGTGTTCCGGTCCCACCGCCGCATAGTCCAACCCGGCCGACACACTGTGGGTTAATTGAATCTGACCCACCTCATCCTGTAGAAGATAAGACCGTGTGCCCTGCAAAACCCCCAGCGAACCGCCCTGAAATCGGGCGGCATGTTTCTCCGGAATAATCCCTTCCCCTCCGGCTTCCACCCCCACCATGGCCACGGATTCATCCCCGATAAATGGATAAAACAACCCGATCGCATTTGATCCTCCTCCGACACAAGCCACGAGAAGATCCGGTAGGCGCTCCTCTTGTTCCAAAATCTGTCGCCGAGCTTCATCGCCGATCACCCGATGAAAATTGCGCACCATTACCGGATAAGGATGCGCTCCGTACGCTGTACCCAAAATATAATGCGTACTGCGCACGTGGGTCACCCAATCGCGCATCGCCTCGTTGACCGCTTCCTTCAGCGTCTTTTGCCCCGCCTCCACCGGCACGACCTCGGCTCCAAGCATTCGCATCCGAAATACATTGAGGCGCTGCCGGTCACAATCATGGGCCCCCATATAGACCACACACTCCAAACCAAACATAGCCGCCACCGTAGCGGTAGCCACGCCGTGCTGTCCGGCTCCGGTCTCGGCAATAATACGCGTCTTGCCCATGCGCTTAGCCAACAGTATTTGCCCCATGGCGTTGTTGATCTTGTGCGCGCCGGTATGCAGCAGGTCTTCACGTTTGAGATATATTTTGGCCCCGCCCAAGTCTTCAGTCAGGCGCTGGGCATGATACAGGGGCGTCGGGCGACCCACGAATTCGCGCAAGTAATAATCCAGTTCACGTTGAAACTCAGGATCCTGCTGGGCGCGAAAGTATTCCTCCTCCAGTTCCCGCAACGGATGCACCAGAGTCTCGGGCACATACCGCCCCCCATACGGCCCGAACCGACCGGCTGCATCGGGAAGTTGATCGCTCGCTGCGCTGCTCATGCCGGTCAACCTAGCACGCGCCGAAGGCCGTCTCAAGCCAGCGCGTTCTTGGCCGCCTTCACGAAGGCTTTCATTCGAGCTGGATCCTTGCGGCCCGGCTCACTCTCGACCCCACTGGAGACATCCACGCCGAATGGCTGCACCTTGCGCACGGCATCCGCCACATTGTCCGGTGTCAATCCGCCCGCCAGCAAAATGGGTTTCCCAAATTCCTGCGCTCGGACCGCAAGATCCCAATTGAACGTTGCCCCCGTGCCGCCCAACGAATCCTTCACGTAAGCGTCCAGCAGATAGCCTGCGGTGGGATAAGCCTCCAGTTGCTGTAGCGTTTCTTCGTCCTTCACCCGAAACGCCTTGAGTGTCATGACCGGGTATCGGCTGCAATCTTCCGGTGTTTCATCACCGTGAAACTGAAGAATATTCAGCACGCACTCGGTCAACGCCTGATGCACGAATGCTTCATCGGCATTGACAAATACGCCCACTCGCATGACGTGCGACGGCAACGCCGAGGAAATAACTTTGGCCTGTTCCAGCGTCACATGGCGCGGGCTGTCTTCGTAAAACATCAAGCCAACCGCATCTGCTCCGGCTTCAGCCGAGGCCACCGCGTCCGCCGCGCTGGTGATGCCGCAGATTTTGACGAGGACACTCACCTAACGATCCCGGCCGAGGCCGATTTTGCGGCAGTAGGTGATGCTGCGTTCAATGTCGCCTTTTTGGAAATTCTGTTGTGCCAACTTGAGGTCCACACCGTCGGGCGCCTTGAACGTGCCAATCGGCTTGCCGCGTTGGGCAAAGGCCTCGAACTTGTCGTATCCCGCCGGCTTGCCCTTGGGCCAGTCGGTCCAGAAATCATCATTCTTCACCGCCAGTTCGCGATTAAAACCGGAGATGGTCTCGATGCATACCGGGGCTTGTGGGCAGACCTTGGCGAAGTGCGCGAAATATTCTTCCCAATCGACCAAGCCTTCGCCCATGGCAGTCCAGGCCGCCGTGTAGCCATTCTCGCTCGGCCAGGCCATGGTGTCGCGCAGGCTGGTGGTCAGCACATAGGGCGCGAGGTTTTTGAGATTCTCGAACGGATCTTCCAGCGTCCACACGGCGTTGCCGGAATCCATATTGACGCCCACCCAATCCTTGCCGGCTTCTTCCACGAGCCGCACGAGTTCGAGCGAGTGCATGTCGCCGGCGTGATTTTCCATGGCGATCTTGATGCCCTCGTCAGTGGCGCGGCTCTTGTTGGCCTTGAGCAATTTCACGGTGTCTTCAATACGCGCCTCAATGCCGCCTTCGGTGGAGCGATCGCGGCGGGAGCCCAGAATCACTCGGAACGCCGGCGAACCCAGTGTCTTGGAAATGCGAATGCCCAACGCGAGATGTTCCTCAGCCGTGCCCCACGTGTCCTTGAACGACGGCGAGGTCGGACAGATGCTCCACGAGCCGATGTACAGCTTGATGCCCTTGTCGTCGGCATACGCCTTCACCTCCTTCAAATAGCTTTCCTCAAAATTTTCGAAAGGCCCAAGGTCGGTGATGAACAACGAATCGCACCGCAATTGTTTTGCGTAATCAATCAGCTGCTGAGCGTTCCAGTTCATGGCGCGCACGGCAAAATTATCAATTCCCAAGCGCAGCGGCGTGTTGCCGCCGGTTGGGCTGGTCACGCAGCCAGTCATGGCGGCGCCGGCGGCAGCAGCGGTGGTGGCAAGAAAATCACGGCGTTTCATGGCATCAAATTGCATGCGCCCATTGGGTGACAGGCGCGCCCGCGAATCAAGCTGTTTCACGGTGCAGGCTTGTTTTTTTGCCGCAATACCCCTTGACTGTCGCCGTGCCGACCGCACCGCCCCAACTGGACATCGAACTGCTCCCCTCGTTTGCGCCCCGCCCCAAGGCCACGCATGTGGTGTTTGATTTCGATGGCACCCTCTCCTGGATCCGCCATGGCTGGCCGGAAATCATGCAGACTGTTATGGGCCCGCGTTTCCCTCTACAGCCCGGCGAAAGCGCCAAGGACATTCGCGCCCATCTCTTCAATGAAATGTACCGGTTCAATGGCCGCCCCACTCCGGTGTTTATGGATGAGATGGCCCAGCAAATCAGCCATCGTGGCGGCGAGGCGGATCCAGCGGAGTTGCTTCAAGCTTTCATTAAGCCGCTCGACGAAACCGCCGGCGAACGTCATCGGCAACTGCGCGAAGGCGAAATGCCGGCCGATGAGTTGATCGTCCATGGCGGGCGCGCCCTCATCGAGCACCTGCATTCACGCGGACTGAAGACACTGATCCTCAGCGGCAATCCGCACGATCAAATCAACATGGAAGCCGAATTGCTGGACCTCACCCGTTACTGCGAGGGCCGGGTTCAGGGCCACGTGCATGCCGACAATCTCAGCAAACAAACCGTGCTCGAACAATGGATGTCCGAGGACGGCTTCACCGGTGAAAACCTGATCATGTTCGGCGACGGTGTCGCGGAGATCAAAGCCACCCGCAACCTCGGCGGACTCTCGATCGGCGTTTGTTCCGATGAAGAGGTCAATGGATCCGGCACCGTGGACCAGAGCAAACGCGACATCCTGCTCCCCGCGGGCGCCGATGCGATCATTGCCGATTACCGGAACCCCGAATTACTCACCGACACCATCCTCGGCCAATGAAGCGACTCGACCTGACTCAACTCAAAGTCTTCCCGCTCGCTGAACGCGAAAGCATGGCAACGATTGAGGAAACCCTTATCGATCCCGCCAGCGAACCACGCGCGTTGTCGCCGGAGAATGAGCAACGCGTCGCCCAATGCGCCGCAGATATCCGCGCGGCCCGCGAGCGCGGTGCGAGTGTCATGTATATTTACGGCGCCCACCTGATCAAGAACGGCGCCCATCAACTGCTCGACGCCCTCATGGCCGGCGGCTGGATCACCCACCTCGCCACCAACGGTGCCGGTGTCATTCATGATTGGGAATGGGCTCATCACGGCCGTTCCACGGAGAGCGTGCGCGCCAATGTGGCCACCGGCACATTTGGCACCTGGGAGGAAACCGGGCGTTGCCTGCACCTGGCCGTATTGGCCGGTGCCCTGCGCGAGGAGGGATTCGGCACCAGCGTTGGCCGCATGGTCGCCGAGGAGGGCATCACCCTGCCCGCCCGTAGCGAACTGGAATCTCAACTGCGCGATGAACCCGCGCATCCGCTATCACCCGCCCGGGCGGAGTTGCTGCAGGCGATGACCCAACACGACCTCGCCGAAGGCCGGCAAGAGGTCGCCCACCCCTGGAGCGCTTCGTGTGTCCTTTGCAATGCCTTTCGGCGTAATGTCCCGCTGACCGTGCATCCGGGCATCGGTTACGACATCATTTCAAACCATCCACTCTTCAACGGCGCCGCTCTGGGACGCGCGGCCGGCATGGATTTCGCGACCTTTGGTGGCTCGGTTGAGGGTCTCGATGGCGGCGTGGTGTTATCCGTCGGCAGCGCGATCATGGGGCCACAGGTGTTTGAGAAAAGCATCTCCTGCGTGAACAACCTGCGCCTGCAGACCGGCCGCGCGATCGTCAGCAACCACGCTTTTCACGTGGTGGACATTCAGGACGGCGGCAACTGGGACTGGACTCAAGGCGAACCTCCCAAGGACAACCCCGCCTACTACCTGCGCTTTTGCAAAAGCTACGATCGCATGGGCGGCACGATGCACTATGCGCAGTGCGACAATATCGACTTCACGCATCATCTACTCAATGAGCTAAACCGGTAACTCCCGCAAACCTTGCCTCCCTGCGGCCGCGTGAGGATCCAAATGTATCTCGACCGTTTCCAACAGATCACCCGCCAATACGCCAGCCTGCGCATTGCCGTGGTGGGTGACTATAGCTGCGATCGATACCTGGAAATTGATCCCTCGAAGGAAGAGATTTCCATCGAGACAAACCGGCCCGTGCACAATGTCACCCGAGTGCGGGCCCAACCGGGCGCCTCCGGAACCGTGCTCAATAATCTGGCGGCACTGGGCGTGGGCGAATTATGGCCGGTCGGTTTTTGCGGATGCGATGGCGAAGGCTTCGAACTGTATCGCGCCCTAGAACAAACGCCCGGCGTGCAGATGAAGTATTTCTTTGAGGACGAAGGACAACGGACCTTCACTTACTGTAAACCGCTGCTTATGCATCCCGGCCAACCGCCGGAAGAACTCAACCGGCTCGACAGCAAAAACTGGCATCCGACCCCCAATATCCTCCAGCACCAACTGGCCAACGCCGTCCGGTCCCTCGCCGAAACCGTGGACGCCATCATCGTTCTCGATCAAGTCGACGAACCGGAAACCGGCGTGGTCACCCAAACCCTGTTGGAAGCATTGGATGAAGTCCGTGAAAAGACCCGCATCATCGGCGACAGCCGCCGGGGTTTGAAAAACTGGCCGACGATCATTTACAAAATGAACGCTGACGAACTGGCGCAGCTTACCGGGCAATCCAGTGCCCCGGCCGAGGCCGCTGGCGCCTTGGCCCGGCAGACCGGTGAACCGGTGTTTGTCTCGCTCAGCGAACACGGCATCGTCGGAGCCAGCCCAGACGGCTCAACCGCGCATCGCCCCTCCCTGCCCGTTTCCGGCGAGATCGACATTGTCGGCGCCGGGGATGCAGTGACGGCCAACCTCACCACCGCGCTCGCCGCCGATGCTGACCTTAACGAATCCCTCGAACTCGCCAACGCCGCCGCCTCCGTGGTCGTCCACAAACTCGGAACCACGGGCACGGCAACCATTGGAGAGATTCAAGACAAACTGAATCTTTAGTTCTTTTCCCAAACGGCCCAATGATGCGAGGCGGTGATTTGCGGGCGATCGCCGGCTAAATCCAGAACCAGCGTTTGCATCTGACGCCGGCCAGCGAATTGCAATCCTGCCTGTTTCCCCAGTACACAAATTGCGGTGGCATGGCTATCCGCTGTAGTGGAATCCTTCGCCACTACGGTAGTCTGAATGCGACTGGTTAATCCAATACCGGTGCGGGGATCTACGATGTGCGAGTAGCGCCGGCCATCAATTACCACAAACTGCTCCGTATCTCCCGAAGTAGAGAGCGCCAAATATTTGAGATATATGGTGCGCGGATAGAGGTTGCCGAATGCATCGACGTTTCTCAGCTCAATTTTCCACCCCTCCTTTCCCAGCGGCGGGCCGCTGGTGAGCAAATCGCTATCGGCCGCCACGTATGCGCGCGTGATGCCGTTGGCCTTGAGGACGGCCATCGCTTCATCCACAGCATAGCCCTTGGCGATCCCACCGAGATCCAGCTGCAGATTCGTGCTGCGCAACGTGACAGTTTGTTCCGCTGGGTTGAGCACCAATTGTTGATAGCCGACCCGATTCTGGGCCGCCCGCAATTCTTCCACCGGCGGCATTTGACCCTGCTTGCGTGCCCGGCGCCAGAAACGCACGCTGGGTCCGGCGGTCACATCGAAGGCCCCTTGGGTTTGTCGGGAAAGCGCTTGAGAGCGCTGTATGATATCAAACAGTTCCCGGCTGATGGCAACAGGTTTGCCCGCCTGCATACGGCCGAGCCGACTCAGTTCACTGGCCGGATCATAATCGGAAAATATCCCGTTCAATGCCTCCACACGCGCGTAGGCAGCCATGGCGATGCGCTCGGCCTCAGACCGGTTCGGGGCATAAAACTTCAGATGAAAATCCACTCCCATCTCGGGCTCCACATATTCGTAGCGTTGCCACCCAGAGTCATCCGGCACGGTCTGGCAACCGGCCAGCATGCCGAGGATCCCGTTCAGTAAAAAAAACACCCGCACGCCCGAAGGGTGCGGGTGATGAAAGGATTGGGCAATCCGTTAAATGCGTTTGGCCCGATTATGCGAACGGATTCCAGACGCCCGGCTGCGGCACCGGATATTTGCCATCCTCACCCTTTACGGCCGGCGGCACGGTATCCACATTCCAGTTGTCGATGCCCGGGCAATAGTCTTTGCCGTTCTTGAGGAGATCATCCCATTTCACAACCTGCGCCGAGTAGCAGGCCTCACGGCCCAAGATGGCGGTGAACGTCGCTTTCGCACCGTATTCACCCTCGTTGTAAATCTCGCCCTTCATGAGCGCCTCGATGAGATCCGTCTGCTCCTGCTGGTGTCCGCCGCCCTTGCCCTTCATCAGGATGGGCTCGCCCTTGTTCGGAACGATGGCTGAAGCCAATTTGCAGGTACCTTTGCTGCCGTGAGCGTATTCCGCCACGTGACTGAAGGTCTTGTTGCCGGCCAAATGACGGCCTTGGCTATACATCTTGTGGCCGCTGGCGTAGGTGTATTCCACAAAGGTGTGGTCAAAGATCTGGGATTTGCTGCGGTCGCCGCCCATGCGCTCTTCACCGCCGCCCATGCCGTTGGCCATGATCGGGTAATCGTTCATCACCCAGTTGCCCACATCGAGGTTGTGGATGTGCTGCTCGCAAATCTGGTCGCCACTGGCCCAGATGAAGTGGTACCAGTTATTGCACTGGAACTGCATATCGGTCATGCCCGGTTCACGATCGCGATACCAAATACCGCGCCCGTTCCAATACACCCGCATCAGGTTGATTTCACCGATGGCGCCGTCATGCAGCATTTTGATGTTCTCAATGTAGCGCTCTTCATGGCGGCGCTGCAGACCGATGCCAACCATGAGGTTTTTCTTCTTGGCCTCCTGAGTGGCGGCCAATACACGGCGGACGCCCGGCGCATCGGAAGCCACCGGTTTTTCGCAAAACACGTGTTTGCCGGCTTTCACCGCGTATTCAAACTG
>JAYQQG010000114.1:0-11270 GCA_038145765.1 Verrucomicrobiales bacterium
GCCCGAGACGTGGGGTTGGTAGGATTCAATATCCTCCGGGTTAACTCCGTTATTGCCAATCTCCGGATAAGTCATCGTCACAATTTGGCCCTTGTAAGAAGGGTCCGTGAGGATTTCCTGATAACCGGTCATGGAGGTGTTGAAGCACACCTCCCCACAGGCTGTGGCGCGGGCGCCGAAACCTTTGCCGCGAAAAACTGTTCCGTCTTCTAGTGCGAGAATTGCCATGGGATGGCCGTGGAGCCGGGCGATACTAGGAATGAGGCCCTGATGGGTCAAGCGACCACACAAAAAAGGCGCGGCCAGTTGTTGGCCGCGCCGGTGAATAACTGCCCGGATTACTGGAACTTGGCGTCCTTAAGCATCTTGATATAGCTCTCCACCGAGCCTCGGCCAAAGCCCACTTTCTTGAGCAACTCCTTGCCGTTGGCATCGAGCACAAACACCGTTGGATAACCACGAATGCCGTATTCTTTGGCCTGAGCGCGGTTGTAGGCGTATTGCTCCTTGGTGATTTTGCTCCGGTCCCGCGGGAAATCCAGTTCAACGAGCACAAGATTTTCCTTCGCGTAATCCTTGAAGGCCTGTTTATCAAACACGTTTTTCTTTAAAGCCTTGCAGGGGGGGCACCAGTCCGAGCCGGTAAATTCCAACAAGATGAGTTTCTTTTCGGTTTTAGCGATTTTCTTCGCGTCATCAATGTTGGTGAGCCAGCCTTTCTCGGCCAGGGCACCTTGGCTAAAGGCAATGAGGGTGATCAGCGTAATGAGAGTTTTCATGGGAATTTAAGTTGGAGGATTCTAGGCCGTTTCCGCCTCCGTGCGCCACACAATTTTGCCTCCGACGATTGTCATTATCGGGCGCCCTTTAAAGGTCCAGCCGTCAAAAGGTGTGTTGGTGCTTTTACTGGGGCTGGATTTCACGTTGAATTTCCATTCGGTGTCCGGGGCGATCACGGTGACATCGGCATCGGCACCTTCGCTGAGCGTGCCCTTGGGGAGATTGAGAAGTTGGGCGGGGTTGATGGTGTATTTGGCGATCAAGTCAGCCAGTTCAAGGTGGCCGGCGTGATGGAGGAATGTCAGGGCCACCGCCAGTTCGGATTCCAGGCCGGTGATGCCAAAGGGGGCGTAATCAAACTCCACATCCTTTTCATGCGCGCAATGTGGTGCATGATCGCTGGCCAGAATCTCCAGCGTGCCATCGGCTAAGCCGGCGATGACCTCGGCGCGATCCTCCGCGGATCGGAGGGGAGGGTTCATTTTGAAATGCGTGTGGTAGGCAGGCCATTCGGTTCGCTGGTCTTCCGTTTGCAGTTCCCGGCCATCCTCGGCCCAGAAATGCTCGCTGCCGCCGATGGTTGCGTCGGTGAGGGTGAAGTCGTGGACGCACGCCTCGCCGGAAATCGGAACGCCCCGGGCCTTGGCCTGGCGAATGAGTTCCACGGATTTGCCGCTACTAATGTGCTGGCAGTGGATGTGGGTGCCGGTCAGTTCCGCCAACTCGATATTACGCGCAACAATGAGATCCTCACCGGCCGCCGGCCAACCCTTGAGCCCAAGATTGGTGCTCCAGTATCCCTCGTGCATGACCCCGTCAGTGACGATGGAGTAATCTTGGCAGTGATCCATCACGGGCAAATCAAACATACCCGAATATTCGAGGGCGCGCCGCATCAGTTCGTTGTTCTGCACGCATTTACCATCATCCGTGATGGCCACCACCCCGGCATCCTTCAGTGAGCCGATGGGAGAAAGTTCTTCGCCCGCGATATTCAGGGTGATCGTGCCGGTGAGATAAACATTCACCAGAGCCGCAGCGGCGGCGCGTTCTTGGATGAGTTTGACGGTGGCCGGGCTGTCGATGGTGGGCGAGGTATTGGGCATGCACACGACGGTGGTAAAACCGCCCATGGCGGCGGCGGCGGCACCGGTGGCAATATCCTCTTTGGCAGTTTGGCCCGGCTCGCGAAAGTGCACGTGCAGATCAATCAGGCCCGGACAGACCACTTGACCGTGACAATCAATTCGTTCGCTGCCTTCGGGAGCCGATAAATCCGGTCCAATGGACTGAATTTTGCCGTCGGATAGAAGGACATCCGCAATTTCGTCGCGGTTATTGGCGGGATCCACAACGCGCCCGCCTTGAAGCAGCACCAGACTCATCGGCGCCACCATACCCGCTGCCCGATTGACAACGCAAGCGAACACGCTACAGTGCCCGCGTTGCGGGTGTAGCTCAATGGTAGAGCGGGAGCCTTCCAAGCTCTTGATGAGGGTTCGATTCCCTTCACCCGCTCCAATATTGTTTAATGGGTGTATACCGACGCATTCTGGCAAAGTGGCCCAAGGCATGGATGCCTTTGGCCCTGCTTTGTCTTGGCTTAAACTGGAGCGGAGTCCAATTTACAGTCTGGACGGCAATGACCCTTGGAAATGCACGATCCATCAACTTTAACGAGGCCTTCAAGTACGCTCTCAACGGCGAGCACGTTGTGAAAGAGGATGGCGCATGCGTTTGTGTTCCCTGTCGTTTTGTAAAATGGAAGCATCAGCAAGAACGTATTCCCTTCGATGAGTTTAGCCCAATCGGCACAACGTTGGAGGGGGTTTGCGGGCAATGCGGAGAAGCATTGCTGCCGCCTTCTATTGGCTGCCTGCGACTGGTTGAGCTAAATCACCGTTTGCCTTTTATCAACGCTCCGCCACTTCTGCCGCCTCCACGGTCCTTCGTTTAATTCTAATAGTTTACAGGCAGTGGCGAATCAAACTGCCTCGTTGCCACATGGCGCTGTCGTGCAACATGCGCCTAATATAAAGCATTGATTTAATATTATTTAACGAAGGAAAGTGAAAAATGAAAATTCAAAAAAACAACACGGCGGCATTTACTCTCATTGAATTGTTGGTCGTCATTGCGATCATCGGTATTCTTGCAAGCATGCTTTTGCCGGCGCTTGCTAAAGCCAAGGCGAAGGCTAATCGCATCAAATGTGTCAACAACCTCAAGTCTCTGGCCTCGGCATTTGCGATTGTTAGTCCGCCGTGGAATCTTACCCCACGGTCGTTGAATAGCATGTATGGCGCAGGAAACCACGCGGATAGCTTGTGCATTGAACATATGTGGAAACCAATGGGCAAAGCGGTCTCCAATCCCAAGATTCTCAGTTCTCCCTCAGATCCTGAGACTCAAGAACACTATGAAGGTGTAATGTCGGCAGGGTTCAATTGGGGCCACATTGAGGCATCTATGCAGAGTTATGCCGTTTATTTGGGCTCGTGTTCGCAACGGCCGAATAACATTGTTTTGAGCACGCGCAACCTCGAGGCTCATAACGAAGTCGAGCCATGGAAATGGAACTGGGACACGGCGACTCCTAACCCGAAATATGGTGTTACGCTGTGGGAAGATGGAAAGATTGAGGCTTCGTTTCGCGGAGCGGACGAAGTGGGGAATGCTCATGGGGGGGGGCATGCACACAATGGGCCGGATTTGGAGGAAATTACCATGGCTGGCTTGATGAAAAGTCAGGGGCAATTCGCTCTGGCCGATGGATCCGCCCGGCAGGCAAATAACGCGCAATTGGAACAACAATTGACCCAGATGATGCGCTCTCGCGGCGGCAGTACGATCCAGCCAGCACCGTTTGCTTCGCGGCCACACCTTGAAGAAGGGCACGGTCACTGACCCCTTTGGTAGCGAGACCAGTCATCAGGCGAATCAATATCGCTTAACCTTCGGCCCTGCCACGTGCGAAGTTTTAACGCTTCAGCACGGTGCAGGGTCGATTGATATACTTTGTCCGTACTCCATGCGATATCCCGGAATAGGGCGGGATAAGGTTGATTCATGCCGATCAGCCAATATCCGCCATCGCATGCCGGGCCCAAGGCCAGATCGTGGTTGGCAAGCGCGAGGGTCGCTTCTCTGAGGTCTTGCGTTGTCAGATAGGGACAGTCGGAGCCAATAAGCAGGGTGGGGGTTGTGACATTCTGAAAAACCCGCGACATCCGCTCCCCGAGATCGCCTGAGCCCTGTGTCGTGGCAGTCCAATTTGGCCTGAGCCATCGGCTGATTTCCTGTAAGGAATCATCCGGGGTGAATCTGAGGTCGACTCGGGAGAACGTCTCCAATTGTGTTAGAACAGTTTCGGTGAGTTGCTGGTATGCATCAAGTGCTGCCTTGTCCCCCAGTGATTCAGCAAGCCGGGTTTTCACCGTTCCAAGTCGCGGTGCTCTGATGAAGATTGTGATCAGTGGCTCGGGCATCCTTGACTTTTGCGGCTAATCATTGTGCCATCGCTCCTAGACTTCAACCTTCGGATATTGTGAAAAAATTAAACGTCGGGATAATCGGATACGGCTGGGCAGCCACTGCACATATTGACGCCATCAACGCCACCGGAATGGCACAAGTGACCAACGTCTATTCCTCGCGCCTACTGGATGATGATGAACTCAGCGTGCGGCACGGCGGACGCATCAAATCTACCGTCAATTTAAAGGATATTTATTCCGACCCGAACATCGACGTCATCGACATCACCAGTTATCCGTATCAGCATGCGAATCAGGTGGTAGCGGCCGCCAAGGCTGGAAAGCACATCATCGTGGAAAAACCGCTGACCCTCGCCAAACGCGACCTGAACCGGATGGTTAAAGCGGTAAAACAGGCGGAGGTGAAAACCTGTGTCTGTTTTGAATGCCGGTTCTCGGCGGAATTCCTCACGCTAAAATCCGTTATTGATCAAGGCCTGGTCGGCAAGGTGCATTACGGAGAAGTGGATTATTACCACGGCGTAGGGCCGTGGTACGGCCAATATCGCTGGAATGTGAAAAAAGATGCCGGCGGCAGCAGCCTGCTTTCCGCCGGTTGTCATGCGATGGATGCATTGCTTTATCTGATGGGGAACAAGGATGTCGTGGAGGTCTCCAGCCATTCCACAAAATCAAAAAACCGGATTTTCCAGAAGTATGAATATGATACCACGAGTGTCACGATCCTGAAATTCAAGGATGGCCGAATCGGCAAGGTGGCCAGCGTGATTGACTGCCTCCAACCATACTACTTTCACACGCACCTCGTGGGCAGTGAAGGGAGCATTCTCGATAACAAGTTTTACTCGAGCAAAATGGGCGCGCTGAACAAGAACGAATGGAGCACTCTGGCGACTCAACTGGTGGATTCCGGGGACGTGAGCGATCACCCGTACCAGACCCAGTTTGAGGAATTCTTTAAATCCGTGCAGGCCGGCAAGGAAATGCCCCACACCAGCCTCAAGGATGCGGCCCGGACGCATGAGATTATTTTCGCCTCCGACCAATCTGCGGCCACGGGTAAGCCGGTGCGCATTAAATAAGCCATGCCCAAGCTGTCGGCCATTGCCATCGGGGCACACCCGGATGACATCGAGTTTTACATGGCCGGCACATTGCTGCAATTACAGTCGGCAGGTTGGCAGGTTCATTACTTCAATCTGTCGTCCGGCAATCTGGGCAGTGTGAAAATGTCATCCGTCGAAACGGCAAAGACACGGGCTCGCGAGGCACGCAAGGCGGCTCGGGTGCTGGGGGCGAAATATCACCGGAGCATTGGCCGGGATCTAGAGATTCTCTACACCGTGCCGGCGCTTCGCAAGGTTGCGGCGGTCATTCGTGCCAGTGGAGCTTCGGTTGTCCTGACTCATTCGCCGGCCGATTACATGGAAGATCACACCAACACCTGTCGTCTGGCTGTGACGGCGGCATTTACCCACGGTATGCCGAATTTCAAAACCACGCCGGCTACCAAGCCGTATGATCATGATGTCACTGTGTATCATGCGATGCCGCATAGTTTGCAGGGGCCGTTGCGGGAGCGGGTTGTTCCCGGTGCTTTTGTGAACACCACTCCGGTGCATGAACGCAAGATCGAGGCCTTGGCTGCCCATGAGAGCCAACAGGATTGGCTGGATGCGAGCCAAGGAATGAATTCCTACCTGAAAGCGGCGGACGATATGTCCCGCCAGGTTGGGAAATTGTCCAAGCGGTTTGCTCATGCTGAAGGCTGGCGGCGGCATTTGCATTTTGGTTTTAGCGCGGCGCAAACGGATCCGTTGGCGGAAGCGCTGGGAAAGGATTACCGGATCAACCGGGAGTATGAACGTCATTTGCAGAAAAGAATTTAGCCATGCCTAGAAAAGTTAGTGCCATTGCCCCGGATTGGTGGGATTACACCACGCTCGAAGATGACCTCATCAAAGACGCGGCCAAATTGACACCGCGCCAGATGGAGCGTTTGTCGCGGCCGGGATTCAAGGTGGTGATGTACGATACGCTGGAGGATTTTTACCTCGCGGAGGCGCTCGAATATATTGAGGCTTGGAAGCAGTCCACTCCGGATAATCCGGTTGGGATTTGTGGGCCGATCGGCCCCACTGAACAGTTGCCACTGGTGGCCCGACTGGTGAACACCTTGGGGATCAATCTGCGTTCGGCGCACTTTTGGGGGATGGATGAATGGCACGACGGCCAGCGTGAGGTCTCCATGGAGCACCCACTATCGTTTGAGAAGGCGGATCGGGAACTGTGCTTTGATCGAATTGACCGACGCTTGCGGATGCCTGACGAGAACCTGCATTTCCCCAAAGCCAATACGGCACCATTTATTTCCAGCTGGGAGAATGTGCGATGTGCGGTGATGCAGGGAGGGCAGGGCGATATCAAACATTGGGCGTTTAACGACCCGTTGCCCCGTAAGGGCAAGTGGAAGAACAATCCTCCGCCAGCCAAGGAATACCGTAAACTAGGCACTCGCGTGGTGGATTTACATCCAGTTACCCTCGCGCAAAATGCCCGAACCAGCGGCGGGGGTAACATCACGATGGTGCCCCAAAAAGCCATTACGGTGGGACCGCAGGAAACGTGGCAGGCCGAGAAAGTCTCAATCTGGCATGCGGGCACGCATGATAACCCACTGGGCCAGCGGCTAACCACGTTGATGATTTCCAAAAATATCGCGGATAGTTCCGTGCCGATGAGTTTGTTGGGGGATCATCCGAATGTGCAGTTCAATTTTTACCGGGGCGGGATCGGCACTTGCGCCGTGGAAATGCACTGACCCAGGCGGCCCGGTCTTGCCCTCGGCATGTCCGGGCCTATAATCCGCGCCGTGCTGGATATCAAATACATCCGTCAGGAACCGGATGCGGCCCGCGAACGGTTGGGGCAGCGGGGTGAGGAACCGGGTAAGATTGACGAGTTGCTGGAGCTTGATGAGCGTCGGCGATCCCTCGTTACTGAGGTGGAAAATCTGCAAGCCGAGCGCAACGCCGCCTCCAAGGAAATCGGGGCTCTCATGGGGCAGGGTAAACAGGCTGAGGCCGAGATCAAGAAATCTGAAACGCGCGAACTAGGCGACCGGATTGATGCCTTAAACACTCAGAAGAGCGAGGCCGATGCTGCGTTTCATTCGTTGATATTAACGTTGCCCAATCTGGCACATGAATCCGTGCCGGTAGGGCCGGATGAATCGGCCAACGAAGAAATTAAAGTCCACGGCGAAAAGCCGGGGTTTGAATTCGAGCCGCAAGGGCACGTGGGCCTGTGTGATTCCCTGGGGCTGGTTGATTTTGAACGCGGTGCCAAACTCTCAGGGAGCGGCTTTTTGCTTTATACCGGTTGGGGCGCACGTTTGGAACGGGCGATGATCCAATACCTGCTGGATCTGCATGTGCACGAGCATGGATATACCGAGGTGAGTCCGCCGTTTATGGTGCAGGCCGAATGTATGGAAGGAGTGGGGCAGTTCCCGAAATTCCTGGATCAAGCCTACGCTGTGCAGGAGGGATTGGATGGCGAGACTTTGGGGAAACGCTACTTGATTCCGACTGCTGAAGCGCCGGTGGCCAATTTGCATCGGGACGAAATACTTGGGGAGGACGCGTTGCCCAAATATTACTGCGCCTATAGTCCCTGTTTCCGGGCCGAAGCGGGTGCCGCAGGGGTGGCAACACGCGGCATGATTCGCGTCCATCAATTCGACAAAGTGGAGCTAATCAAAATTGTGAAGCCGGACGACGGTTACGCCGAGCTGGAAAAAATGCTGACGAATGCCGAAACCGTACTGCAACAGCTCGGTTTGCATTATCGCGTGCTCGCGCTCAGCAGTGGCGACATGGGATTTGCCGCAGCCAAAACCTACGATATCGAGGTCTGGGCGCCGGGGCAGGGGAGCTATCTGGAAGTGAGCAGCGTGTCCAACACCGAGGATTTTCAGGCGCGCCGAATGAAAACGCGATTCAAGGCGGAGCAGGGGGGGAATCAACTGCCTCATATTCTCAACGGCAGTGGCGTGGCCTTGGCCCGTTTGTTTGTGGCTCTCATCGAGACCCATCAACAGGCGGATGGATCCATTAAGATTCCAGAGCCGCTTCAGCCCTATCTGCGTACCGACACCATCCCGGCCGCCTAGCCATGCGGATCCTGCAGGCGACCAGCGAATTCTTCCCATATTCAAAAACCGGTGGGCTCGCCGACATGGTCGCGGGTCTCAGCGGCGCGCTGGTGGAGGCGGGGCAGGAGGTGACAGTGGTGTCACCTCTTTACCAAGGAATTCGCAGTAGACTTCCCGGCTTGGAGGCATTTGGCCCTGAAATTCTCTTGCCGCTGGGCTCGCGGGATTTTTCCGGGCAATGGTGGAAATCCACTGAATCCAATGGCTTGGTTTTACTGTTTTTGGAGCAGGAGCATTTTTATGGACGAAACGGTATCTACATGGAAGACGGTGACGGATACTGGGATAATCCGGAACGATTCATGTTCTTCAGTAAGGCCGTTGCGCAATTAGCGGGCGATTATGATGTCGTGCATGTTCATGATTGGCAAACGGCCTTTGTGCCGATGCTGTTAAAGGCTTTCGGCGATCGCAACGATATCCCTCGGACTGTGCTCACAATCCATAACCTGGCTTACCAAGGGCAATGTGAAGGGGCACGGTTCGAGATCAGCAATTTGCCGCCGGAGCAATTTCACCAGGAAGGTCCTGAGTTTTGGGGCAGTTTGAATTTCCTTAAGGCCGGATTGCATTTTTCGGATGCGATCACGACGGTGAGCCCACGATATGCCGCTGAGATACTCACGCCTGAATTCGGGGAAGGCATGGAAGGGGTGCTGCAAAGCCGGGCCTCTGTGTTGAGGGGTATATTAAACGGTGTGGATTATGATGAATGGAACACGGACAATAATCCGCATTTGGCGGCGTCATATGGTCCGGGCAATCTTTCTGGAAAACGTGAATGCAAGCGCGCGCTGCAAGAGCAAGTTGGGCTGCCATTGAAAGATGTGCCCTTGTTTGGAATGGTCTCAAGGTTGGCCGAGCAAAAAGGTACGGACATACTCATTAAAGCGCTCAGTGCTATTTTGGGCGACACGGATATGCAGTTTGTTGGGTTAGGTTCTGGAGATTTGCGGTTGGCAGATGAATTGAGCAAGCTGCAACGCGCACATCCCGAGCAATTCGTTTTTTTCGATGGATACAGTAATCCTATGGCGCATCAAATTGAGGCTGGGGCTGATTATTTTGTGATGCCTTCTAGGTTCGAGCCATGCGGCCTGAATCAATTGTACAGCCTGCGATACGGTACCATTCCCATTGTTAACGGGGTCGGCGGATTGAAAGATACTGTCCAAGATTTGACTCAGCCGGATCCAACAGGAATTGTTTTGGAGCATCTAACCGTGGTTGAGCTAAGCAACAGCCTATTGGATGCCTGCGCAATATTCGGTACTCAACGTCAACTTGATATGGTTGAAGCGGCGTTTCGCCAGAATTTTGGATGGGACGCATCATGCTCTAAATACATGGATATCTATCAACTTTAGACGAAATAAAACCACACATCTAATCTGCATATAACATATATTGTGCGAAATGCTGTGAGGAGGGGTGAGAGTTACCGTGTGTGTTGTGGTTAGCGGTGGCTCCAGCCGAATCGGGGTGAAAATGGAGGCCAGTAAACGAAAGACGAATGGCCGATAACATTTTCCTGTGGCAGGTCGCGCCAAGACCTTGAATCAAGACTATTGCCGGTATTGTCGCCAAACATCAGATAATGTTTGGGGGCAACTTGGATTTGCTGTTTATAATCAAAGCCTGGAACCGTGGAGTGTCCGGAATAAGTCGAATCAATCGGCGAAGGGTTTATTGGAACGGTTCGATATTGATTCCCAAACTGAATTACAGTCTTGGGATGGCTGTACAAATTCTCGAAACCTGAAAATGAACTGTCAATCCGGTGAAACTGGTCATCTCCAAAATAATCCTTATTCCTAATGTTGAGATGGCGATCCTGCCCTAAGAACACAGTGTCACTGCCAAGTGCGACTAATCGCTTGATATAGAATGTTTCTTTGACCGGCGCGTAGTTGCTGTGCGACGGAATGGTGTCTTGGCTGATGGTAAATATAGCGATGTCACCTCGACGGGGCTTTCTAAAATTATAAGTCAACCGATTCACGAATAGATGGTCGCCGGTCTTAACTCTAAAATTAAATACAAATTCACCTTTTTTGAAGGTGTTTTTCGAAATGAATTCACTGGCCGGATGAAGGAATGGTTCGCCCGCGCGAGTGGGCGGAAACCAGATCGTTTTTGTGATTTGATTGCGTTGAGCGTCAATGAACTCAAACGCCTGTTTTGAGATCAGCGGAAAGATTTGCTTGGGTGGATGGATGCGCGCCAGCGTCCAGTCTCCTTCGGCCTGCAGGCTGTGGTATGAATAACCTCTTAATTTATCTGTTATTTTGCCGCCGATTCCGGGTTGCGCTATGGGGGCGATGACAAAGGGTTGCGGGGGGATGGATTCGCCGCTGTTGATTTTGACCTCATCAGCCGAGATGAAATGCTGGATGGTTGCATCTGCCTGGCCGGAGCTAAACCGGATTGTGCGGCCTACATCATCCGGGGTGAACATGCTGCCGTCGGCCACAAAGGTCCCCTGCTCTGCTTGGCCGTTGAGCGACCCAGACACTCTTTCGCTGAGGTCTGATGCCGTGATGCCGTAAAGCGTCGGCTGCATGGAGCCGGTCGGGATTTTAAATGGTTGGAAGAAAAAGGTCCTGAACGCAAGAACAAGCGTGGCTACCAGTAAGAATGTTTCCACTAAATCACGCCCGGCGGAATCGGGGAGAATGAGTGTTTCGTTGGCGGCCTTGAACACCTCCTCACGCGCTTCTTCTACACAGCCGTGGCCGCGTTGTTCGAGCAGCATAAACCATCCAACCAGCCCACCA
>JAYQQG010000115.1:0-11175 GCA_038145765.1 Verrucomicrobiales bacterium
TTGCTCCAGCCGTTCTGAATGGTGTCACGGCCTTCCACGGTGTAGAGGAAATATTCGCCTAGGGCTTCCTTCACGACATTCTTTTGTTGGGCATCAGCTTTGCCGTCCATATCTCGGAAACGATCGAGCAGTTTGCGACGTTTTTCCTCGAACAGATCGTCAGCGGGTTCATTGAGCCGACGTCGGTCACCCAAAAGTTGGGCGGAATCTCTTAGGGACAAATCCACAATTTGCTCCACCAAGCGCACGACACCGACAATGAGTCGGATCTGCGCACCGGGATAATCCTCGCCGGAACCGTTGGTCACGCGCACGTTGCCGGCGAAGCGCATCTCGTTCTCATTGGCATTGGCTTCGCAGACATAATCGGCTCGCCAGAAAATGCCACTGGTGAAATAGCGGATCTCCACCGGCACTTCACCGTCTACCTCGCTCTGGATGTTCCACTCCAAAGTGTTGGCCACGCGCGGGGGGAAACGGACGTCCAGCACTTCAATTTGATCGGCCTGTTTCAATGGACGAAACTCCACACTGGTCGGGTCGATCAAGGTGTTGGCCCAGGAAAACTCCAGGCGGTTGCTGCCTTTCTTAAAGGTAAGAGTTCGCGTTTCCTTCACCAGCGTGAGGTCGACGCTGTTGTAGATGGTCAACTGCACGGAGTCGCGGCCGGGCAGCGTGGTGACATTGATACGTGCCTCCAGACTGAAACTCAGCAGCAGAAGCAGGACGGTGAACCATCGCATGCGGGGTTGGACGGGAAATAGATGCATTTACCTCACCTGCTGGATTTGCACGCCCTTGTTGCTGCCGCGGCGGAAGTTGTCGTAGCCTTTCCAGTTGCCGCGTTGGATGATGCCGTTTTGCATCTGGAGGTTTTGCTTGGCTTCACCTTGGGGCGTGGGCTGGGTGGGTTTCTTCGGCACGGCATTGCCGAGGGGGGTTTTGCCACGGTAGAAGGCGTAGCGGTTTTGGTCATCGCGGGCGATGACGGTGGCGGTGCCGTTGAGGCCGTCACCAACGAAGATGCCGCGCAGGTCGGTTTCGCCATCCTTAAAGCTGCTGTCGCTGCTGCCGCATAATCCTTCGCCCACAACGCCGCCTGCCCGGCTTGCAGATTGGGGTCCACTTTCGGTACTGCACCGCCCAGCGCCATCAGCACCGGGAATAGGAGTGAGAGAGAAACAATACGCAATGTTTTCATGATAAAATGGTCTGTGAGTTGCCTAACTGCCAGAGTCCGCCGCCCGATTCTCGCCGGACAACCCCTCCAAGGCAATGCCTCGATTTACACGGGCCCAATGGAAAACCGTGTAAATTGGACGGTTTCAACCCGCCAATGCCCCCGCCTTGACGCCATCACCAAGGTGTGACACAGTGTGACACATGAAGACCATCTCCATCCGCGAGCTGCACGCCCGCACCGGCCATTGGGTCCGCCATGCCGCCGCCAATGGCGGGGTGGCCGTGACGGACAACGGTTCCCCCGTGGCTACGCTGAAATCCATTGAGGATTTTTCGCCCGCTAAAATGACGCTGCACGACCGGCCGATGGTGTCCGGCTACAAAGCCATCATGGACAAACCAGTGAAGGGCGATTCCACCGAGAGCATTTCCGAGGATCGCGACCGCGCATGATTTATTTTGACACCTCGTATCTGCTCAAGTGCTACGTCAACGAGGAAGGCGCGGCCGCAGTGCGCGAATTGTACGAGCAATCCGATGGCGTTGGCTGTTCGCTTTGGGGCCGCGTGGAGTTGACGACGGCCCTCCACCGCAAATGGCGGGACGGGCTGATTGACCAATCCACTTTCCGCACCCTTCTCCGACAACTAGCCCGCGACGATGAAAGCCAGCTTTGGCATTGGTATCCAGTAACCTCCGAGCAACGCGACCGGTTGACCGATTGGATTCGCAAAATGCCCTCCAAACTTTTTCTGCGCGCCGGCGATGCCCTGCACCTCACCTGCGCTGCCGAGCAGGGTTTCAAGGAAATCTACTCCAACGACCGCCACCTGCTTTTCGCGGCAAAGCATTTTGGGTTGAAGGGAGTGAATGTAGTTTGAACCACAGAGACGCAGAGAACACAAAGCCACCCATTCTCTGTGAGCACTGTGCCTCTGTGGTGAATTTTCCTATCTCAAAAACGCCTCATGCAGGCCGCCGTCGACGCTGATGACTTGGCCGCAGGTTTTGCTGAGGCGGCGGGTTAGCAGAAGATAAAAGGCCTCGGCTTGGTCTTCGGGGGTGATGGGGTCGTTGGTCAGGGTGCGGCCGGCGTAGAATTTGGCGAGCTTGTTGCGCAGGGAATCGTCGCTTTCTTTCTCGCTGTACTTGATGCCGTATTTCGCCAATGAACCGATGACGCGGTCGCGCGGGAACATGCTGCTGCCTTGCACGACGGTGGCGGGGGCCACGGCGTTGACGCGCACCGTGGGAGCCAGTTCAATGGCCAGTTCGCGCACGAGATGGTTGGCGGCGGCCTTGGAGGTGTCGTAGGCCACGCTGCCTTTCTTGGCGACCACGGCGTTGGCGCTGGTGGTGAGGATGAGGTTGCCGGTGAGGCCCTGCTCGCGCCAGGTGTTGGCGGCTTCGTCGCCGACGATGTAGCTGCCCTTGACGTTGACGCCGAAGGTGAAGTCCCACTTGTCGTCGGGGATATGGCCGGTGGTGTCGCTGGGCCAAAAGACGCCGGCGGTGACGCAGATGCTGTCGAACCCGCCGTAGGCGAGGGCGACTTCATCGAGCATGGTGCGCACGCTGGCGCGGTCGGTGATGTTGCAGGCAAGGCCGATGGCGGGGCCGCAGTTGCTGATGCCGCTGCCGGCCACACCGATGCCGATGCCGTGTTGGTCAGTGATTTCCTTGGCGGTGGCTTGCGCGGCGTCGAGGTTCATATCCACGCAAACGACATGCGCGCCGTCGCGCACCACGCGATGGGCCACCTCGCGCCCGATGCCGCTGCCGGCGCCGATGACCACGATGACTTGCCGCGCGAGTTCCTTCTCGGCGGGCATGCGCTGCAGCTTGGCTTCCTCAAGCGCCCAGTATTCGATGTCGAAGGCTTCCTGTTGCGGGAGCGCGATGTATTTGTCGATGGCCTCCGCACCACGCATCACCTCCACGGCGCAGTTGTAAAACTCGGCGGTCACGCGGCTTTCACTTTTGTTTTTGCCCCAAGCGATCATGCCGCAGCCGGGGATGAGGATCACCGTCGGGTTCGCATCACGCATGGCGGGCGAGCCGGGGCGTTTGCAGTTTTTGTAATAAGTGGCGTAATCCTTGCGGTATTGCTTGAGACCGGCGGTGAGCTCGGCCTTGAGTGTCTCGACGTACTGATCGACGAAAGCGTCATCAAGCATCTTGTTTTTCACGGCCTTGAGCGGCACATAGAGCGGCTTGATTTTCGTGCGCAAAAAATGGTCCGGACAACTGGTGCCCAGCTCGGCCAAGCGGCCGGCGTCTTTGCTGTTTACGAAACGCAGGATGGTGGCGTCGTCCTGAATGGTGCCGATGAAACGTTTTTGTTGGCTCACCTGACCGCGCAACCACGGCAGCAGCTTGGCGAACACCTTGCGGCGCACCGTCTCCGGCAGGGTGGCGTGTTTCTGGCCGCCGAAGGCTTTCTTGTCGCCGCCCTTTTTCTTGTACGCCTTCTCGATGTGCGCTGAGGCTTTCTCGATGAGGTCGAGCGACAGGTAATAGCAGTCCTTCTCGTCATCAGCCCAGTTGATGAGGCCGTGCTGGCCGAGCATCACTCCCTTGGCCTGCGGATTCTTGGCGGCCACTTCCTGCAACGCGAGGCCCAGTTCGAAGCCTGGGCGCAGCCACGGCGTCCAGACGATCTCGTCGCCGTACACTTCCTTCGTGATGCGCTTGGAATTTTTCGCGGCACAAATCGCGATGGGCGCATTCGGGTGGGTGTGATCCACATGTTTGCCGGGCACAAACGAATGCAGCGGGGTGTCGATGGACGACGCGCGCGGGTTGAGATTAAACGTGCAGTGCGGGTACATGCCCACCATCTCGTCCTCCGCCGGCGTCTTGGGCCCACGCTTTTTCTTGTTCGCGTAGACGGTTTGCAGCGCGATCAATTTCTCCTGATACAGCGACGCAAAATTCTCCTTTTTCGACGTGCGCAAATCACCGCCCGACCCCTTCACCCAAAGCACCTCCACCGCCTCGCCCGTCAACGGATCGGTCTCCATCAGCTTGCTCGAGGTATTGCCCCCGCCGGTATTCGTGATGCGCTGATCGCTGCCGAGCTTGTTGGAGCGATAGATCAGCCGATTGGCCGGGTCCAGTTTCTTGACCTCGCTATCCTTCCAGAGGTCGTTCACATACTTGTATTTCTTCTTAGCCATGGGAAAACGGAGCGCCTTTTCTCGACGAAAACTGCTGACGATACAAGCCAATTGAAAAAACTCCGCGCCTCTGCGCCTCCGCGTGATGTAAAATTCTCACGCGGAGGTGCGGAGACGCGGAGGGGATTTTTGAAGCTTTGTGAAACATGGGTTCCACCTCTTTTGGCCCGGAAGGCCGGTCGATCATAGCCCAGCACTTTAGTGCTGGGTAAAACGATATGCCGATGATGAAGTCCCGGAGGGACGACTCAAATCCCGCAACCTTCAGCCGTCCACCCGGGACTTTGTGATTAACGCACCCCACAACCCAGCGTTGAAACGCTGGGCTATTTTCATAGCGCACCTCCCGTGCTCTTTGGTTTTCCTCCGCGCCTCTGCGTTATGCAAAATTCTCACGCGGAGGCGCGGAGACGCAGAGGGGATTTACTTGATTCCATTCCTCAAAATCTCCTCCAGATCCGGTGCCACGAATTGGCCCTTATTTTCGTAGCCCTTGCCAAAGTCGCAGCCCGGCGTGTGGAAATTACACTTCACGGAACGGGCGAAACCGAGGCGGTTGATTTTTAGATTTTGAATGGTGTCCTCCGCGCGCACGCCCACCTCGGTATTGTACACCGCGCAGTGTTCGATGCGTACCCACGCCCCGCCGCGCCGCGTGGGGCCGCGCAGGCGGAAGGCGACTTGGTTGTCGAAAAACACGCACTGCTCCACGCGGGCATTTACGTTCTCCTTGATATTGAGCGCGGCTAACAGGCTGATTTGCCCGGGCTGTTTCCACCCGTGAAAGATGGTATTGCGAATGATTAATTCCGCCCGCGCGCCCTGAGGCATTGTCTTGGTGTTCACCGCATTCTCGCCGGGACGTTGGCCGCGTTTGAACCGCGCCGCATCCGCCGGCAACGGCCCCGTCCACAACCGGCAATTCTCGATGATCACCCGCCTCACCGAGCGGCGATCCGGATCAAATTGAATGCAGTCGCCGCTGATCAGCCCGATATCGCAGTTGCGAATGATCACGTTGCCCCAGCGCCCCGTGATGCCGTGCGCGTCGTGTTGCTCCTTGAAACTGCCCGCGAGCAGATGATGAATCTTGCAATTCTCGATCACCACATTCTTCGCAAACACCCCGATGCCGTTGCCCGACGCATTCCGAATCTCACAATGCCGCAGCGTCACATTATCCGCCGTAATCTTCACCCGGTTTCCACCCGCCCATTGACTGTCCACCAGATAATTTTCGTAAATGCCCGGTTTGGTAATCTGCAGCCGCTCCACCTTTTTCGGATTCGCCTGCGTGCCGACGAGCCCGATCGGCCTAAGGGCGGCAGCAGCGGTGGCAATGGAGAATAGGAAAAAGAAAAAATATTTCATGGCTCGGGAGGGACGAGTTCCACCTCGTCCCAGATTCATCACTCAATGGCTACAGCCAGCCAAACAGGGCGAGGTGGAACTCGCCCCTCCCAGCATGCCTTTATAGGGTGAGGTCGGCAAACTTTTCGATGGCCGCCTGCCACGCATCAGTTTCGGCGGGTTGAAAAGTTTCCACATCCATGGACTTGCGCACGATGCGGCGGCCGGTGGCGAGGTCGGGAATGTCACCCAAGGTGATGGCTTGCAGCAGCACATTGCCCAGCGCAGTGGCTTCGGCTGGGCCGGCGATGACTTCCACTTCGCAGGCGTTGGCGGTGAATTGATTGAGCAGCGCATTGCGGCTGCCTCCTCCGACGATGTGGAGTTGGTTTACGTTGCGGCCGGTTAATTTGCGGACCTCATCGAGTCGGCGGCGATAGAGCAGGGCCAGGCTTTCCAGTGCGCACCGGATGAAACCGCCGGGGGTGGCTGGCGGCGTCTGGCCGGTTTCGCGGCAGAATGCCGTGATCGCCCCGGGCATGCTGTCGGGCTTGAAGAAGCGTTCGTCGCTGGGATCGATCAATGCGGCAAACGGTTCCGCCTCGGCGGCCAGTTTGGCGAGTGTGGCGTAGTCCATTTCCTCACCGGCCTCGGCCCATTCGCGGCGGCATTCCTGTACGAGCCAGAGGCCAATGATATTGCGCAGCAGGCGCACGGTATTGCCGTGGCCGATCTCGTTGGTGAAATTCAATTCCCGGGCGGCCTCATTGATGATCGGTTCGGATAATTCCACGCCGATCAAACTCCAGGTGCCGGAACTGAGATAAGCCCAATCTTCGCCGGCGGCAGGCACGGCAGCCACCGCCGCGCCGGTATCATGGCTGCAGGTGGCCAGCACCTCAATCTCGCCCAGGCCACTGGCGGCGGCCAGCTCCGGCTTGAGCTTGCCCAAGCGCGTGCCGCTCGGGATCAGTTCGGGAAATTTGGCTGCGGGCCAATCAAAGGCCGCAAGCAGCTGGCCGGACCAATCGCGGGTGCGCGGGTTGTAGAGTTGCGTGGTGCTGGCGAGCGAAATCTCGGCCTTGGCCGTTCCGCAGAGCAGGTAATTAAATCCGTCGCCCAAAGGCAGAAAGGTGCGCATGCGCTCAATGCGTTCCGGCGTTTCGGCGGCCATTTGGAAAAGCGAATTGATCTGCATAAACTGGATGCCGGTCTCCTCATAGATGGTTTCCCAGGGCAATTTGTCCAGTGTGCGGTCGATGCCGCGTTGGTTGCGGCTGTCGCGATAACAAAAGGTCGGCTCCATGACCGCGCCGGTTTCATCGAGCAGAAAATAATCGAGTCCCCACGCATCCACACTGATGCTGGCAATGGGCAGTCCGAGCACGCCGGCTTTGGCGAGTCCGGTTTGAAGTTCTGCAAACAGCGCATCGATATCCCAATGCCGGCCGACTTCATCCTCAATGGGCACATTGGGGAATCGATGCAGTTCCTCAAGGGATAAGCGGTCGTCGCCCAAGGTGCCGAGCATGAGCCGGCCGCTCTCAGCGCCAAGATCGCAGGCGAGGTAGTGCATGGGCGGATTGAACCGCCTAGACGCCTAGTCGCCAAGTTAAACTCGCGCGGAGACGCGGAGGCACGGAGAAATTGAATCAGGCCTGGAGGGCCGGTTGAAATTAGCCCAGCACTTTAGTGCTGGGCTAATGCGTGAGATTGGGACAAGTCCCGGAGGGACGACTGAAGTGTTTGCACCATTCCAGCCGTCCCTGCGGGACTTCATCCATTAACGCTCCCAAACCCAGCACTGAAGTGCAGGGCTATTGTCGGTCGCGCCTCCGGCGCTTTGGAAGGCGATTGCCTGAAAGAATTCGATTCATCCATTTCTCCGCCTCCACGCATCCGCGTGAGAATAAAGCGGGATTGCCTTGCGCGGTGGTTTGCGTGTAGGCCATCGCCATGGCGAAGACGGCGTTTTTGTATGCGGGCCAGGGCGCGCAGGTGGTGGGGATGGGCAAGGATTTGGCGGAGGCCTTTCCAGAGGCCCAAGCGTTATTTGATCGCGCCAACGAGGCGTTGGGCTATGACCTCGCTCAGGTCTGTTTTGAAGGGCCGGAGGAGGAGCTGACCAAAACCGAGAATGCGCAGCCGGGAATTTTTTTAGTTAGCTGGGTGGCGCAGGAAACGCTCAAGTCTCAAGTCTCAAGTCTCAAAGCTGAAGCCACAGCCGGCCTGTCGTTGGGCGAATTCACCGCGCTCACTGCCGCGGGCGTAATGACCTTCGAGGACGGCCTCAACGTGGTGCGGCAGCGCGGGTGGTTCATGCAGGAGGCCTGCGAGGCGACCGAGGGCGGCATGGCGGCGATCATTGGGCTGGATGAATCCACCACGCGCGAGGTGTGCGCGGCGGCGGAGGTGGAGTTGGCCAATTTGAATTGCCCGGGGCAACTGGTTATTTCCGGCGCCAGCGCGGGAATCGAAAAAGCGTGCGAGCTGGCCAAGGAACGCGGCGCCAAACGGGCGTTGCCGTTGCCGGTGGCCGGGGCGTATCACTCGCGCCTCATGGAGAGCGCGTGCCCGAAGCTTGAGGCGGCCCTGCGCGAGCTGGAGCTGAACCTGCCTGCTGTGCCGGTGATCTCCAACGTGACGGCACAACCGCATGCGACAGCCGGCGAGATTTTGCAGCGGCTGGTCGAGCAGGTCACCTCATCCGTGCGCTGGGAGGCGTCCATCCGGTATTTGATCGAGGACGGCTTCACCCGCTTCATAGAGCTGGGCCCGGGCAATGCGCTCACCGGTTTCATGCGCCGCATCGATCGCGGGCTGGAAGTGTACAACGTGTCCGATGTGCCGAGCTTGGAAAAAACGGTTGCGGCGTTGAATGGTTGATGATGGGCCGGGGGTGTGATGTGCTGCCGGCGTCTCGCCGGCAGAAGATTGGTGGGCTTGGATCGAGGGTCTGCCGGCGGGGCGCCGGCAGCACGAGTGGGTGACAGATTGAATTTTTTTATGAGCTTGGAAAACTTAACTGCAGTGGTCACCGGCGCGGGCCGGGGGATTGGACGCGCGATTGCGCTGAAGCTGGCCGAGGCCGGCGCAAACGTCGTGTGCCTGTCGCGCACCGAGGCGAATTCTCAAAAGGTGGCGGAGGAAATCACCGCGTTCGGCCGCCAGAGCTGGGCGGTGGCGGTGGATGTTGGCGATACGGCGGCAGTGGAAGCGGCGGTCGCCAAAATTCTGGAGGACACCGGCGGCGTAAATATTTTGGTGAACAACGCCGGCGTCACGCGCGACGGATTGCTGATGCGCATGAGCGAGGCCGATTGGGACACGGTGCTGGATACCAATCTCAAGGGTGCGTTCATGCTCACCAAAGCCTTCGCCCGGCCAATGCGCAAGGCGGCCCACGCGCGCATCATCAACATTGCCTCCGTCGTCGGCCTGATGGGCAATGCCGGCCAGGCCAACTACGCCGCCAGCAAGGCAGGCCTGATCGGGTTTACCAAAAGCTGCGCCAAGGAGTTCGCCACCAGCGGCATCACAGTGAACGCCATCGCGCCCGGATTCATTGCCACGGACATGACCGATGAACTGAGCGACAAGGTCAAGGACGCCATCAAGGCGAACATCCCGATGGGCGAATTTGGCGAGGTCAACGACATCGCCGAGGCCGTGGCCTATCTGGCCGGGCCGGGCGCGCGGTACGTGACCGGACAGGTACTGACCGTCGATGGCGGCATGGTGATGTAAATCTGCGGCAAAAGCTGTTCTGATTTGTGAATAAAAAAACCCGACTCAGGGCTTGACGCTCGGCGGGAATTGGCTGACAAGCAACGCACATTTTTGAAGGAGCATTATGTCTGACGAAACTAGTATTGAAGATCGCGTAAAGCAGATTGTGGTGGAGCAACTTGGCGTCAACGCGGACCAGATCACTCCGGAAGCCAAATTCATTGAGGATTTGGGTGCCGACTCGCTGGATACCGTGGAATTGGTCATGGCTCTGGAAGAGGAATTCGGCAACGAAATCCCCGATGAAGAAGCCGAGAAGCTCGGGACTGTAGGCGACGTGGTCCAATACATTGAAGCGGCGCTGGAGTAATTCCGGCCACTGATTTACGGGCAGCTGGCCAACTGGTTCGGCTGCCCCTTTTTTTTATGTCAAACACGGCGGACATACGGGTGGTAGTCACCGGAATGGGTGTGGCCTCCTCGCTGGGATGCGAGGTGGAGCATTTCTGGCAAAATGTGATCAAGGGCGAATGCGGCATTGACCGGGTCACGTCGTTTGATGTCTCCGATTTCGCCTGCCAAATCGCCGCGGAGATCAAGGACTTCGATCCGTCCCCGGCCTTTCCTAATCCCAAGGAAGTGCGGCGCGCCGACCGCTTTACCCAGCTCGGAATCTATGCGGCTTGGAAGGCATTGGAAGATTCGTCCATGAATCTGGACGAGCTGGATCGCGATCAGATCGGCTGTTTCATCGGCAGCGGCATCGGCGGGCTTGGGACGCAGGAAACCCAGCACAGTATTCTCACCGGCCGCGGTCCGGGCAAGATGTCGCCCTTCACCATTCCCATGCTCATTCTGAACATGGCTTCGGGCGTGTTTTCTATTTACTACGGATTACGGGGGCCCAACGTGGCCACTTGCAGCGCGTGCGCCACCAGCACGCATGCGCTGGGTGAAGCATGGCGCACAATCAAGATGGGTGATGCCAAGGCCATCTTCGCCGGCGGCGCAGAGGCCGCGGTGGTGCCCATGGGCATGGGCGGGTTTGCCGCCATGAAAGCCATGAGCACGCGCAATGATGATCCGAAAAAAGCCTCGCGTCCGTTTGATAAGGATCGTGATGGCTTCGTGATGGGCGAGGGGGCCGGCGTGCTCGTGCTGGAGGAGATGGATCACGCCATTATGCGTGGGGCCAAGATTTATTGTGAAATCGTTGGGTACGGCAATACCGCCGATGCGAACCACCTCACGGCTCCTGATCCGGAGGGTAAAGGCGCGGCGCGCTGCATGCAAATGGCCCTACGCAGCGGCGGTTTGGATCTGGGCAATATCGATTACATCAACGCCCACGGCACCAGCACACCGCAGGGCGATATCTGCGAAACCAAGGCGGTCCGGTCAGTGTTCAAAGATCACGCCGACAAACTACTGGTGAGCTCCACCAAAGGCGCCACGGGCCACATGCTCGGCGCGGCCGGCGGTGTGGAGATGGTCTTGACGGCCAAGGCCCTGCAGACCGGCATCGTGCCGCCCACCATCAACATTGAGAACCAAGACCCCGAGTGCGATCTCGATTATGTGGCCAATGAGGCCCGCGAAGTGGAGATCAACGCCGCACTCAGCAACTCCTTTGGATTTGGCGGCCACAATGCCACCATTGCCGCCACCAAGTTTCACGGTTACGCTGCCCGCGTGGATTATCGTGCTGCCGGCGTCTCGCCGGCAGAATTTGTGC
>JAYQQG010000116.1:0-10952 GCA_038145765.1 Verrucomicrobiales bacterium
GTTCTTTTTTTAATACGACACCGCACCTACAACCCACTCAAACATTTTGCGGGGGGTCCGCCGGCAGCACGAGGGCGACCAAATTGAAAACGAAAACTGAAATTAGCCTTATGAAAAAAATACTGTTTCTCCTCTCGGTTGTCCTGCCACTGACCGCCATTGCCCGGCCGCCGGTTTCGCCGGTGCGGGTGGTGATGAACGGGTTTGTGGCGGACAAGGTGATCGCCGGCAGCGTGACGGCGGTGGCCACAAAGTCCGACATCCTTAGCCTCGAGACGACGGGCTTTGCGAATCTGGAAAAGAAAACGACGATGCCGCCCGACGCGATGTTTTGGATCGCCAGTATGACCAAGCCCATGGCGGCGGTGTGCGTGCTGCAATTGCAGGAGGCGGGCAAGCTGTCGATTGAGGATCCGGTGGAGAAGCACCTGCCGGAGTTTGCCGGCCAATGGATGATCGAGTCGCGCGCGAAGGGCAAGCTGACGCTCACGAAACCGAAGCGCGCGATCACCATTCGCGATCTGCTCACGCACACGAGCGGTTTGGCCAACACGAATTCGCCGCGCGCGGAGAGTACGTTGGCCGAGTTGACGATGGCGTATTCCAAGACGCCGCTGCAGTTTGAGCCGGGCAGCCGCTGGAGCTACAGCAACGCCGGCATCAATGTGCTCGGCCGCATTGTTGAAGTCGTCAGCGGCACGCCGTTTGCCGAATTTCTCCAAACGCGCGTGCTGGATCCGTGCGGCATGAAGGACACCACCTTTTGGCCGTCACCTGCGCAGGCCAAGCGCGTTGCCACCAGCTACCGCCCGGATGCCGCCGGACAACTGCAACCGGTGGAGGTGTACTTCACCAAGGGCGACCTCTCCAACCGCAAGCGCACGCCTTTCCCCGCCGGCGGCCTGTACTCCACGGCGGCGGATGTCACGCGGTTTTATCAAATGATGCTCAACGGCGGCACCTTCAAGGGACAGCGAGTGTTGCAGAAAAAAACCGTGGCACTGATGACCCGCACACAAACGGGCGACATCAAGACCGGCTTTGTCGACGGCATGAGCTGGGGGCTGGGCTTTCAGGTGGTGAAAACGCCGCAGGGCGTGACCGCCTCGTTGTCGGCCGGCACCTACGGGCACGGCGGCGCGTACGCCACCCAAAGCTGGGCTGACCCCAAAACCGGCCGCATTGTGGTGCTGATGATCCAGCGCGCCGGCTTTCGGAATGGCGACAACTCGCCGGTGCGCAAAGCCTTTCAGGAAACGGTCCAAAAACAATTCGGCCGTTGATGGATGCCGCAGACGCACGCTTCGGCGGCATCGCCCGCCTTTACGGTAACGACGGCCTGGCCAAACTACGTACCGCGCACGTGGCCATCATCGGCGTGGGCGGCGTGGGGTCATGGAGTGCCGAGGCCTTGGCCCGTTCGGGCATTGGCACGATCACGCTCGTGGATCTCGACGAGGTGTGCATCACCAACACCAACCGCCAGATCCACGCCCTCGAAGGCAGTCTCGGCAAGCCGAAGGTCGCCGAATTGGCCAGGCGCATTGGCCACATCAATCCCGACTGCACCGTGCACGCGCGGGCAGAATTTTTCACCGCGCAAACCGCCGAAACCATCTTGAGCGGCAGCTACGATTACCTCATCGACGCCATTGACGGCCTCACCAACAAATGCCTTTTGCTCGCCGCCTGTCGTGAGCGGGAGATTCCCGTTATCACCTGCGGCGCCGCCGGCGGACGGCGTGATGGTACGGCGGTGTGCATCGCTGATCTCACCCGTGCCAAGTACGACAAACTCCTGTTCAAGGTGCGCAAGCAATTGCGCCAGCAGCACGGTTTCCCGCGCGGCACCAAAAAATGGCAGCTCCCCTGTGTCTACTCCGCCGAGCCCGTGCATTACCCCCAACCCGACGGCACCGTCTGCGAAGCCAAGCCCGACACCGACGGTTCCTTAAAACTGGATTGCGAAGCCGGCCTTGGCGCCGCAACACATGTGACCGCCGCCTTTGGCTTCGCGGCGGCGGGTCATGTGGTGGGTGAGTTGGCGTGAGGCACGTTCGGGAGGGGCAAGTTCCACCTTGCCCCTGTTCTATTTGGTTTCATGGAAGTCGCCGACGAAAGCAAGCCCGTGGTGATCGCCGACATCATCGCCCACGCACGGCAATAGTGGTGACGGGAGGGGCAAGTTCCACCTTGCCCCATTTTGATTACAGCTTGGGGCGAGGTGGAACTCGCCCCTCCCACCGCCCTTTAGCCAAACAATCTCTTAAAATTCTCCTGCACTCGCGCTGCCAAGGAATCCATCGGTTCCTCGATAAAATTCGCCACGCCATTATACACGGCTTTCAAATTCGCGGGGTGATTTATCGTCTCGCCGATGGGATCCACCAATGGAAATTGATTGAGTGGATCCGGCAACGGCTGATCGGGGGCGTCTGTTTCGATGAGCAGACGATCGGGCGGCACGGCCTTGAAGGCTTCGCGATGACGGCCCTTGGCATCGCGCAGGTAGTAACCGGGGAAACTGAAGTACGCGCCCAAGTCGGCGAAGGAGGGAATCATCTCGGCGGAGCCGCCGTAACTGTGGAGCAGAAAACCGCGCTCAGGCACCGGGCCCGCTTGCAGCAATTCAAGCATCCGTCCCCACGCCTTGAGGCAATGAATGCTGGCCGGCAGATTGCGCTCAGCGGCGATGCGGAGTTGGGTGACGAACACTTCCTCCTGCCCTTCGTAATTGAGCCCATTCATCCAGCGATCGAGGCCGATCTCGCCCACAACGGCAGGATGCGCATCGAGCATTCGGTTCAGCTCCGTTTCCCAATCCGGCGTGCGATCGTGAATGCACCATGGATGATACCCAAAGCTCGGCAGCACCTGTGGATGCGCCTCGGCCAACACCGCCACGGCCGGCCAATCCTCTTCGCCACAACCGTTGACCACCATGCGCGCCACCTCGGGGCACTCGGCCAGCAGCTCGGTTTGGCGTCCGCCAAATCGCTCGGATTGCAGGTGGTTGTGGGCGTCGTATAGCTTCACTTCGCCTGCAGCTTGCGCAGAGCGGCCGCATACCGTTTACCGAGCTCGCGGTAGCCCACCGCATCAAAATGCACGCCATCACCCTTGTGATTGAGGCCGGCTGAGGTGACCCAGGCGGTGTGTTTCATTTTGGCGGGCAATGCCTTCAATGCGGCATCCACGATCCCCTTGTGCTGGGCACGTTTCCAGAATTGACCGAGCTCACCAACGATCACCGGTGCCTGCGGCGTCCCCAGATCCTTGCGCCACGCAGCAATCATCGCGTGGAGTTGCTGTTCGTAAATCTTGGCGGTGCCTTCGTTGCCGGAATCGCTCTCGCCCTGGTGCCACAGGATGCCTTTGATCACGCCCGCCTGCTGGGCCAGTTTCGCGCGTTTCAGAGCGGCCTGATACAGGTCGCCGTTTTGTTGCCAACGCCGAATGGGCGTGCCGCCGACCGCGCAGGGGATGAGGCCGATTTTCACATTGGGATTGGCCTTGGCCATTTCAATGCCAAAGGTGCGGCCAAGGCTGACGCCGGCGATCGTTTTATCAAATGAAATCGGATCGACCGCCGACACCCATTCGTTGGCCTTATTCAACATCAGCACGCGCGGCACGGCGACTTTGTCCTCAAGCGTCAACTTGCCGCGCCCGGCCATGTTGGATTGGCCGATGAGCAGGTAGAGATGGAAGTTCGCATCCGCCGCGGAAAGCACTCCGGTGAGCAGCGCGCCGAGGACCAACATTGCGCGGTTCATGCTAAAGCCCCTTGCCGGCCTTGATGGTGAAAGGCGAGGCCGGCAGCCCGGCGCCGTTCACGAGATTCGGCTCGGCGAGCTGATCCCAGCCCATGCGCACGGCCACGGGATCGCGCACGGCCTTGCTGGTAACAATCACCTCACCTTTGTCGATGTACGCGCCGGCGGGAAACCATTTGCCGTCGCCGCCTTGCAATTCGAAATCCGTGAGGTATTTGCCATCACTCGCCTTGAGGCCATCGGCGTGGTCAAACTTCAAAATGATGCGGTGCTCTTTCAACTGCGCCGAGCGCACCAGCGGACCGGAATATACGAGGTCTTCCTTGCCATATTTTTTCGCCAAAGCCCAAAGCGCCAGCCGCTTGCCGACATCCTGTTTATTCTTCGGATGAATGTCTTTCAGGTTTGTGATGTCTGTGGTGACGGCCATGCCGGTGTGCGGAATGCGCTTCATTGCGGTGAGCTGCGCCTGCCAGATGCCCGGCAGCCGTTTGGGATCGCCCCGGTAGGTGAACGGCGCCAACTGCACGAAATAAAACGGCAGCTCCTTGTCATTAAACACCTCGCGCCAGCCGGAAATCAGCGCACGCATTTTCTCGTAGTACAGCATGCCCTCGCCGTTGTTGCTCTCGCCCTGATACCACAGCGCGCCCTTGATCTTGAAGGGCAGCAGCGGATGGATCATGCCGTTGTACAGTGCCAACGGGCTTTGGTGGTTGATGCCGTTGCCGCGGGCGCTGGGGTATTGGTCCAGCTTATCGGCAATGTCCTTGAGCGCGGGCACACTCTTGAAACCCACCGGCGGCGTCCACGGCTCAATGCGCGTACCGCCCCAGTTGCTGCCGATCAGGCCGATTGGCACTTTGATCTCGCCCTGCAAATGCCGCGCGAAGTAGTAGCCCACGGCAGTGAAATCAGCCACGGTCGCCGGCGAGCACACTTTCCAGCCATCGGACGGCACATCATTTTCCGGCTGCTTGGCCGGCCGATGTGGAATCTTAATGTGGCGGATCAGCGGATGCTTGGCGTTGGCAATCTCCTCCTGCGGATTGGCTGACCGGCTCACCGTCCATTCCATGTTGGACTGGCCGGAGCACAGCCACACTTCGCCGACGAGCACGTCCTTCAAGGTCACCGTGCTGCTGCCTTTCACCGTGAGATCGGCACCTCGGGAATTGGCCTTCATGGCGGTGAGGTTTACCTGCCAACGACCGGCCTTGTCCGCCTTGGCGGTATGCGATTGGCCGGCAAAGGAAACGGTCACCTCTTTGCCGGCTTCGTCCCAGCCCCAGATGGGGCAGACGGAACCCTGTTGCAGCACCATGTGGCTGCCGAGAATGGAAGGAAGTTTCGTCTCGGCCGACAAAAGAAACGGCACGAGTAACACGAGAGAAAGAAGTCGTTTGGACATGCCGACATTGCAACGCCAATCCGCAGGCGCGTCAATCGAGAAAATGGCTGCTGACAAATCCTATTGGCCCTCAGTCACCATCTTGAAATCATCAGTACGGAAAGGCGTGGCCGGAAGGCCTTCCCGACTCATTAATGTACAAACAGGATTAACCGCCCAAGCGTAGCGCACCTGCGTGGGGGTGACACCCTCGGCCCAGACTTCCACTTTGTCTCTGCCAATGATGCGGGCGTTGGCCCAGACGAATTTTTGGTCATTGCCGCACACGGCAAAGCCCTTGGGATCACGCACATCAAAGCTGTAAAGGCCGGCGCCCACATGGTCGAATGTGAGTATGGCCTTGTTACCCTTGATCTCCATGTTCTTAAAGCGCGGGCTTTGGTGGACGATGTCCTTGCCGTAATTCTTCGCCAACGCCCAACGAGCCAGCCGCTTGGCCACGGTTTGCTTGTCGCGCGGATGAATGTCGCGCCCTTCGCCGACATCGATGATCACGGCTTCGCCGGTGTTCTTGAGGCGATCCATTGTCATCGTTTGCGCCTCGCGTAGCTCCGCCCAGTTGTCATCCATCGGCTCGGGCTGCTCATCGCGGAAATCAGCGAGCTGCACCCAGTAAAACGGGAAATCGCCCTGACCCCATTCGTCCCGCCAATTTTGGATCATGAGCGGGAACACGTTGCGATACGCCTTGGCGCGGGCGCTGTTGCTCTCGCCCTGATACCAGATCGCACCGCGAATGCCGTAGCCGATGAAGGGCTTGAGCACGCCGTTGTACAGGTTGGCCGGTCGATGCTGACCGGTCAACGGATTGCGCGGATTGCGCGGGCGTTGCGGCAATGGTTTACCGGCCTTGCGCGCGGCCGCCGCAGCGGTCTGCCATTTCTTCAGGTGCACTTCAAAAGTAGCCATGGTTTTTTCGTGGTCGTAATTGGCCTCGGTATTTTTCCACGTCGCCATGTACGGGGCGGCAGCGGGCAGCTTGTCCAGCAAATCACGGCGGATCCAGGCCTCGGCGGCCGAGCCGCCCCACGCGTTGTCGATCAGGCCCACCGGCACGTCGAGCGCCTGATGCAGGGTGCGCCCAAAGAAAAAGCCGACGGCCGAGAAGCTCATCACGGATTCCGGCGTGGCCGAAACCCATTCGCCCTGAAAATCCTTTTGCGGTTCCTGCGTGCCCACCGGCGGCACGGAAATCAGCCGGATGTTGGGAAACTTGGCCGTGAGACTTTCGAGATCCGGGTCGTACGCGCGGTCGACCGACCACGCCATGTTTGATTGACCGGAACACACCCACACCTCGCCCACGAGCACATCCGTGAACACCAGCTGGTTGCTGCCCGCGATGGTCAACGACTGCCCCTTGGCATTCGCCTTGAGCGGCGGCAGCTTCACGCGCCAGGCACCATCCTTACCGGCGGTGGCGGAATGCTTTTGGCCGGCGAAAGAAACGATCACCTTTTCGCCCGGGGCCGCCCAGCCCCAAACCGGATTGGCCTGCTCCCGCTGCAGCACCATGCGGCTGCCAAAAATGGAGGGCACGGTGACCTCGGCTTGAACCGCGATCACCGAGAGAATCATCAATGCCGCCACGCGGCTCAAGGTCCTAAACATTCGGGGAGTTGAATTGGCCGCTGCCCAACGGTCAAGCTTAACCGCCCTTTTGTTGCGCCGCCAAACGTGCCGCGCGACGTTTCTTGCCGACCTTCGCCGCCCACGGCAGCCACAACACCCCCCAGCCTACCGCGGTGATCATCCCCATGCCCGTGCCCAACTGTGCAGCCCGTTCCTTGCGTTCGCGGTTCGTCTTGGCGTCATTCCACATCCAGTAAAACAATCCCGCGGACAGGATCATCATCAGCACAAACCAAATGACCGATCCGATGACCACGCGGCGCAAGGTGAAAAAGGTTTTCTCCTCCTCCGCCACGGCCCCGGACGCCGGCGTCGGCGGCGGCACAGCCAGTTCAGCCAATAACTGTTCCACCGGCACCCAATCCGCCCGGCCCTCGGCCCAGGCCAAATCCGTCGCCAGCACCGAACCTGCCGACAAATACGTCCGCACATCCTCAACCGAATACGGCCCCATCTGTTCCCCGTTCCGATTGAGATAGACCTGCATAATAGGGCCAGAATAGCCAAATTATACGCATTAGAAAATGTGTTTTTAAATCAACCGAATGATTCCACCCCTGTTTTTACGGTGAAAATGATATGTGTAATTATAAAAAAATTTAATTATTACAGTATGCAGCACAGGGTTTTGGGGTATAATTGAACGCAGCACAACCACCCAATACATTGTAAATAGAATCAAATATTAAAATGAGATTATCAATCCTCGCCATCATGTTGCTGACAGCCCTTGGGGGGTGGGCCCAGACGCTGCAGCCCAGCAATTTATTTTCTTCTGGAACAGGGGTCGCGCGGCCGAACAGCCTTCTGCCGTTGACCGCGCCTCACATCCCGCAAAGTAACGGGGATCACGCCACGACAAGAGATTTGTATCTGCGCCAGCAAGAAACCATATTGCACAATGCAACAGATATTCCGAGTGCGATTGCGACATTGGCTCGGTTCAATGGTTCCCAGCCCATTTACCCCACGCCCGGCACTCCCGGTGCCCAGGAATATCAGGTTGCATTTCAATTGATTCCGCCTGTGACCTTGCAAAATGGCAGTGTTCGTCATTGGAATTCATACCGGATTTTCAATCCACGCCCGCAAGGAGGATTCGCAGCTGGAGGCCGTTTTGTTGCCGGCCCGCCTACCTCACAGCCAGCAGCATTATTTCAACCCAGCGGGACAACCACCCCAACTACTCCGCCCACGGTTGCGCCCCCGGCCCCAATGCCGCCCGTAAAAGTCTCCGTACACACTTGGGCCCAAATGATTACCGGCGGGGGCAGAACGCAAACCGTGGTCATGCGCATGATTGGCAACTTCCGGGGCATCACTACCGCACCGAGCGCTCGGCGCACCAGCCGGACGGTAACGACTCAGGCTACACAACAACCGTCACGGCCTTCATTTTCCAGGGGCATTCTGTTCCGAGGACATGGCTCGTTTACGTTGCACATCCGCTCCCTGCGCTCCCTCTCAGCCCAGCGCATGTCATTGCGAGCAGGGCGATAATTCAAGGACGCCAAACTGATTTCCAAACCGTTACCGGCTTATGGTCGGTAGCGGTTTTTTTGTGCATCTCACAATCAAAATGTTCAGCTTCTCTAAAGCCCCGTTAAAACAGTGCAATTTATTGGATGAAATTATAAAATAAGTTACATTTTACAGTATGCAAGCGTTCGATTTGTGCTATTCTGAACGACAAGCGAGCCACACAGATAACCTAATAGCGCAACCAACCGATAAATCAGTATTTAAGGAAGCGATATGAAAACAATGCATGTAGTTGCGTGGGTCGGCTTGGGCCTGTTAGCGGTTCAATCATCCGCCCAAACGCTCCCTCCGGGCACCGGTACGGGAGGGATCAATACCAACAGCTCCGGTGGACAGGCTGAAGCTGCAAATATCATTAATAAGGGCTAGTCCCGCGGGCGGATTGAACTCGATTTTGATCCGGTTGCCATTCCGGATTCCATCCACATCTACTGCCCTCCTCGTTCAATCAATCGGTCACGCCGTATTTATGATTGGAACGGATCCGGCATGCATCCCATTCGGATTCGATATGCCGGCAACCAAGCCATCGAGATTGTGATCAATGAGGGCAGTGATGAGCTGGGGACTTACTGGGATTATGCCGGCACCATTTATCCGGCGGGCGGACGCCCCATTCAATTACAAGTAGGCTCTGGAGGTCGTGCCACCGGCATCACGCTGGCCCCGCGTCATCCGAAAGTAACGGTGCACACTCATATTTCCGTGGGAAAACCGAATTCCACAGGTCCCATCCGAAAGAGTGCCAACGTGCTCCGGATGATCGGTTTTGGCACCCAAATGATCCGCCCATTGCCACCCCGAAGACCATCCCCGCCATCACCGGCTGCATCAGCCAGTAACACGGCCGCTCCGGTGGCGATTACTTCATCTCAAAACCGGTCTCCCATTTCGCTATCCATGCACATTCAGCGAATGAGCGTCATGCGGTTCCAGCGCATCTCCCTCCGGGCCGGCCGAAGTTTTTAATGATCGGCTTGGTTCGGTTCATAGGATCCGGTTTGCACAACCTGGCGGCTACCCGCTACAATGCCGCCGATGCAGCAGTGGGAATATAAAGTGCTCAAACGGGGCGACCTGTCACAGGCCAAACTCAATGAACTCGGGGCAGCGGGTTGGGAATTGATGCCGCTCGTCCTGCCGCAATGTGCGATCCCCAATAGCTTTGATGAAATTGAGGTCGAAGTCGTACTCAAACGTCCCATAGCCGGTTAATCGGCCGCCTACAAATCGTGCAGGTGGTAGGTGTGCAGCTTGCGGTGGAGGGTGCGGCGGCTCATGCCAATCTTCTCGGCGGCCTTGGTGCGGTTGCCGTTGCATTCCTTTAACGCGCGGATAATCAGGGCTTTCTCGGCGTCTTCCACGGTCAGGTTCTTTTTGCTCAACACTTCCTTGGCTTCCGGATGCGGGGCGGCGGCGGATTCCCCGCGCACGCTGGGCGGCAGATCGCGCGGTGTGATGATGTCGCCCCGGCACAACACCACGGCATGCTCAATAGCGGTGCGCAACTCGCGCACGTTGCCTGGCCAATGATGGTTGAGCAGGGCCTCCACGGCGTCCGGATGAAAATCGACGATGGCCTTGGCGTTTTCGTCGGCAAATTCCTTGAGGAACGCGCGCGCCAAGAGCACGGCATCGGTGCCGCGATCGCGCAGGGGCGGCAGGTTTAGCTCCACCACGCGCAGGCGGAAGAAGAGGTCTTCCCGAAAATTGCCGGCCGCCACTTCCTCCTCCAGATTGCGGTTGGTGGCGGCGATGATCCGCACGTCGGAGCTCAGGGTCTGGCTGGAGCCCACGCGTTCGAAGGTGCGTTCGCCGAGGAAACGCAGCAGCTTCACCTGGGTGGATTGATCAATCTCACCAATCTCGTCGAGAAACAGCGTGCCGCCGTTGGCCTGCTCGAAGCGTCCGATGCGGCGTTCGTGCGCGCCGGTGAAGGCGCCTTTTTCGTGCCCGAACAATTCGCTCTCCAACAACGTGGCCGACAAGGCCGCGCAATGCACGGTGACCAGCGGTTGCTTGGCGCGCGGGCTAAGGTTGTGGATCGCCTTGGCAATGAGCTCCTTACCGGTGCCGCTTTCGCCGAGCACCAGCACACTGGCGCGCGCAGGGGCCACCTGCTGGACGATCTCAAAAATCTCCGCCATCGCCGGCGATTGGCCGATCACGTTTTCGAGGCCGAACTTGGTGTCGACCTGCGAACGGAGCTCGCGGTTTTCGCTCTCCAGTTTTTGTGAACGCACAGCGCGCGCGATGCGCATCTCGAGTTCATCAATCTGCAACCGCCCCTTGGCGATGTAGTCATCGGCCCCCTGGCGCATGGCGTCCACGGCCATTTCCTCGCTGCCATAGGCGGTCATCAGAATGCACACGGGCGGTTTGCCGAGTGACTTGGCGCGCTTGATGAGGTCCAGCCCGCCGACGCCCGGCATGCGCAAGTCCGTCAGCAGCACGTCGTAACCGTCTTCCTCCAGCAAACGCAGTGCGCTCTCGCCGTCCTCGGCAATGTACACGTCATAACGATCCTCCAACGCCGCCCGCAGTCCCTCGCGAGTGGGTTTCTCTTGGTCGACAATTAAAACGGTGGGCTT
>JAYQQG010000117.1:0-10951 GCA_038145765.1 Verrucomicrobiales bacterium
GATCAGGGCTACTATGACCTCGGCGGTTATGGGGCGTCGGAAGTGAAGACGCCGCGCATCGATGCGATGGCGAAAGCGGGGGTGCGGTTCACGGATTACTATGCGGCGGCGCCGATTTGCAGCCCTTCCCGCGCGGGCCTGTTGACCGGTTGCTATCCGCGCCGGGTGGGCAATCATATTTGGGTGCACCGCGCCGATTCAGCCACCGGCATTCATCCGGATGAACTCACCCTGGCCGAACTGCTCAAGGCCAACGGCTATGCCACCGCCTGCATTGGCAAATGGCACCTTGGCTTTCACGAACCGTTCCTGCCGCACAATCAGGGCTTCGATCATTATTACGGATTGCTGCACAACCTTGATCCGGTGGAGATCATTTATTTTGAGGAACAGGGCGGCGTGCCGCTGATCCGCAACGGCAAGGTGCTCCAACGCCCGGCTGATCCCGCGCAGCTCACGCGCTTGTACACCGATGAAGCCATCCGGTTTATCGGCCAAAACAAACAACGCCCCTTCTTCCTCTACCTGCCGCACACCATGCTGCACAACCCGATCGGCGTCAGCAAACCGTTCCAGAGCAAATCCAACTGGGGCGATTACGGTGATGCGATTCAGGAACTGGACCACAACGTCGGCCGGCTGTTCGACGCGCTCAAAAAACAGGGCCTCGATGACAACACGCTGGTCGTTTACGCCTCGGACAACGGCCGCGGCCCGGGCCGGACGCCGAACCAAAAACTCCGCGGCCGCAAGCTCTCCACCTACGAGGCGGGCATCCGCGTGCCCGCCATTGCCTGGGGACCCGGCCTCGGCATTCAGGGCGACACCGTGTCCCGCACGCCCACGCGCGCGATGGATTGGTACCCCACCCTAGCCACCCTGGCTGGCATCGAGGTGCCCAAGGACCGTGTGATCGATGGCCGCGACATCGTGCCGCTGCTTAAGGGTGAAACAAAATTTGTGCCCGGACCGGCCCTAAAGAAATCACTCAATGCCGCCGTGCCGTTGCGTCGCAGTTGGAATCCGCCCGGTGAATGGGCCGCCCTGATCCAACGCCACGAATATCTGGAGGCATTCTTTTACCACGGCAGCCAGGGCGCTCTGGCCGCCGTCCGCTGGCGCAACTGGAAGCTTTATCTCAATCCCAGCCTACAGTTGTACGACCTGACGACGGACCCCGGTGAATCCAAGCTCGTGCGCAACGGTGAGATCGTCCGCAAGCTGCGCGGCATGGCGATCCTGTTTCAGCACGAAATGCGCACGGACGCCCGGCCCGCCGGCGAGGTGGCCGCACGCCTCGATGGTCGCACTGAGATTCCTCGCAGCACACTCGCGCAACTCAACGCCCGGCGCGATGTCACCTACGCGCGATACGGCGATCGCACGTTGGAGATGGATATCTACCGGCCCAAAGGCGAATGGGGCGCGTTGCCCGCGGTGGTGTGCATCCACGGCGGCGGCTGGGCCAAGGGCGACCGTACCAGTCACGCCAAGATCGCGCAGGCCCTTGCCGCGCGCGGTTATGTGGCTGCGACCATCTCCTACCGGCTCAGCGGCGAGGCCCCGTTCCCGGCGCAAATTCATGACTGCAAAGCCGCCGTGCGTTTCCTGCGTGCGAATGCCAAAACTTACGGTATCAATCCGGATCAAATCGGTGCCATTGGCCTTTCCGCCGGCGGCCATCTTACCGCCCTGCTCGCCACTTCCGGCGGGGTAAAGGAACTCGAGGGATCAGGCGGTCACGCCGGAGTCAGCAGCACCATTCAGGCCGCCGTACCGATGGGCGCGCAGACGGATTTCCTTTCCGAGCGCACGCGCGAGATTTCCGCCATCGAAGCCCGCGGCAAAATCTGGCGGCAATTTCTCGGCGGCTCACTCGCTGAACAACCCGCCACCTATCGCTTGGCTTCACCGCTGCATCACCTTGACAAGTCGGACCCGCCGATCTGGCTGATCACCGGCGAGAACGATGACCCGAGCACCCATGCCGCCGCCTTTCGTCAACGCATGAAACAACTCGACCTCCCGTCCGGTCTCACCGTCATTCCCGGCGCCCCGCACGGGTTCATTGGCAAACAGGCATGGTTCAACCCCATGATCGACCGGGCCGATGCGTTCTTTTCCAAAACCTTGAAGAAATGAAATCCATTCCTCTGTTACTAGTGGCAATCCTCGCATGGGTGCCCATTGAAATGGCCTTGTCCCAAACCAATGACGACGACAAAACTCTGCGCGTCTTTATCTTCGCCGGGCAATCGAACATGGTGGGGGCAGACTCAAAGGTGCAGGACATCAAACGCTTTCCGCCATACGCCGGGCTGGAGGCGGCGCAGGATCAGGTGAAATTCGTCTACTGCCTCGGGCGCGAAAACAAGACGCGCTCGGCGGGCTGGGAGGCGTTGGCGCCGGTCAACAATATCGTGGGGCCGGAGTTGAGTTTTGCGCGCAAGGTCACGCGGCACATCAAGGCACCCATTGGCATCATCAAGGTGGCCGCGGGCGGCACGCACTTGGGCGGGGACTGGAATCCGGATGAGCCGATCGGGTTCAAGATGTATCCGCTGGCGCTTGAGATCATCCGCAAGGCCTTGGCGGATTTGGACAAACAGAAAATCCAATACCGCCTCGAGGGTTTCATGTGGCATCAGGGCGAGAACGACATGTTCAATGGCGATTACATGCCCAACTACGGCAAGAACCTGAAAAACTTTTTGGCCAAGTGGAGGCGCGACCTCAAGACACCGAACCTGAAATTTTACATCGGCGAGCTGAATACCAAGACCATTTGGGGCATGGACCTGCGCCCGCGCATGTACGCCATCAGCCTCGGCCAACGCGCGGTGACCAACGCCGATCCGCGCGCCGAATACGTGCCCACCTCGCATGTGGGCGCGGAGATCGGCCGGCCGGTGGGGCTGCATTATCACTACGGCACGCTCGGCCAACTGCAGCACGGCGAAAATTATGCGACCGCCTACCTGCGCACGATTGGCCTGAAGCTCGACCAACCGCGACCGCTCGTTAAATGGCCTTATAAAAAAGGCAGTCCGGTAAAGCTGTTCATCCTCGCCGGCCACCGCAACATGGAGGGCGAACGCGCATTCGTGCAGGAGTTGAAAACCCTCAAGGGCCACGAGGCGTTGCTCAAGGACAACTCCAACATCGCCTTCAAATATAACCTCGGCGGGGCCTACAAGGTATCCAACGGCTGGGAGCCGCTCGGCCTCACCGGCTACTACGACACATTTGGTCCCGAGCTGAGTTTTGCGCGCACGATCGCCGCCAAGGAAAAAGGCCACATCGCCATCGCCAAGTTCACCCACAGCGGCTCGCAGATTATTGATTGGACCCCCGAAGGCAGCATGGCCAAGAGCCGGCATCTGTATCCGAAGTTTGTGCAATTCGTGAAGGAGTCCGTGCGGGAACTCACCGCCAAAGAGCACACGGTGGAGGTCGCCGGCATTTTTTATCACGTCGGCGAGAACGACATGTCCTTCCACCCCTACCGCCGCGACGCCGCCAAGCGCGTGCAGGCAATCGTCCATCAAAGCCGCAAGGATCTGGCAACGCCCAAGCTGAAATGGTACGTCAGCCAACAACCGCCCACCGACGTGGAGCGTCTCAACAAACTCGACGTGGTCGCTGATTTCACCAAAGTCGCCGCCGCCGATGCCAATTTTATCCACCTCAAAACCTTCAACCTCCCTCCGCAGGAAAAGATGCTCGTGATCACCACCGAAGGCATCGTGCATTTGGGAGAGGCGATTGCGAAAGGGTATTTCGCGAATCAAAATTAGGGACGAGGTGGAACTCGTCCTTCCCGCCAACCCATCGGCACCCGGGAGGGGCAAGTTTCACCTTGCCCCATTTTAGTCTTCACGCCTCCGCTTGAGCACAAAAAACCCGCGCCGTGGCCGACGCGGGTGAATGGGTTCAAACAAAGTCACTTGTTCGGAATTTCGTTCAGCGTGTAGTACGCATTCGGGTGCAGGAGTGGGAGGCCGTCCTTGGAACGGATACCGCCGGACACCAGATGATGCACGTGGCCCTTCACGAGGCCATCGACCTTGAGACGAACGCTCTTGTTATCCGCGGCCACAGTGGCGGCCGTCACCTTGGGAGTCACGTGATCGACTTCCGGGCTGCCATAATTGGACTGCAGAATGTAAGTCCATGCCTTCATCGTATAGCTGGCCACATCACCCGCGGTCTTGGGATCAACCTCGTGGGTGAAGGTCAGCTCAAAGCCGTCGGGTTTCACGCGCATTTCATGAATCTCAAAGGGCACCTTGCCGGTCCAGTTCACACGATCGAGCGCAAACCGTTTGCCGCCACGGGCACCCCAACCGCGATCACTGCCGCCCACGAAGAGCGCGCCGCTGGGATCATAGTAGGAGGGAATGTTGCCCGAACCGAATCCGGTCATGAACAGGATTGCCGCGCCCTGATAAACACCGTTGACCTTCTCAAGCACTACGCGGCTGACGTTTGAGTGGCTTTGGTCACTCACCAGCAGCTGATTCTTGAACGGGCCGAATTTTTCGTTGTTGGCAAAGGCAAATCCGCTGGTGGAGTTACCCAGCTTGGAGTGCGGCAACACACAGGCGGGCGGCACGTACTCTTTCACGCGCTCGCGTTCAGCGGGGATGCGGCTTTTGGAGTTTGGCACCACGGGCGGGTTGGGGCCCATGTGCTTTTTCACGAGCGGCAGATCCCACCACTTAAAGCTGGCCGGGTGACTCTGGAACGAGCCTGGTGCCAGATGTTTCAGGGAACTGGAGCCGTTCCACGGCCCCTGGTTGTCCGAGTAAAACACATCGCCGAGATGGTTCAGCCCAATGCCGCCGGGGCTGCGGATGCCGCTGGCAGTGGGGATCATCTCACCCTTCTTGTTCACGCGCACGCACCAGCCGCGGTACGGGGTGTTGCTGTTGAAGGATCCGGTCAGGCAGAGGACCACCCACATATTGCCATCCGGATCGAACTGCGATCCAAAGGCGTATTCGTGATAATCGCCATTGATCCCCCAACCGTCGCTGACGGTTTCAAAGATATCGGCGCGACCATCGCCGTCCTCATCCTTGATCCGAGTCACTTCACAACGTTGCGTGGCATACAGCCAGCCGTCGCTCCAGTGAATTCCCAGCGGCTCGTGCAGTCCGCGGGCAAAGAGCTTCACTTTCATGTCGTCCGTCTTGCCGAGCGGATTGCTGACGGTGTAGATGTCGCCCCGTCGGGTGCTGACGGCGAGGTTGCCGTTGGGCAGCATGGCAATGCCGCCGGCCTCCAGCACAACGTTCTCTGGCAACGGTATGCGGGTGAACTTGTAGTAATCCTCCTGCTTCGGTTGAGCCTGTGAGGTGAAGCCGGCCAGAATCAGTCCGGCGATCAGTGTGAATTTCTTCATTATCAAATCTCCTTAAACAGTTTTAATTGAGGTCCCATTCGTACTTGGCGCGCAGGATGGCCTTACCATCGACGGTAACGGGCACCAGCAGTTCCTTGCCATTGGCACCATCACGCAGAATGGGCGCGTCCGGCGTATCGAGCGTGAGCTTGAGGGTCTTACCGACCTTCCAACTGTTGCCCTGTTTTTCAATGAAACCGTCAGCAGCAGCGAGGTAGTAGTATTGGCCACTACCGGTGAGCGTGAGTTGACGGGTGAAGGACGGCAGCGCGCCGGCTTCAGGAATTACGTAATCCTCAATCACGGTTTGGCCCGCGGTATACTTGAAGACCGGCCGACGGCCTTCCACAAGGCGATAGCCGCGAAACCTCAGGCCCTTGGCGCGGTCATCATCGTTGTTGCCCAGCTTCAACTCAGGCCACGGAGCCTTGGCATCGGGCAACACCGCCACCGCCTGCGCGCGCTTGAGGTTGATCAAATAGTGACCGCTCGGCGGCTGGAACCCTTGGCCACGTCCATTCCAGTGCTTGGCCCCGTCTATGAACGCGCCGTGCCAAGTCATCACAATATTCAGCGCGTTGGCGTCGAAGCAAATGTTGACGTTTTCCGGATAGCCCACCCCGATACCACGCGGTGAGGCGCCTTGAATGAAGTTGCGGTACATCACCGCCTCGTTGTTCTCCGGCACGACCGGATTGCCGGTGGCGATGGCCGGCTTGTTGCCGCCACCCTGCGGCGCGGTGTTGCGGGCCAGTTGCAGTTTCTTAATGCCGGGGCCGGACATATCCAACGAGAGGTGCTCGCCCCCGCCTTTCTCGAAATATTCGATACGAATCAGGTTGATGCCGGCATCAAGATTGGCGGAGCCATTCTTGTTAACCACACCATGCACACCGTCGTTCACCACCACAGGCACGCCGTTGACCAACAATCGTGAGCCGTCGTCTGAACCCAGATTAAAGGTGTATTTCCCCTTGGTTTTGATTTCGAGTTCACCCTCCATCACCAAGCCAAAGTTATCGCGTGTCTCGGAAAGGTTCGTATCAGCAATGCCGCTGTCCGCCTTGCCGGATTTGACCGGCTTGAGCTTTTCAAAGTCAGGCAGGTTGTTCCATGAACCGTTATAGACACGGTATTGGAAATTCTTGAGCGCGCCTTTGGCCACGATGCCGGCCCCGGCCGGAGCGGTACCGTCACTGAGGCTTTTCACATAGGCGATGAGCGCCTTCATTTCCTCATCATTCACGGCCGGCGGGGGCGGCATGGGCGCCGCCGAACTCTTCACGACCTTGGCAATTGGGTTACGGATGGACTCAATGAAATAGGCCTCATCAAACTTGGCCTTGGCATCCTTGCCGCCGAAGCCCAGAGTGACCTCACGTTCCTGCCCCCAGAAATTGCCCTCGAACTTGGGCGCCTTCATGGCCACCCCAGCCAAGGCAGGCGGTCCGCCGGGAACCTGATGGCAGGTGGTACAAATTTTGGCCTGGAACAAGTCTCTCCCCTTGGCGATCAATTCAGCGTCCGCCGCAGCGAGGTTTCCGGCCAACCCCACGACCGCCAGCATCGGCAGCCACACACGGTTAGTGCATCGTGTCTTCATAAGTGAACGCCGCGAAGTGTGGCCAGCCCATGACGAACGTGCAAGGCCCTCACACCCGTGAGATGGCGAAGTTACCGACAGGTTATTCCGAAGATTCACTCCCGGAATTCAAAACAGGCGGTTCTTGAGGATCTATCGAATCTTCCGGATATTTTTTGAACCAAAGCCAACGGCTCAACCAAAATGATCCCAACGGTACACCCAACACTGCCAACATCATCAATACAACCGTTATCATAAACGGGTACACCACTGAATTTACTGTTTCATCAATCGCCAGATATACCGCGCTCATGATTTTTTTACGGATGAACTGGATTGCCTGTTCCTCGCCTCCCGCTTGGTCCCCCTCCAAAGTGGCAGAAAGAAATTCCACCGCATCCTGTCCCGACAAATCCTCTTCCACCTGATCGAACAAAAGATCTAATAGCTTCCCCATCAACCACTTACCCAATCGGCTTCCACCCGTTTTCTGCTCTATCTCAGCCTTTAGTTTAGCGCGGGATTCTTGCTCCAATTCCGTGGCTTGCTCATCCGTTTCCCGTAATTGGGCCACGGCTTTGGCCAAATCCTGCTCCAACAATGCGGATCCATTGGCATCCCCGTTTTGCGAATCCACTCGCCACACCATGACCATGGCGTAGGTCTTAAACACTGCTGTCTCAATGACTTCCCCCTGCCGCATCCCCTGCTTGACGGCCCGACCGGCGCCCCAACTGCCGATCATCGAGCTCATTCCGAGAGACATAGTTCCCACAATGAGCACGGGCCACATCCACCGCACATACCGGTACCATCCCCAAGAAACATCCAACCATCCTGGATTCCGGATTGCCCGCCAGCTGAAATATCCCCCCACTGCCCCGAGCAAAAAACCAAACACCGCCCACAAAATGCCACCCATCAAGGATTTGCAGGTCGCTAGACCTAAGTTCTTAAACACATCTTTACCCAAACTCATAGCCTGCCCCACCTCGGATTCCGCACCCAGACAAGATTCTATGCTCACCCACAGCCCAAATAAGAAGAGGATCAATCGCATCACCAAGTGGACCACTAAATCAGGCCAATTATTATTAACAAGCATGAAATCATGTAACCTACTGCCTTCCAACACCGTTTAACCTAGTCGCCGCCTATGCATTCATCCGATAGAAAAAGATTTTCAATTTTTATTGGAAGAAAACTTGACATCATGCCGTCTGACTATATCTTACGGCGCGCTGCTAACTAAAAAAGTGAGCATGCAAACCGGTTATTAAATACAAGGACAACCCAATGGCTAAGAAACTACAACTCAAGGAATGGTCCGAAAAGTCCCTCACCAAGGACGACTGGAATTTTACCGCTTACGCGAATTTGCCCAAATCGGCAATCAGCCGCGTGTATCAGTGGGAATTGGACCGCGAACTCGGCAGTGGCAAAGGTCCCTTTGGCTCTGATGCCGGCAACAAAAAATGGCTGGCCAATGTCGCTAAAGGCAACTACTCGGATCTGCCCGTGGCGGATGTAACCTCCCAAAGCGGAAGCACATTCAAAACCGGCAAAGACGGCGCGGCCCTCATTGCTGACGGCGCCAGCACGCTGCACGTTTTTCAGATCAACTGGCACTGCAGCCAGCAGGAGCTGATTGATGCGTTTACCGAGTGGGTTGAGGAAGAACACGAGACTCCCTTCAACACTTTCCCCACCAATACCCGGGGACGCCCGCGCCATCAGTTCACCTTGCTCGAGAAAATCTCGATTCACCGCTTCCATCAGGTGGGCTACTCCGGTGGCCCCAAGTTTTTCCGTGAAAACGCGAAGGACAAATACAAGGCCGGCCTGAAGCGCATCAACTGGACACTGGCTCAGCGGGAGATCAACCTGCACCTGAAGCAACGCACCAAGGAACTGGACCGGATCTCCAAGGAAACCGGCAAGGACTGGAAAAAGCTACTTTACGCCTAACCGAGGAACCACTCACCAGCCCCGCCTGTGAAAGCAGGCGGGGTTTTTTATTCTCTCCCAACAGCAGGAAAATCCTCGCGGCTCACGCGGTCACCATTTAAGTACACCGACTCACGCGCCTTGGAGCCATCAGGATGATACATGATGAGGGTACCCGTTCCGTTTGAGAGCTGGCTGCCCAACGAACCATCCGGTTTCCAAGTCATACCAGCAATTAACTTGCCGGCCTCAAACACCGCTTCCGCCTTGCGTTGGCCATTGGAATAAAACACCGCAAATTGTCCATCGCGCACACCGTTCTTGTAATGCGATACCCAGCGGTCCTGAGAGCCCGGTGTGGTCATAATTAACTGCCCCGTGTAAGGCACGCCGTGCCCCTTTTGATAGACCAATCCATCCGCGCGGCGTTCCAGCTCCACGGTGGGCCCGGCATTTCCCGGCCCTGCACAGCCCAAGCTCAAGATCAGCCCCAATACGAGTATCCATCCTTGTTTCATAAACCTAATCTCCTTTCCGAATGACAAACAATTGCGGCACGCGACGGCCTTCACCCCATTCGTTAATCGCTTGGCGGGCCACCCGCAATTCTTCAGCGTCCATCAAGCCGGCCAAGCGGTTCACTTGACGCACGGCCTGTGGCTGATTCTGCAGCACGGCGCGGCCCCACCAGACAAACGCTTCTGAGCGGTCCTCCTTCAAGCCGCCTTGGCCGCGCAGCAGCATCAATCCCAAGTTGAATTGCGCATCGGCGTAGCCTTGATCGGCCGCAGCCCGATACCAGCGGGCCGCCTGTTCCAGATCCTCCTCCGTTGCCTTTGGGTTCCCCTGCAACCACCAAGCAAGATTGTTTTGAGCCGCAGCCAAACCCTGCTCGGCGGCCAGTTGATAACGCTCCCGCACCGGCTTCGCTGCGGCCGGATCCGATTCCATGATCCGAGCCCAGTTATATGCCCCTCGCCGGTCACCCGCCTCGGCGGCCTTGGCGAAATGTGCGGCCACCACGTCCGGCTTTTCATTATCTCGTTCGGCCAATACCCCCAATTGGTTTTCCGCCCCCGCATGACCTTGGGCCGCTGCTTTGATAAAGAATTCCAGGGCTTTGGCCGGGTTACTGGGCACGCCTCGTCCTTCTTCATGACAAATGCCGAGGTAAAATTGCGCAGCCGCATGGCCTTGGGCCGCTGCTTTGCCCGCCCATTCCAATGCCTTGGCCGGTTGACGGCCGGCTCCGCCCAATCCCAAGACATGCAATGCGGCCAGTTCGTACTGGGCCTGGGCATCGCCTTGTTCCGCCGCTTCCTGAATATCCCGCATGTTGCGCGGGGAAACCGGCCAGCCTTCATCGAGGTATTGCTGTAATGGCCCATGCAAATCTGCCGCCTTTCGGCCAATGGCGGTTTCGTGACTAAGGAAGGCGTTCACCGACCGCGACCGCTCAAACTCCGTCGATCGGGCCATCCAATACAATGCCTTGGCCAGATCCCGCTTGGTACCTCGTCCTTCGCGGTAAATATCGGAGAGTTTCATTTGGGCCCCGTACGCGTAACCGCCTTGAGCTGAATCATACTCAGCGCGATGATCATTTTCCGCGGCACGTTCATACCAATGCACGGCTTTTTTTAAGTCCGGCTCAGTTCCCTGTCCGGTGTCAAAACGTAATGCCAGAAAGTATTGACCGCGGCCGTTGTCATTTTCCGCGGAACGCTTGTGCCAATAAAAGGCCTTCTGTTTATCCTGCTCGACGCCATCCCCACTAAAGAGCCGCATGGCAATGTTGTTTTGCGACACGCTGTTGCCGCGCTCGGCGGCCTTAAGATACATTTCCGAGGCCTTTTCATCATTGGCCTCTCCGGCTCCCGCGCGGCCATTGCCGTGCATCCAACCGACATTGTTGATGGCCCCGGGATGGCCTTGGGCGGCCGATAATTCATACCATTTCATGGCTTCAGGATCGTTCTGGGCAACGCCATTGCCTTTTTGAAAGCGCGCCC
>JAYQQG010000118.1:0-10950 GCA_038145765.1 Verrucomicrobiales bacterium
CCGCTATTTTCCGGCTGTTTTCGTGGGCTCGGTTTCTTGGGCGGCCGGTTCGGTAGGGGCCGGAGCAGTCGGGGGGGTGGCCGGATCGCTGGGGGATGGAGACGGCACGACCTGTTTGGCTTCCCATTCCTCCACCAACTTGGCGGATTGAGCAAGTTGATCGGGCGTCAGTTTGGAGGCGAGTTGCTTCAAGGCCTCAGCCGCGTCTTCATTGCCGCTCTTAGAGGAGAGCGTCACCCATTTGTGCGCTTCCACCAAATTTGCCTCCACGCCTTGTCCGAGAGCCAGCATCATGCCCAAGGCAACCTGCCCATTCGCATGGCCTTGTTCAGCGGCGGCCGATAACCACTGGAAGGCTTCGGTGTAATCCGCCTCTACTCCATCGCCCTCCAGTAACATGACCGCCAAAGTCATCTGTGCCGCTGCATGGCCGGCTTCCGCAGCTTTACGATACCATTTTGCGGCACGTGAGGCATTCTTGGGAAGATGACGACCTTCATGGTGGAGTGTTGCCAACTCAAATTGTAGTTCGCTAAATCGCCCGGCCTCACCCTGCTCAATGGCCAAGGCGACCTGTTGCAGAGCAGCGGCTTTTTGTTCTCCTGCAGGCAACCGGTTAATCAGTCGTAATGATTGCTGCATAACGGACTGGGCCTGTTGCTGGATCGCATTGGCGGTCTTCAGAGATTGCGCCAACACGGCATCCAAGTGTTCGGCATTTTCCATCGTTTCCACCGCGGACACCAATGCTCCGAGCACCGCGGCTTGTTCATCCACGGACCGGATGGAATCCACCGTCTCCATGGCCTTTGCGAGTGTGACCTTGGCATCCTTGGGCTTACCGACCATGGCTTGAGCGGCGGCGAGGTGTGTCAAGGCCGGAGCCAGTTGGCCGGGCGATTCCAAGGTAGCCACCAGTTCCTGTGCTTTGGCCAGCATGGCTGCCGACTGCACCGGATCACCACTTCGCGCCAGAGAACCTGCCAGACTACAAAGCACCCGCACGCGCCCGCTGGGATCATTGACGCCACTCACCAATCGCAAGATCGGATCGGCTTTAAATTGGATTTTCAAAATGGCCGCCTGAATAACCTCTAACTGAGTGGCAACGGCTTCCTCTGCGGCCAAGGGGGCAAAGTCTTGGGCGAGTTGTTGATAAGCACTCAATTGGACCGTTGTCGATTCCAACGTGGCAACGGCTTGCAACAGGACGTTGATTTCTTTGGCCGCATCTGGTTGGCCCATTTTCATATTGGCGATGATCAAGGCGGATTGTGCGATCCACTTGTCCTTCGTGTCGGTCAATTCATTAAACTCGGTCTGAGCTTGCTTGAGAAGGGCTGTTGATAGATCAGCCTGACCGGCAGCATGCAGGGCGACAGCGATTTGGGCGAGCGCCTCGATACGGTGCGCAGGAGCTTCAATGCCACCCAGCAGTTGATCGGCGTGCACAGGGCCGGGATTCAAGGTCTGCTCCAGCTTTAATAGAGACGCCATGAATCCACTTAGGGCAGGATCATCTGCAGTTTCAGCAAAGGCATGTTTCACTTCGACCAGAATTGCTAATCGATTGGGGTTATGAGTTATCGCATCAAACTGTTCCAACAAGGCATCCAGCAACGGAGCGATTTCCTTGTCCGCTTTCAAATGACTCAATGCCACGCGGGTGAGCACGCGAATTCTTTCATCCGGTTCATCCACTTCGTTGACGAGCTCCATGACGGATATTTCCGGAACAGGCGCTTCAATTACATGATTGGGTTGAGGCTCAGATTTGGGTTTCGATTGCGTGGCATTCACCGATGGTTTGGCTACATCTGGATTCGCTGTCTCAGGCTCAGTCAATGCAATGCCGGCGATCACCAGGACGATCAATCCCAGTCCGATGAGGGGTTGCTTGTAATCTTTCATGGTATTCCTTTGCCGCCCCGTTAAGGAGTCGGGATGGGGGTTATCAATTGCTTCAAATGATCTTTCTCTTCAATGACCTTGCGGAATGCGGCGATGTCTTTTTCCATCTCCACCTGCAGGGCTTGGTAATACAGTTCAGAATAAAAGAACGCGCGGGCGACATCGCCATCGACCAGTTCAATATCCTTGGGCGTCACTCGCGGCATTAGCAGCAACCGACCGCGGGTAAAATTGCTCAAACTGAGCACCAGCTTTTCCGTGTTGAGTTCCACGGTCTTTTTCATGAGCACGGCGTACTTCAGCCGCTCGATATCTTTCTTGCGCCGAAGGAGCACGGTGAACTGTTCCTGCCCATTGTAGGCTGGCTGATTCAACTCCCATAGCTTGCGTCCCCATGCGACTTCATCAGCACAATTGATCAACTGCACCGAAGGCGTGGGCTCGTTAAAAATGGAGGCGGCATCATCCGAATATCGTTGCATGGTAAATGTTAGCGCAACGGACAGTTCGCCTCCACGCTCGGTCAACACCTCGGGAGCAACGGACTGAATGTATTGATCCAAAAACTGCACCCGATGCCCGGACCGAATGCGCTCATCTTTTTCAAAGAAGATGATCTTGGTCTCATCCAGAGATTTCTGCAAATCCCTCCGCTTGAGCACTTCATAAATCTGCCGGTAACACAGAATGCTTTCGCCGGGCACGGCTTTGCCATGGAATTGCCGGTACGGATACTGGGTCGCCAGCGTGCGATTGCCGGCCACAATCCGATCGGCCAATTGTTTCATGCGCTGGAGTTGCTTGTTTTCATAAAGGTAATTCAGGTCAAAGGTATCCTCGGCGCGAATGCGGTAGGCATCGCGAAACAACTGGTGGCCGACACTGTCAAAATTGTCCTCGTCCATGGGCATGTTTTTGCCAATCACATGCTCTTCCGGCAGCACAAACGGGGTCAAAACGATGATGACCTCGCGCTTGACGATGTTCTTTTTACTGCTTTGAAACAGCGGCCCCAGTATCGGCAGGCTTCCCAGCAGTGGCACTTTCTCCACCTTGCTTTGTTTATCTTTGGCAATCAGGCCGCCGATGATAAATGGCGTGTTGTTGGAAACCCGCGCGTAGGTTTTCACCTCACGCTTGGAGATCGTGGGAGCACTGGCCAGCAAAGTGTTGCTGCCATTGCGCACTTCGACATCGGCATCGGGCACTTTGGCGGTGACCTCGGCATTCACCTGCATACTCACTTCCTCACCGTTGCTGCTCACGCGGGGGCGCAGAGTCAATGAGATGCCAGCCTTCTTGGTTTCAAAGGTGGTCCGCTGATAATTGTTGCCGGGCGCATACGAGGTATTGGCTACTGGAATATCTTCCGAGACATTGATGTAGGCCATGCGATTATCGAGCGCTAGCACACTGGGGCGGGATAACACTTCCGCCTCGCCCTCAGCCACAAGCGCTTTGATTTGTGCATTGATACTGTGGAACACACTCTTGGTTGTGAGATTCAGGGCCTCAGTGGAAGTCGCGGCCGGATATTTCAATGTCCCGATGGTCAACGCACTGGTGTGATCGGTGATGGTATTGCCGCCGCCGTTTCCGGAACGCGTCCATTGCACGCCCATCTCCTTGAGGGCCGAGGAGGAAATCTCCAGCACCATCGCCTCAATGATGATTTGACGCGCCGGCAAATCGACATGCTGTTCGAGCTTGGCCAAGACGGCACTGAGTTGACCGGGATCGTTTTCGTTGTGAAACACCACCAGTTCATTCACCGGATCGGTCTCAGTCTGTGGAAATTTATCCTCTGCCTTGGGGATGGTTTCCAAATTCACCGTACCCGGCAACGCCACCACCACGGGCAGCTTGGCGGGATCCACCGGGGCATCGGGTTTACCCACCGTCACCCCGTGCAGGGCCAGCAACTGTACGGCGCGCGTGGGATCAATGTAACTCAACGTCACCCGGCGCGAGGCGACCGCCACCACTGCGTTCGTTCCACCCGCCGGCAGGTTGGCCAATTCGCTCAGGGCATTTTTAAGCCATGGCTTAACCCGGCTACCGGGGACGGCCGGCGCCGGTTGCGCCTTGGCCAAGGCGGCGGCCGCGAGGATCAAGGCCAGTACGAGGGCCTTAAGATGACGGAGTTTGTTTCGGTTATTCATCATTCATCTTCTCCTGGGATTCCTTGTTCCCTTCAAACATTCCCGGGAAGAAGGCCTGCACGACTTTCTTCACGGGGGATTTTTTCCGGGTTTCTTCAGCTTGCTGGGCCGCTTTTTTCTTTTGACGGGCGCCTTTCCAACTCTCCTTAATCCGGTCCGTGGTCAGTTTTTGGCCCTTCTCCAATTGCTCACGGAGATCCAGTCGAACATCGAGCAACGGCTCGATCACATGGCGTTCGATTTCGTACACCAGCGAATCACCCTCCGCGGTCACCGTCGTGGCACGGCCGGTGCCCTTGAACATCGAGCCCTCACCAAAGTGCTGACCGGCGCGAAGGGTCTCCACCTTGACCTCGCCTTGGTCCTGCACCGTGATGGTGCTGGTCAACAGGCCTTCCACGCAGATAAACATGGAATCGCCCGCATCCCCCTGTGCATAGAGCACCTCACCCTCGGCTAAATCGCGTTTGTGCATCTCACGAAATACCACGGCAAACTCAGCGGCATTGAGCTTGCGAAAGAGTTCCGTGCGCGTGAGGAGCTGGTACAGATCCTCGTCGAGTGAGGCATCCAGCGCACGGCGTTCGCGACGTTGCAGGAAGATCTCCTCCTTGGCATGCGCCGGGGTGATACCCGAGTGAATGAGATGCTCGAGCACACTGCGGTTCACCACGTGGCGGGCTTCGTTCGGGGAAATCTTGGCGGGCAGAATAAAGAAGCGGACCTCATATTCCGCCCCTTCCAAGGTGGAATCCTTGATGCGCACTTCGGCTTCCGGTTCTTCCAGAATTCCTTCGCCATCCGTCACGGCCTTGAGGCCGGCGGTCATCACGCGCAGCACACGCTCGCTGGGCACCTCGAAGTCGATTGTGAAATCGAGATCAATCCGGAAGTGCGGCTTGGGCTCCATGTAGTTGGTGACGATGGTGTCGCCCATCTTGCTGTTGGGGATCACCACCATGTTGTTACGCGTGGTGCGCAGACGGGTGGTGCGCCAGTTGATCTCGATCACCTCGGCGATGATATGGGTCTCCACGCGGTTTTGGTGGATCATCAACCAGTCACCGATCTTGAAGGGCCGCTCAACGTGGATCGCCAACCCCATGAACAAATCGAGAATCACCGTGCGCAACGCGAGACCAATGATCACGCCCAGGACGCCGGAGGCCGCCAGCATGCTGGTGATATCGCGTTGAAAGACGGTGGAGAGGATTGCCAGCACGGCAATGCTGAAGAGGATCATCGCTGTGAGATCGCGCGGCAGCCTCGGCACCGGGCGTTCGGAGAGGCGCCCGATGAAGCCGTCCCAAAAGAGCACGCCGACGAGCCGGTTCACCAAAAACGCCGCGCTTAACCACACGCCAATCTGCACGCCGTACTCGACAAGATTGTGCGTGAGGAAGCTCGCGTTTTCGAGAAACCGGTCGACCAACTCCTGGCGATTAAACAACGCCAAGAGAAACGCCGCGAACACCGCCGCGGGCAGCCAGATCCGTGTCAGTACGCTCATTCCCTGTCAAGCCAACGCAAAAGGGGGCGTCACGCTGACAGAGTAATTGGGTTTCCTCCTCTAAAAACCGCCCATTTATGCGCAAAAAACTGCGAAAAAGCAATCGTTTTAAGCGTGAAAACGGACTATATTGCCGATTTTTTCGGCGTTTGAATCGACGAACCGGCCTGAAATCCTATTCATCGGGAAAATGAAGTGGATTATTGAACGATTTAAGCCGGAAACAGAGCCGGCTAAACCAGCTCTTCAATGGGTGAACCACCGGTAATCACGTCGGCCACCGGCTTGGGCACACTGTCGGCCACCCGTAGTTCGCCGATGTCGAACAATGTGTGCATGATCGTGCTCATCAGGTGCTTGGGCGTGTAGGGGCGCGTGGCCGGCTCTGCGGCCTGCCGGTCACTCTCACCAATCACCCGACCCATCTTCAGCCCGCCACCGGAAACCAACAACGAAGTCAGATTGCCGTAATGATCCCGTCCGCCATTCTTGTTGATGCGCGGAGTCCGACCCATCTCACCTGTAACCACGAGCAGAATCTTTTCAGACAACCCGCGTTGATGCACATCCTCGATGAATGCGCTCACGGCATGATCCACCTGGTTGCCCATCGGATAAACGCCGGTCATGTATTTTGGGCTGTTGTTGTTCGCGTGATAATCCCAGCCGCAATCGCTAACCGTCACAAATCCGCAACCGGCTTCGCACATGCGGCGGGCCATGAGCATTTGCAGACCCAGCATGTTGCTGGCGCGTTTCATGTCGTAATAACGCTGTAATTTTTTCTGATCGAACAACGGCCGCGTGTCATAGCGGGCAATCGTTTTAGGATCTTCCTGCGTCCAGTCGAACGCGTCAGCCACACCGCGGGAAATGGTGTCGAAGGCCTGCTGCTGATATTTGTCCGCACTCTCCAGTAATCCGCTGGCGTCCACGTCCCGGCGCAATCCATCAAGACTGTTGAGCAATCCCTTGCGATCAGCCAGCCGCTCGGGAGCCACCTGGAGGCGCATATCGGAATTGATCTCACCGCCTCCAGCCGGATTAAAGGCCGCGTAACTCGCGCCCAGATCCCCCGCTTGCGTCAGTGTCGGCAGTGCGCCGGTTTCGAAGTTACGGCCCAGCTCCAATTCCGGATCGATCGCCTCGGGCAACACCAGCGTATTGCGTGGCATGCCCGTATCCGGATGATTCGTGCCGGCCACGCGCGCGTACAGGGCGCTCATCGAGGCCTTGAGCGGATTACCGGCCACGGTGACCGGATGATAGGTATGACCACCGTTCTTCGAGCCGTACGAGCGCACCACCGAAAACTTGTCGGTCATCTTCGCCAGCTTGGGAAACGTACCGCCAAAGGTGATGCCGGGAATATTGGTTTTCACCTCACCGGTAATGGAGCGAATCTCCTTAGGCGCGGTCATTTTGGGATCAAAAAACTCAATATGCGGCGGTCCGCCTTGTAGAAACAGCAGAACCACACACTTGTCCTTTATGTGGAGTCCGGCCTCCGCGGCCAGGGCCTTATTGGCCAGCAAATCCGGCAACGCCAAACTGCCCAGCACGCCGGCCTGCAGAAAATTACGCCGCGACAACCCCGCACAAGTTTGGTTGGGAGCAATGTCCGAAACGGTCAACATCCTGTTAAAAACCTCCTATTTTGCAGCCTCACATCAACTGTTTGATGGGTGCCGCGCCACTGATCACGTTGGTCACTTCCGGCGGAATACCCGCCATGGCTCGCACCGCGCCGGCGTCCAGTAGCTGCTCCATGAGCGTCGCATAAAGATTGGGAATGGTCACGCGATCACTGGCCGGTTCACCGCCGTCCTTGGTGCTGCTGCCAATCACCTGCCCCATCTTCAGTCCGCCACCGTACAACATCAACGGCGCGCTGCCGCCCCAGTGATCGCGGCCGGCCTTGCCGTTGACCTTGGGCGTGCGGCCCATCTCGCCACAACAGACGAGTAAAATCTTGTCGCGCAATCCCCGTGATTCCACATCCTCGATGAACGCGCTGACCGCATGGTCAAACGGCCGGCCCACATACTGCATGCCCTCGGTCATGGTCGCGTTGTTGGCATCCGCATGCATATCCCAGACGAAATCGGTGGTGACCGTGATGAAACCCGCACCCCGCTCCGCCAACCGCCGCGCCATCAACATCAGTTTGCCGAGATTGTTCACGTGATTCTGGTATCGCGGCCGGTTGTTCCAACGTTTGCTGATCCGCTCCACGTCCATCAAACCGGCCGTGTCATACCGGGCCAGCACCTTGGGGTCTTCCTTGGTGATATCGAACGCCTCGCTGATGCCGCCGGTCAAGGTTTCAAACGCCTGCGATTGAAACTTGTCCAACCCGCCCGTGACCTTGCCGCTTTCCACTGTGCGCCGGAATTGATCCAGCCCGTTCAACAACATCTTGCGATCGCCCAGTCGTGCGGGGTCCACCGTCAGCTTCATGTCCGCACGGAAATCACCCTTACCACTCGGCTGAAACGGTGCAAAGGCCGGCCCCAACGGTCCAGTCACATCAAACCGACCCAGCTTCATGATGGGATCTGTGGCCTCGGGATTCACTGCCTGCGGGTGCAACCAAATGTTCCGCGGCATGCCCGTGACCGGATGACTGCCGCCGGCCACACGTGCGTAGTGCCCGCCGATTTGGGCGTTGTACGATTGTTTGCTGACGATCGGCTTGGAGTCATGCGCCCCACTTTGCGTGGTGAACGAGCGCACGATGGAAAATTGATCATTCAGTCGGGCCAGTTTTTCAAACGTGCTGCCAAAGGTGATCCCCGGCAAACGCGTGGGAATCTCACCGGTCATACTGCGAATACCGGAAGGAGCGCCCATCTTGGGATCAAACGTCTCCGTTTGCGAAGGCCCGCCGTGCATGAAGAGGAACACGACCGTCCGATCCTTGGCAACGCCGCCCAAATTTTTCACAGTCTCCTGTGCCCGCAACAAATCCGGCAAAGCCACCCCCCCGAGTGCCAGACTGCCCACGGAAAGAAAACTACGCCGACTTACCGAATTATCTGTCAAATGCAGCATCGCTTTGCCTGTTTATGACTCTAACTCAGACGCGTGTTTTTAACCAGTATTTAAACGAATTATTCCACCCGATACACCGCGGATTTGGTCCGTAAAATCAGGGCGTTTCCGGTCACGGCGGGGCTGGCCATGAAACCGTCTTCAAACTCGCCGCGGCTAAGCACTTTGAATTCCTTTGGGGACGCGGCAAAGACAATGCTCTTGCCGCTGAGGCTGAAGCAGTAGATGCGGTCGCCATTGAGGATCGGCGAGGCGGCGAATTCACCGGCATTGAGACGCTCGCTCCAGAGTACTTCGCCGGTGGCGGCGACCAGACAACTGGCCACGCCGTTGTCGGCCACCATATAAAGGTGTTCCCCCTTCAACAGCATCGAGCCTTTCTTGGGAATGTTCCGGCGGGTGCTCCACTTGGCGTCGCGCACGGCATCCCCCTCCGCCGGCACGGCGCCGAGCGAGCCCATGCCATTGTTGATGAAGATTAATCCTCCTCCGTAAAGCGGCCGGCCGCTGGCGTTCATGCCGCCGGTTCGGGCAGTCCAGAGCAGTTTGCCGGTGGCCGGATCAAGCGCCTCGGTGGCCACGGCGGCCGGCGCAATGAGTTGTTCCTGATCGCCGACCTTGATGATGGCCGGGGTGCCGTAGGCCTTTTTACGATCGCCATTGTTGGTGCCAAATTCGAAGGCCCGTTTGTGTAACCATTTGGTTTTGCCATCGGCCTTGTTGAGGGCCACGACGAATTGCCGGTCGGCCCCGTCATAAATCAAATACAACAGCCCGTTGTGAAGGATCGGCGAACTGGCCGGCAGACGGAAATGATCGCAGTAGAGTTCGTCATCCTGCCGCTGCCAAATCACCTCGGCGTTTTTGGTGTCAAGGCAGGCCGTGCCGTGCGCGCCAAAGGTCACGTAGACGCGTCCTTCCTCAATCACCGGTGTGCACGAGGCGTAACTGTTCATCGATACCGGGCTCTGCTGCGGTTTGGCGATTTCGAACACCAGCTTTTGGTGCACCACCTTGCCGGTCTTGGCATTGAGGCAGACCGCCCACAGTTTTTTCCCGTCCGCCTCGGCGTTGGTGAACCAAATCTGGTCACCCCACACCACCGGCGAACTCCACGCCTTGCCGGGCATGGCCGTCTTCCAGGTATTTTGCCGGCCAGTCACTTCCAGCGGCAGCTTGGCTGTCGTATGCCCGGCACCGTCTGGGCCGCGAAATTCATTCCATTCCGCCGCCGAAATTATTCCGGCAGCACACAGAGTCATCCAAAGCAGCATGCGTTTCATATGCCCGAGGCTAATGAAGCCGGCGGCACGACGCAACCGCTAGGTTTTCAATTTGCCAACCGCGTCACTGAACGCAGTTGATCCGGAGCCCATTGTCGCACACCCAAGCCCGGGATTGTGGCCCGGAGTTTACCCTGGTCCGTGCGCACGGCTGTGGCGCGAAGACGGGATCCGGATGCGGTTTCCACCAGATACACCGCCCGTTCCGGGTTCACAGCGGCCAGCGAAACCGCCAGTACCTCGGTGGCCACGTCGAACGTGCGCGGGCCGAACAGAATGGAATCCACCTGCAATTCGCCTTCGGCGAGTTTCACAAAATCGCCTTCAAAAAAATCTCCGCGCCGCAGCAGCACCCCTGTGCGATCAGCCGGCAAATCCTTGGCACGATAATCCGGGTGCAACACAATCCGCGCCAGTTGCCCGGTCTCAAGTTGGCCCGCGATTGCGTCCCCTACCGTCACCCGCTTCGCATCCATGGACTCAATGGATCGCACCCATTCCGTGCCATTCCGAAAAATCAATCGTGGGATGAAGGGCAGTTGTTGATCGGCTCGCTCCACGGTCACGTGATCGAAGGTCACCTTCACCGGCCCCTCGCCATGGCCGATCACGAACAGGCCGGCCATGTATTCCTCATCGAATTTCCAGGTGTTGCCGACATGAAAGAGTTTCCAATGTTCACCATCGGCCGACCAAGACCCCAGTATCCGGTTGGACCGCCGTTCCAACCTTAACCAACCGGGAATGGCAAACACCGGGTCCCGGTCGGATCGGCCGCTTCCACCGCGCATCCCGTAGGTCCGAAACCGCGCGCCCCCACGATACACCAATGCCATCTGCGCATTACGTTCATCATCTGTGAGCCCGCTCCGAAAACACACGCCAGCCAAAGAACTATTACGCGCCTTTTGATCTAGCCCCGTCACCCGCGCCGTGATTTGGCCGTCGCCTTTCATCGGGAAAAATGTGAATCGGAAAAAATCCTTATGCGCGTGCGGTTTCACATCGGGATGCCGGGCGAATGCCGACA
>JAYQQG010000119.1:0-10924 GCA_038145765.1 Verrucomicrobiales bacterium
AATCACATGGCGGCCCAGAAATTCCTTCAAGCTGACTTGCCCCCCCCCATCGGTAGCGGCACTAAAGGCCGGAGCCTTGTCCCCTTCTTGGAGTATAATGTTGGGTCCCAGTGCCATTCGCGAAATTGTTTACTTACTGCCGGTGTACTGTCAAGCGGGTCATGGATCAGGCTGAGCCGAGGGATGTTCTGAAAACTGACGGATTCCTTCCCGCACATACAAGACTCCGGTAATTATCGTGGTGACCGCTGCGCCGAGGGCCAGGGCCGTGGTGCCCATCGCCGGCAGTTTACACAGCACCCAGCCGATCAGGACCATCTGCAGCACTGCCGAGGTTTTGCTCATAAACAGCGGCTTCACCTCCACATTACCCAACACGGCGAACAAAAGCGCGCTGCCGGCCACCACAATGGCATCCCGGCCGATCACGATCCCCGTCAACCAAAGCGGAATGCGCTGCCCAAAGGGGTTGAAGGTGAATTCGATGCTCAATACAATCAAGCCGGAAAACATCAGCATCTTATCCGCCAGCGGATCGAGATAGGATCCGAGTTGTGTCGCCTGACCGTGATTACGCGCCAGATATCCGTCCACCCCATCGCTGATTGTCGCGATCAGAAATGCCGCCATGGCCAAGTACCGGTTCAATTCATCTCCGGTTCGAAAGTAGTAGAGCAGTTGAACCACGAAAAATGGCACCAACACTACGCGGCCAATAGTAATTTTGTTCGCAGTCGTCATACCGCCCCTCTCAATTGGACAAAATCCCGATTAAAAAATCAACCCATCGCAGCCAACGCCCGGTCAAACCGCGCCAACACCCGCTCCCGGCCCAGCACCGCCATCAGGTCGTACAGGCTGGGGCCCACTTTCACTCCGGTACAGGCGCAGCGCGCGGGCATCACCAGCACGCGCACTTTCACGTCCAGCTCCTCCGCCAAGGCCTTGAGGGCGGCCTCCAGCGGTTCTGGTTCGAAATCTGCCATCTCGGCGTACACGGCCCGCAGGCGCGCGAAGGCTTCCTTGTTCTCCGGGGCAAACGCCTTGGCGGCCATGGCCTCGTCGTACGGGAATTTGTCGGTGAAATAAAAACTGCAAAAGGTGGGAAGATCCTCCACCTGCTTCACCTTGTCTTTGGCGGTATTGAGCGCGGCGGCAATGTAGGCGTCATCGGCATCACCGAAATCCACGCCGGCAGCTTCGGCGCGGGCGCGATAGTCCTCCATCGGCAAGGCGCGCAGATGCTCGTAGTTCATCCACTGCAGTTTCTCCAAATCGAATCGCGCGTTGGCCCGGTTGATCTGCGGCAGGTCAAAGCGCTCGATGATTTCTGCCATCGGCATCACCTGCGAATCGTCCTTGGGCGACCAACCGAGCAGGCTCAGGTAATTGGTCACGGCGCTGGGCACGTAGCCGGCCTGTTGCCAGCCGTCCAACGAGGCGCCCTCATCGCGCTTGCTCATCTTGCTGCCGTTGGCATTGAGGATCAGGGGAATGTGCGCAAACTGCGGCGGCTTCACGCCCAAGGCGCGAAAGAGCGCGATGTGTTTGGCGGTGTTGGAGAGATGATCCTCGCCGCGAATCACGTGGGTGATGCCCATCTCGATGTCGTCTACCACGTTGACGAGGTGAAAGACCGGCTTGCCGTCCGAACGCACGATCACAAAGTCCGGCTGTTCCTGTTCGCGATCGGTTAATTCCCGCACCACATTGCCGCAGATCAGGTCGGAAATGGTCACCGCTTCACGCTGCATGCGAAAGCGAATGGCGCCATCGTCCTCATACGCCAGCCCTTTCTCCTGCAGCTCCGCCACGCGCCGGGCGTAAATATCCGCACGCTGCGATTGGTAGTAGGGCCCGCGGTCGCCCACGCTGTCACCGGCCGGATCGTTACTTGCCGGGCCCTCATCCCAATCCAGCCCCAGCCAGCGCAGGCCTTCGAGGATCACGTTGATCGCCTCGGGCGTGTTGCGTTCCTCGTCGGTATCTTCAATCCGCAACACAAACTGGCCGCCCGTGTGGCGGGCATAGAGCCAGTTGAACAAAGCCGTGCGGGCACCGCCAATGTGGAGGTACCCCGTGGGACTGGGCGCAAAACGAACGCGGACACTCATGGGCGCGGAAGATAACGGGCGAGCTTTTCCAAAACAACACAAAGCGCCTCCAGCCGCGGTACCATCGCACCCGCCGCTTGCGCCCGGCGCAGGGGTTCCAGAAACAGGCTCTCCAATTCCAAAGGCCGGCCGAGCTGAAAATCAATCACCGTCGAGGCATGGTACGCCCCCATGGAGCGGGTATTCTTCACCATGCGCTCGGCCAATTCCGGTGGGAGGGCAATATCCTGTGCAGCTGCTGCCGTGATGATTTCAGCCATGATCGCGCGCACCTCGCTTTCCCAACGCTCATCTGCAAGCAACCGATCCGTGGCCCAAGGCTCGCCGATTGATTCAGGCAAATCCCCCGTTTGCAGAGCCTCCCAACCGGCTGCCGCAGCCACGCCCAAGCCGTTGAACGGAATATTCCACATCAGCTTACCCCACAATCCCTCGTCCACCCGATCAACCACCTCGCAGGGCACTTTAGCTTTTTGAATCAATGCAGCAATTTCATGGGTGCGCGGCAAAGCGGGCCGGCCGAATTCCCCGAGCACAATCCGTCCGAATCCCTGATGCTCCACCACGCCGGGTGCGGTACGATTGAGGCACACAAAACAAAGCCCAGCGATTATGCGGTCGGCACCAAAACAAGCCGCCAATTGCTCGCAATTGCCCAGACCATTTTGCAGACAGGCAATCGCGGTGTGCGGCCCGAGCAGTGGGCTGATCAATTCCTCGAAGCGATCATTGGCCGTGGTTTTCAAGCCCACCAACACCAGATCGCATTCGCCGATCTCCACCGCACTCCGATGGACGTGGGGGCGCACCGCAAAATCCCCCTCCGGACTCATCACCCGCACGCCATGGGCCTGCACCGCCTCATAGTCGCTGCGCAACAACAGGTGCACCTCAGCCCCCGCCCGGCACAACTGGGCGCCATAATAGCCGCCTAAGGCACCCACACCAACCACGCCGATCTTCATGGGGTGAATCTAAGGGAAAAGTCGGCAACAAAAAAGGCGCCCCTTGCGGGACGCCGTGAAATGTAGTGTTTAGCAATGAATTGCCCTACACACCAATGGCTTCTTTAGCCGCCTTGAGGTAGGTGAATTTCAGCTTCTTCTTGGCTGGAACCTTTACGGTTTCGCCGGCCTTCGGGCCAAAACGCATCACCATCTCACGGGCTTTGGTTTGCCGGATGGAGACTTTGCCCACGCCAGGAATCGTAAAGCCGTCCTTCGCGTTGTTGTAAGCCAGATCCGCCAGTGCATCCAGAGCGGTCTTCGCTTGGCCCTTGGAAATGTCCGCTGCCTCAGCGATCGCGGCAATGGTTTGCGTCTTCGTCAATTTCGCCATTTGTTTTTCTCCTTTTGGTTAAGATTTGTCGCGCTGCGACTGCCCGCAGTAAACGGACGTTTCCACTCCAGCAGCAAGGGAAAAACCATGATCCTCACCAAAAGATATTCGCAAATAACCCTGTTTTTTCAGCACAAGCTTGACTTGACAGCCTATCCAAGGAACATCACCGCCGTGCAGCAATCATGGAAACTGTCCCGGATATAATCTCACTTGGTCTCCTGCAGCATTCCTGCGAAGCCGATCCCGCCCGCAATCTTGAATTCACCCTGAATGCCGTAAAAACAGCCGCCCAAGCCGGAGCTCAGGTGATTTGTACGCAGGAACTCTTTGCTTCCCAATACTTTTGCCAATCCGAATCCCACGAGTATTTTGATCTCGCTGAACCTGTTCCGGGCCCCAGTACGGAGGCTTTTCAGGAATTAGCACAAAACGAAGGGGTGGTTATCGTTGCCTCCCTATTTGAGCGACGCACTGCGGGACTCTATCACAATACCGCGGCCATCATCGATGCCGACGGCTCACTGCTGGGTATATACCGGAAAATGCATATTCCGGACGACCCACTCTATTATGAGAAATTTTACTTCACTCCGGGTGACCAAGGGTTCCGCACTTGGAACACCGCTTACGGTCGAATTGGCGTGTTGATCTGCTGGGATCAATGGTATCCTGAGGCCGCCCGGCTCACGGCCCTGTCCGGTGCGGAAATACTCCTGTATCCCACTGCCATTGGCTGGCATCCCTCCGAAAAAGCGGCCGATGGTGCTGCCCAACATACCGCGTGGCAGACCATCCAGCGCAGTCACGCCATCGCCAACGGTTGCTATGTGGCCGCCATTAATCGCGTGGGACATGAAAATCCGGCCGGAGGAGACGGCATCGAGTTCTGGGGACAAAGTTTCGCATGTAATCCCAGCGGAGAAATCATCGCCCAGGCAAGTGTCGATCAGCCCGAAACCGTGCTAGTGGAAATAGACCGCACCCGAGTCAACGCCGCACGCACGCATTGGCCGTTCCTGCGCGACCGCCGCATCGACGCCTATCACGGCATCACCGAGCGTTTCCTTGATCAATGAGTTACCGTGGCCGCATCGCTCCCACGCCCACCGGCTATCTGCATTTGGGCCATGCCCGCACTTTTTGGATCGCCCAACAGCGTGCCCAGTCGGCCGGCGGCAACTTGCTTTACCGAAACGAAAATCTGGACACCTCCCGCTGCAAACCGGAATACACCGAAGCCGCCTTAAACGATTGCCAATGGCTGGGATTGAACTGGGAAGGCCATCCCATCCATCAGTCCGACCGGATCGAACTGTATCGCAATTCATTTGAGCAACTAAAGACCGCCGGCCACCTGTTCCCCTGCTCTTGTACCCGCCGCGACATCGAGCAGGCCGTATCCGCCCCGCATGGTGAATATGGCGAAACACTGTATCCCGGCACTTGCCGAGACAAAATGACTTCTGAAAAACTCGAGTGCAACTGGCGCTTCCGTGTCCCAACCGGTGAGACGATCGAGTTTGAAGATGCCCATTTCGGCCCCCAACAGTTCGTGGCCGGCCGGGATTTCGGCGATTTCCCCGTTTGGCAGAAAAACGGCATCCCCGCCTACCAACTAGCCGTGGTGGTGGACGATGCCGCCATGAACATCACCGAGGTTGTCCGCGGCGCGGATCTCCTCGTATCCACCGCCCGGCAGCTCCTCCTTTACCGCGCTCTCGGCCTGAAAGCGCCGGCGTTCTATCATTGCGATCTTGTGCTCAATGAACACGGCAACCGCTTGGCTAAACGGGATGATTCCTTAAGTTTGCGCGAACTGCGGGCGCAGGGGAAATCACCTGAATCTCTTCAAACCAGCTGGGCCTAGTCGCCCCCTTCATTGCTGAGCGCGTGTCCAGGAATAGTGCAGACCGGCGGATTTGTTAGCCCTGTTACCACATAATGACCGCCACTGGGACAATTAGTCGAAACGCCTTTGCCCATATATTCAGCCACCTCTGCAAACGTCACGGGCGCGTCCACCGGTTTCGCATTATCCAGTTGCCATAAACGCATGGCTTTGTCGATCTCGCGAAGGTTTTTCACACACTTTTGAATGCTAAGATCCTGCTTCTCAGAAACCGTATAGGGAATCAAAATTGCTGCACCCACCACAAGAATGGCCAAAATTAAGAGCCCATCCACAAACCCGAACGCACGCTGAGAACGCGTATTCATATTGCCCTAATGGCCCACATGCTCTTCGTCTTCCGAATTCGCCCGGCGGTGTTCGGGGATGGAACACACCGGTCTTTCGCCAACGGTGGTTAGTTCATATTCACCGCCACCGGGACATTTGGGCACCCCGTTTTGAAACAATCCTTGGAGATCTTCCAACGAAACATCGTCATTATCCCTTTTCTTTTTATCCAAGGCCCAATTTTGGATAGTGACCGACAATGTCTCAATATTACTCTGACAGGCTTTGGTCTGAGCATTTTTACGGGCTTGGATAACATTCGGGATGGCCACGGCCGCCAACAGGCCAATAATCGCCACCACGATCATGATTTCCACCAGTGTGAATCCGCGCTGATTGTGTGATTGAATTTTCATATCCCCTTGCCAATTTCCTAGCATATACGTTCGCCAGAATCAACTCGTTACACATTTGGGAATTCGGGCACACATGCCGGGCAGGCCTCCACCCAATGCCCCGATTGGACCTCGACAAAGGGCGGCTTCGTTTCCAGCAGTTGACCGGCGTGCTCTATCCCGCTGCGGGGCGCGAATCGACAGCCATCGGGTGGATCAATCGGCGATGGGACATCACCCTCGAGAATCACCCGATCCGGTTCATGCGTGGGATCCGGAACGGGAATTGCCGAGATCAGTGCCTTGGTATAGGGATGAATCGGATTGGCATAGATTTCCGCTGCCGGAGCCAATTCAACAATGCGACCCAGATACATCACGGCAATCCGGTCGCTAATGTGTTTCACCACCGCAAGATCATGCGAGATGAACAAATAGCTCAGGCCCATTTCGCGTTGTAATTCCATCAACAGATTCAGTACCTGACTTTGGATCGACACATCCAGCGCACTGACCGGTTCATCACAAATCAACAGCTTGGGTCTCAACGCCAACGCGCGGGCAATGCCAATACGCTGGCGTTGCCCCCCGGAAAATTCGAATGGATACCGGTTCATCGCCGTCTCCGGCAGCCCCACCTTGGCCAGAAGATCCGTTACCCATTGCCGGCGTTCCTCGCGCGTGCCCATGCCATGAATCACGAACGGCTCCTCCACAATGGTCCGCACCGTATGGCGCGGGTTCAGACTTTCGTAGGGATCCTGAAATATCATCTGAATCTCACGCCGATACGGTTTCAATTGACCGCGTGACAGAGGCGCGAGATTCACCCCCTCAAAATGAATCGCCCCCTCGGTTGGCTCGTATAACCGCGCCAAAGTCTTGCCCAGCGTGCTCTTCCCACAGCCACTTTCGCCCACCAATCCGAGTGTTTCACCGGATTCAATCGTCAAGTTTACCCCGTCCACCGCCTTGCACGCCGCGACCGCACGCCGGAAAACACCGCCCTTTACCGGAAAATGCATCCGAAGATTTTCGGTTCCCAAAATTGGCGTTGAGGAATCCATCACGTACAAATCGGACAGGCCTCCACCCAGTGGCCGGCTGAGATTTCTTTATAGTCCGGCCGCTCCTCCAAATGTTGAGTCTCGTGCTCTCGTTCACTCCGCGGCGCAAACCGGCAGCCGGGCCGAAGCTCTTTCAGGGGCGGCACCATCCCGTCGATCGTGTTTAGCCGGGACTTAGGCGTATCGTTAAGACGCGGGATGGAACTGAGCAAACCCTGGGTATAAGCGTGGCACGGATTTGCAAACAACTCTTTGGCCCCCGCACGCTCTACCACACGACCGGCATACATCACACACACCTCATCGCAGGTTTCGGCAATCACCCCGAGATCGTGCGTGATCAGAATGATCGACATCCCCAAATCCCGCTGGAGCAGCTTCATCAATTCCAAAATCTGCGCCTGAATCGTGACATCCAATGCCGTCGTCGGCTCGTCGGCGATCACCAGTTCCGGCCCGCAGGCGAGTGCGATGGCGATCACCACGCGTTGGCGCATGCCGCCGGAAAGTTGATGCGGATATTCGGTCACCCGAATTTCCGGCGAAGGAATCCCGACTTTATCAAGCATCTCCACCGCCTTAGCCCAGGCCACATCCGGATCCAGCTCGTTGTGCTGGGTCAACACCTCACAGATTTGTTTGCCAATGGTGTGAACCGGATTCAGCGCCGTCATCGGTTCCTGGAAGATCATGCTAATCCGGTTCCCGCGAATGGCGCGCATATCATCACGAGGCAATGTGGCAAGGTTCATGCCATCAAACCGCACCTCCCCTTCCAAAATTTTCCCCATGGGCTGTGGCAACAACCGCATGATGCTCATGGCGGTTACACTTTTGCCGCAACCGCTTTCCCCCACAATGCCCAGAGTTTGTCCCTTGCGGACCTCGAAGCTGACTCCGTCAACCGCCGTCAATTGGCCGGCATCCGTATCAAATGCCGTGATGAGGTTTCGCACCTCCAAAAGATTGTCAGGAGATGAATCGGACACGTTAGTCGAGTTTGTACTTGTCGAACATTCGAATGGCCGCCGGGCCGGATGCTTCGCCATCCTCCATCGCCTTCAAGGTGCGTTCCCGTTCTTTGGTATCGATCCAGTGGATATGAAACTCAAAGGGCTCGCGACTCTCGCGGACATTATAATCCTGTGGATATTTCACCCAACGCCATTGCCCCACGCGATACCACGGCCGCACCCAACCGGGAACATAAGCTCCGTGATCATGGATTTTCTGGATCAGCGTATGGGATAATTCGGTGATCTCCTTTAAGTCTTCACTCTCGCGATAACGTTCGATTAACCCGTCAATTTCGTGATCGGCCATGAGGGTGAAGCTGTTGGTCACCGGCTTGGGGGTCAGACCGGGCTTGAGTTGACCCTCCTTATCGTAACGGTCAGCCTTGTCCTCTTTATAGGCATTATCTGAATGGTATGGCTCCCAGAAGCGCGGGTACATCTCGACCGAGGTGTTCAGCGCGCCGAGCATCATTTCGTGTTTTTTCTCGCTGATCTTTTTCCAGGCAGCGGTGCGTTCCATCACTTCCACCTGCAACTCCACTCCAGCCTTCAAGGCCTCCTCCTTCAGTACCGTCATCACACCCGCCTCATCCAGCCGTTTGTAGGGAGTGGTGAAGACAAATGACAAACGCTTGCCGGCAGGCGTACGCAACACCCCATCCGGACCGGCCTCCGTGTAACCGGCCTTGGCGAAATGTTCCTTGGCCTTTTCTACAGAGAATACACGTGCCTTAAGATCGGGATGACTGCGTGGCCCATAACCATCGGCTGCCGTCCGCATCCGGTCATAGTCATTGCGAAAGCACTTCTCGATCACCGCTTCAAAATTCAAGGCGTAGTTCATGCCCACCCGGATATCCCGACTGGACAGTACGGGGTGATTGGAATTCAAACGGACGGCCCAAGTCGGACGCGGCACATCATTGTAAAATTGAATTTTCTCTACGTGTCCTTTTTTCACCAAATCATGATCGTCCGGCAATTTATCGTACCAAAATTCCGGCAACGCCAACCCATGCCAATCCAACTCGGCCTTGAGAAACAATTCGAACACCTTGGCCGGTTCCCGCACCACGGTCACCTTAACCGAATCAGGATTAAACCGATTACGGAAGAAACGCTTCTTGTCCGCCCACCAGTTGGGCACGCGGGTCAGCGTGATCGATTCCCCCTTTTTCACATTTTCCTGTTTCACTTCGTAGGCACCCAGGGTCGGTTCAAACTTGAATTGGAAATCGTCCACGTACTGCTCGTCCAATTCTCCGTAGAAATGCTCTGGAATCGGCCGCAAACCGGCGATCCGCTCAATGACATCCGGCTTGGCTTTATAAAACCGGATTGAGAGCGTGTGTTCGTCATAAATGGTCACATTTTCAAATTTGTCGTCGCTGAAAAAATCATTGTACCAAGGGGCCTTGATGTGCGGACTCCGCATCAAGTAAAGGCCGAAGAAAAAATCCGTCACCCGTAACGGTTCCCCATCCGAATAGCGTGCATCGGGATCGAGCCGGAAATAAACTGTTCGCCCGTCCTTGCCATACGCCCATTCCTTGGCGAGTCCAGGATAATAGCCATCACCATTCGGATGCGGCATCACCAGATACACCGCGTTGTAATCCAGCATATGGCTCCGAAACGCCCCGTTGGCATCCGGCCCCACAAAGCGAAGCGTGCGCGGAAAATCCGAAGTATACTCGTGAAAGGTTCCCCCGCGTTGTGCATCAGGGCTGGCGAATTCCTCCAACTCAGCCCCTTTAAGCCAACTGAGTTCGGTCGGCAAATCCTCCGGCTTGGCCACAATGAAGCCGTCCGGATTCGCCTCATAAAATTCCATCACATCCGGGGCACTGTTCAACTTCACCTCAGTTCGAACGGGTGCTAACGGGCGGACCTCCGAATTAGTCGCAGTTCCGGTGGATGCCAGTGAGACATTTTGTCGTTTTAATTCTGCGGCAAATTCCTGGGCAAACACACGCGCCATCTGCCGCACGTCCTCCTCTTTGAGAGCATTGGCTTGGCTGGATTCCCCGCCTCCGGTGGAGGCAGGTTTTTTAAGCTGTTTCTTGTTGCACCCGCTACCCCACACCAGAACGGCGGCCAGCAGTATTCCTGTCAGTGTTGTCTTCATGTTACTCGTAGGTTGTAAATTTCTTCGGGTCAAACGCCTCTCGCACCGCCTCCCCAATAAAGGTCACCAAGGTGAGCACCATGACCATTGCCGCAAATGCCGAGAGCACAATCCAGGGCGCGTGGAGATTGGCCACACCTTGTTGCAGCATCCGGCCCCAACTTGGAGTGCCGGATGGCAGGCCGAATCCCAAGTAATCCAGTGCCGTAATCGAGATGATCGCGGTAGCCACGGTGAACGGCATGAATGTCACTATCGTGGAAATGGTGTTGGGCAGCAAGTGATTAAAGATAATGCGCGGTGTACTTGCCCCAAGCATTTGTGCCGCGGCCACATAATCCCGCGATTTTTCACGCAAAACCGAGGTCCGCATGTAGTACGTCATGCTCGTCCAACTGAAGAGCACCATGATCACCAGCAACACCAGAATCTTAAACCAAGCCGGCAGTTTAAAAGGCAGATCACTGATTGCCGCCACCGCGATGATGACCATGTAAAGAAATGGAATGTTCTGCCAAACCTCAACCGCCCGTTGCCCGATTAAATCCACCCAACCCCCATAATACCCCATCAGACAACCGATCACCACGCCGATCAGATAAACCACAAGTGTAAACATTAGGGCGAAGATCAACGTAATGCGGAACCCATAAAACAGGCGTGCAAAAATATCCTGCCCAATCG